>CABZEU010000001.1 GCA_902524795.1 uncultured Pelagibacteraceae bacterium
CCTTTTTTTAAAGATCTAAAACTTAATCAAAACAATATAAGCGATATTGAAGATGCAAACATTCTAGGTATTTTTGGAGACTCAGTTACTACAGATCATATTAGTCCTGCAGGAGCCATAAAAGATGATGGACCTGCAGGGGACTATCTAAAGTATAAAAAGGTTAATAGAAATGATTTTAATTCATTTGGAGCCAGAAGAGGCAACCACCAAGTAATGATGAGAGGAACATTTGCGAATATTAGGATTAAGAATGAAATGTTAAAAAATATTGAAGGTGGCTATACAATTCATTACCCATCCAATAAACAAATGTCTATATATGATGCATCAATTAAATATCAAGAATCCAAGACACCACTGATTATTATTTCAGGTAAAGATTACGGAATGGGCTCATCCAGAGATTGGGCTGCAAAAGGAACTAAATTACTAGGGGTAAAAGCAGTTATTGCTGAGTCTTACGAGAGAATTCATAGATCAAATTTGGTAGGTATGGGCGTATTACCATTTAAATTTACTGGATCTGACAACAGAAAAACTCTCAAGCTGAAAGGCTCAGAAAAAATAACCATCTTCAATGTTAAAGGTAAGTTAAAACCACAGAAGAACTACAATGCATTAATTAAATATAAGAAAGGTGAAAACAAAAAGATAAAAATCAAACTTTTAGTAAACACAGTGACCGAGATAGAGTATCTCGAAACTGGTGGAATACTTCAGTATGTTTTTAAGAATCTAGTAAATTCTTGACTAAATTAAATTTTATAATCAGATAAGAACTCTAAAGTTCCATCACCACCTGAAACAGTACTTCTTATGGCCTCAAATAACTTTTCAGAAAACTCAACAAATTCATTAGAATTTATATTATAACTTTCTCTATATAGAGAAAAGCTAACTTCTACGCATATCTCTCCACAATCAGTGTAGTAAAACTGATTAGATAAACCTCCAAAATCACCTTCATTATTAATTGCGACAGAACACGTCTCTTCAAAGTTCCCAGAGCCTCTAGTTACAATATTTTTTGTTTTGTTATCAGCGGCAGAATAGAAGCCTGAGTCACAACCAAAAAAAGTTCTTCTATAATCTGTTTCTTCTGATTTTGATCCTAAAATGCCAAAATTAATATTGTCGAAGTATACAGAATTGTCGTTTGGACCTATCTCAATAGGTACTAAGTTTGCGAAAACATAAAAATTACCAGATGGTACACTTCCAGATTTCTCAAGATCATACACCTTCCATTTTCCTGGCAGCATTGGTAAATCAACTTGGTTATACGCACTAGAAATTGTTCCTTCGTATATTAGATTTTCATTAAATTCTTCTGATACAGAATATGAAGTCAATGATAAAAGTAATACAAAAGTCGATATAATTATGTTTTTCATGATTTTTTCCTATTTTTTTCTTATATTCTAAATTAATTTTATTGAGAATAAGAGTCTTAATTTCATATGTAAATAAAATTTATTTTACTGATGAATAAATAATATCAATTAAATCTCTTGAAAACCTGGCAGGATCTGATGGTTTCTCACCATCTAAAATTTTTGATTGTTCATAAAGTATTGTTGCAATTCTGCTAATTTCTCCAATCTCTTCCTTTTTTGTACACATCTTAGCCATTTTTTTTATGAGCTTATGATCAGAGTTAATTTCTAGTATCTTTAAGGATAGTTCCTGATTTAATTGATTATGCTGCTGAAGTATCTTTTCCAGATGAGGATCCATAGCATTATCATCTCCAACTAAACATACAGCACTGTCAGTCAATCTTGATGAAATCCTTACATCTTTAACTTTATCCTTAAGCTGTTCTTTTAGTAATACAACTAAAGGGTCGATAGATTTGTTTTCTTTTTTATTATCTTTTTCTTTTTTGCTGTCAAATGAGTCTAAATCATCAAGCCCTTTTGTTACTGACTTAAATGACTTTTCTTTATAAACAGGAGTAGAAGATGTCCAAAAGCTATCTACTGGATCGTCTAGTATTAACACATTGATATTCCGAGATTTATAGCCTTCTAAGCTTGGATTATTCATTATATTTTCATAGCTGTCACCAGTCATGAAATAAATATCTTTTTGTTTTTTACCCATCCCTTCGACATACTCATCAAGTGATATTAATTCTTTTGATTTAGAATTTTTAAAAAGAGAAATCTCTAATAAGGATTCTTTCTTTTCAAAGTCCTCATAAATTCCTTCTTTCAATACAGGTCCAAAATTTAACCAAAATGACTCGAATGATTTTCTATCGTTTGAAAGCTTCTTCTTTAAATCTGATAAAGTTCTTTTAACAAGAGATGATCTTATTTTTGCAACAACGGGGTTATTTTGAAGCATCTCCCTACTGATATTTAATGGAAGATCTTCAGAGTCAATCACGCCTCTTATAAACCTTAAATATGGAGGGACCAGCTCAGGACAATTATCAGTGATGAAAACTCTTTTGACATATAATTTTAGTCTATTTTCTCTAGCAGGTTCATATAAATCAAAAGGTTTTGTCGATGGTATAAAATTTAGAACTGTATATTCGATTTTTCCTTCAGCTTTATAGTGCGACGTCATCCAAGGATCGTCAAACATCTGCCCTACATGATTATAAAATTCTTTATATTGTTCTTCTGTAATTTTATTTTTGGGACGAGTCCAAATTGCAGAAGCAGAATTAACAGACTCAGGCTTTTCATCTTTTTTCTCTGACCCATCCGTTATAAAAATTGGAATACTAATATGATCAGAATACTTGCGTATAATATTTTCAATTCTTGACTTTTCTAAATACTCCTTTGCCTCTTTCGTTAAAGTTAATTCAATAGTCGTTCCTCTATTTGATGGCAAGAGGTCAAGATCTTCACTCTCTTCAATGGTGAAATTACTTTCACCATCTGAAATCCAAATCCATAATTTATTTTCTCCAGCTTTTCTTGTTATCACCTTTGTTTGAGAGGCAACCATGAATGCTGAATAAAACCCAACTCCAAATTGACCAATTAATGAAAGATCTTTTGTTTTAGACTCTGATAATTCTTTCAAGAAGTGTGCTGTTCCTGATCTTGCAATTGTTCCGAGGTTTGATATCAGATCTTTTTTATTCATTCCAACACCATTGTCGGAAATTGAAATCAAATTTGATTTTTTATCTATATTAATACTTACTGAGAAATTAGGATCATCCTTAAGTAATTTTTCTTTAGTATTAGATAAATACCTAAGCTTATCACAGGCATCAGATGCATTGGAAACGAGCTCGCGAATAAAGACTTCTTTTTCAGAATAAACAGAGTTGATCATCAATTTAAGCAATTGACTAACTTCCGTTTGGAATTCTAATTTTTCAGATTTTGCCATATTTTAAAATTGTTAGGGTTTATATCGTAATTTTTAAGACAAATGCAAGTCATTATGGCTATGTTATTTTAATAAATTTCCCTAAAATTAGGTGTTTATGTATTATTTTCGAGTTAACATTGGATAACATGGTCATCCACTATTTAAATACCCAACCTAAAAATGAAAAATTAGATCAGAAAACTCGAATAACTAGTTTTAACAAAGTAGAGCTCAATATGATTTTATCTATTTATGGGAAAAACGTAAGTAATGGAATTTGGAGAGATTATGCAATTGACCATAACGAAAATACAGCTGTCTTTTCAATTTATCGAAGTACATTTGAAAAAGCTTTTTTACAAATTATCAAAAATAAAAAGTCCTTGAAGAAACAAAAAAAATATCTTCTTTTAAATGCACATTACAAAAAGTTAAAAGACTCAAATGAGCTAGTAAGCATTATAAATTTCTTAGATTTTTCTCTAAAGAGAATTGTCTAAGAGTTATCTTCTTTGACCGAAAAGTCTGAGTAACATAATAAATAAATTTATAAAGTCTAAGTAAAGTGTCAGTGCGCCCATGATTGCTTTTTTTGCTGCAACTTCTGCACTATCATAAGCCATATACATATTCTTTATTTTTTGAGTATCATATGCAGTAAGGCCAACAAATATTAAAACACCGATCACGGAAATGGCAAAATATAAAGTTTCCCATCCTAGAAAAATATTTACGATAGAAGCTATAATTATTCCAATCAATCCCATAAATAAAAATGATCCAAGCCCAGTTAGATCTCTTTTAGTGGTATAACCATATATGCTCATTGCACCAAATGTTGTTGCTGTGATAAGAAAGACGCGAGTAATGCTAGCTCCAGTATATGATAAAAGAATTGATGATAAAGATAGGCCCATTAAAAATGCAAATACCCAAAACATTGTTTGGGCTCTTGCTGCTGACATACCACGAATGCCAAAGCTCATATACAAAACAACTCCCAATGGTGCTAGTGCAATAATCCACATCATTGGACCGGAATAAATTGTTTGCCCCAAAGGACTCATGGTTTCTATGATTATCTGCCCATTAACAAAAACAATATCACTGCCACCAACCATTTGATATAACATATAGGCTACTAAACCAGTAAGAGCTAAACCAGATGCCATATAGTTATAAACACTCATCATGTATTGTCTAAGACCTTCATCGATCGCGGGTGTTGATTGAGCTCTAGTTTGATAGTCCATATTTAAAAACCTCTTGAATTAATTGATATATCTATTTTAATACATAATTATAAAGGTAATCAATACAAGTAATTAATTACTAAGATTTTATTTAATAATTACAATTACTTAGGGGGAAAATGGAGAAAGTACTTGTTACAGGAACTACTGGTTATATCGGACTGCATTGCGTCGCTCAGCTACTTGAGGCTGGATATCATGTTAGAGGCTCAATGAGATCAAAGGAAAGAGAACCAGAAGTTAGGAACGCCTTGGCTAAGGTTGTCAATGCAGAAAATAGATTTGAAACATGTGAACTTGACTTGATGAGTGATGCTGGTTGGGACGACGCTGCGGCTGGATGTGATTATGTTTTGCATATAGCTTCACCACTTACTGAAAAAGCTCCTGATCATGAGGATGACATCATAATTCCTGCTAAAGATGGACTACTTCGTGCTGTAAAAAGCGCTGTTAAAAATAGGGTTAAACGATTTGTCATGACATCTTCCTTTTCAGCTGTAGGCTACGGACATGTTAAAGACGTGTTTGATGAGAGTCATTGGACAGATCCGAGTCAAAAAATTGGTGCATATAATAAAAGCAAAGCTATAGCTGAAAGAGCTATGTGGGATTATCTATCTGAACTTAATGAAGAAGATAAAATTGAAGCTGCTGCAATTAATCCAACACTTGTTGTAGGGCCTTCGTTATCAGATGATATGGGATCATCTAATATGTTTATTCAAAGAATGCTTGATGGTTCTTATTCAGTTGTACCACAAGTTCATCTGGGATTTGTGTCTGTCAAAGACACAGCTAGAGCTCATATTGTTGCCATGACGCATCCTGATGCAAACGGCAAAAGATTTATCTTAGCAGAGAGAAACATGTGGTTAACTGAGATGAATGAAATGCTGAACAAAAATGGTTACACAAAAGCACCAACTAGAAAAGCTCCAAATTTTCTTATTAAACTGATGGGATTATTTAACAAAGAAGCTGCAGTAATTGCTGGGTTTGTTGGTAAAACAAAATATACAAATTCAGAAAATGCAAAAAATATATTAAACTTTAATTTTGAAAGTGTTGAAGGCGCTGTTGTAGATACAGCAAAACAGATGGAAGATTTAGGATTAATAGTAAAATAATGGAATTTAGAAAATTAGGACGATCAGATATAGATGTAAGCTCCATTTGTCTCGGCACGATGACTTGGGGGGAGCAAAATACCGAAGCTGATGCGCACGATCAGTTAGATTATTCACTCGCTCATGAAGTTAATTTTATTGATACTGCGGAAATCTATGCTGTACCCACAAAAGCCAAGACTCAGGGTCTTACAGAGAAATATATTGGTTCGTGGTTTAAGGCACGTGGGAATAGAAATAAAGTTATTCTTGCTACAAAGGTAGCAGGACGCTCTGGAATGTCATGGCTAAGAGAAAATGAGGAAATTCCAAGACTGACTAAAGAGCAAATTTTTTACGCTGTTGAAGGTAGTCTTAAAAGACTACAAACAGATTATATTGATCTCTATCAAGTGCACTGGCCTGATCGACCATTTGGTGCTTTTTCAGGACGTCTTGAATACAAACACATGGATACCTCTGACTCTATTCCACTAGAAGAAACGCTTGAAGCACTTGGTGAACTTGTGAAGCAAGGAAAAGTTCGGGAAATTGGTCTCTCCAATGAAACTCCGTGGGGTACGATGAAGTATCTACAGCATGCTGAGGCCAAAGGTCTCCCTCGTGTAGCGTCCATTCAAAACGCTTATAATTTAGTGAACAGAGGTTTCGAAATTGGTCTTTCTGAAGTTGCTGCCCATGAGCAAGTAGGGTTGCTTGCTTATTCACCATTAGCTCAAGGAACATTGTCTGGAAAATATTTGAACGGGCAGATGCCACAAGGCTCGAGAATGGCATTGTTTGGTGACGGCCCTCTAATGTATAGATACAGAAATGAGAAGACCATGAAGGCGATTGAAATGTATGTTGATATTGCAATAAAGTATGAGCTTGATCCCTCACAATTAGCTATCAGATTTTGTGATATACAACCTTTTGTCACATCGACTATAATTGGTGCAACGACAATGGAACAATTAAAGGCCTGCATTGACAGTATCCACCTTGATTTAAATAAAGAGATTATGAATGAAATCAGAAATGTACATAAGGAGATCCCAAACCCATCACCATGATTAGAAGACTTGCAAAAACAGAAGTTACAAAAAAACTAAAACGCTTATCAGGCTGGAAAATGGTCAAAGGTCGTAATGCAATTACTAAAACATTTAAATTTAGAGATTTTATGCAAGCCTTTGGTTGGATGACAACAATGGCTATATACGCGGAAAAAAAAGATCACCATCCTGAATGGTTTAATGTTTACAGCACAGTAGTCGTTACACTATCTACGCACGACTCGGGTGGGGTTACTAAACTTGATCTTGATATGGCTCAAGAAATGAATAAGAAAAAATAATAAGACTTCTAAGATTTATAAAAAGATGTTGTTAGCGCAATCTTCCCTGTAGCTTTACGCGCAAGAATTGTTTCAAGAGCTTCTTGCCCTCTTTCAAGTGGGAGAACTTCTGTAACTGGTGCTTTTAATTTACCTTCTTCGTACCAGCTCGTCAGTTGGTTCATATTGTCCAAATGATTTTGTGGCTCTAAAGCTGTAAACTGTCCCCAAAAGACCCCTACAGCGGAACACCCTTTGATCAAATAGAGATTCATAGGGATCTTAGGTATATGACCTGCTGCCCAACCAATAACTAAAAATCGACCATTCCATGCAATACTTCTTAAAGCAGGCTCTGTAAAGTCCGCACCTACAGGATCATAAATAACGTCAGGTCCTTTACCGCCAGTAGCTTTTGAAATTTCAGATCTAAACTGTTTAACTTGATCACGATCTGTTAAATCGTATCCACCGTAGTTGATCACTTCATCTGCTCCATACTGTTTGCATACTTCTAATTTTTCATCTGAAGAAGCGGCTGCAACTACTTTTGCACCAAGAGCTTTGCCAATTTCTACAGCTGATATACCAACACCTCCTGCTGCGCCTAGAACCAATAATGTTTCACCTTCTTTTAGTTGGCCGCGATTTTTTAGCGCGTATTGTGATGTGCCATAAGTCAATGTAAAGCACGATGCTGTAGTAAAATCCATACTGCTTGGCTTTTTATAAATTTGAGCAGCACTGACAATAACTTGTTCTCTGAAACCTCCAAAACCTGTCATAGCAACAACCTCATCACCAACTTTCCAATCTGTGATACTTTCACCAACTGCACTAATGGTTCCTGATATTTCACCACCAGGTGAAAAAGGAAGAGGAGGTTTTACTTGATACTTGTCTTGTATGATTAAGGTATCGGGAAAATTAACTCCAGCAGCATGGACATCCACCAATATTTGACTCTTCTTTAGTTCAGGAACTTCAACATCCTCATAAACCAATAAACTTGGAGGTCCGAATTCTTTGCAAACAATTGCTTTCATAATTATGAATCTCGATATAAATTACAGGCTATGAAATTTATTAATTTCAATCTTATTCTATCAATATTACTGCTGAGTTCAATAAATGCTTTTGCAGTTCTCGATGTTGTGCATCTTGGCTCTTTTGGCAAAAGTGGAGCATGGCAAGCTAAAGAATTTAAAGATGGTACGTCTAAAACTTGCTACATCATTTCGAAACCGATTGCGACCAATCCCTCAGATCTAAATCGTGGTGAACATGCTTTAATGATTACAAATTTCCAGAATGATGGGACCTCTCATGAAGCTAGTGTAGATACAGGGTTCACCTTTAAACCAAAGAGCATGGTCGAAGTCAGTATCAATAATAGCAACTACAAATTTTTCACTGTCGAGTCACGAGCTTGGTTAGCAGACGGCGAAAATGGCAAGAAACTCATAAAAGATATGAAGAACGGGGCACGTGTCAAAGTTAAGAGTGTCTCAAGCAGAGGAACCAAAATAACAGATACATATTCACTCATAGGATTTACAAAAGCGTTAGCAGCGATCGACGAAGCCTGCTCATAAACAATCATGACAGATGAAAAATCAGACTTAATTGGACTAAGTCAATCGGAGATATATGAATCTTTGATAATGAATGATCTCATTGAGGTGAAAGATAAATTTCGTGCTAAGCAAATATGGCACTGGCTTTATAATAAAGGTGAGACTGATTTTAAGAAAATGAGTTCAATCTCTAAGGAATTGAGATCAGCACTCCCTCAGTTTTATCAAATTAAAAGACCAACAGTACAAACGCATGAAAAGTCTACTGATGGAACACAAAAATGGTTATTCAAACTCCAAGATGGAAATCTCATAGAAACAGTTTTTATACCTGAAGACAATCGAGGCACTTTGTGTGTATCATCACAAGTGGGCTGTACATTAAATTGTACATTTTGTTATACAGGTACACAAAAGTTAGTACGTAATTTAACTAGTGAAGAAATTGTATCACAATTACTAGTGGCTAAGGATGAACTATCTGATTGGTCCAATAAACACGGAAGAAAGATTTCAAATATTGTTTTCATGGGAATGGGGGAACCTCTCTATAATTATAATAATGTCAAACAAGCTGCAGAAATTATGGGCGATAAGGAGGGAATTCAACTATCAACAAAGAAAATAACTCTTAGTACATCAGGAATAGTGCCTGAAATAATTAAATGGGGAGAAGAGGTGGATTCAAGGCTTGCCATATCGTTGCATGCAACAAACGATGAATTACGCAATGAGATCGTTCCAATAAATAAGAAATTTCCCTTAAAAGAATTAATTAAATCTTGCAGAGAGTATCCAAGAGCTAAGAATGCAAAGCGCATCACGTTCGAGTATGTGATGCTTAAAGGGGTCAATGATGGCGAAGCCGATGCACGTAATCTAGTTAAATTAATTTCCGGAATTCCCGCAAAAATTAACCTTATTCCCTTTAACCCGTGGCCTAATTCTCCTTATGAATGCTCTGATAAAGAGCAAATTAAGAAATTTAGTGACATCATTAAAAATGCAGGTTATGCAAGCCCTGTTAGAAAAACAAGGGGACAAGATATTATGGCTGCATGCGGTCAACTCAGGTCCTCAAGTATAAAAATAAGAAAAAGTGAACTAAGAAATCATGGATAAAGTAAATAAAGTTGTTCTTGCTTACTCAGGTGGGCTCGATACATCCGTAATATTAAGATGGCTTAAAGAAACCTACTCGTGCGAGGTCGTTACGTTTACCGCAAACTTAGGCCAAGATGAAGATTATGATTTGGTTGCGTCAAAAGCAACACAGCAAGGTGTTAGAGAAATATTCATTGAAGATCTCAAAGAGGAATTTGTCCGAGATTATATTTTTCCTATGTTCAGAGCCAATCCGCTTTATGAGGGCTACTATCTTTTAGGAACATCTATTGCAAGACCTTTGATTGCACAAAAGCAAATTGAAATTGCAAATAAAGTGGGTGCTGATGCTGTATCGCATGGCGCAACAGGCAAAGGTAACGATCAAATTAGATTTGAGTTAGGTTATTATTACCATAAACCAGATATTAAAATCATCAGCCCATGGAGAGAATGGGATCTTACATCTCGCACATCTTTGGTTGAATACGCTGATCAACATGGCATTGAAATTGCCAAAGATAAGAGAGGCGAACAACCTTTCAGTATTGATGAAAATATTTTGCACTCTTCTGCTGAAGGTAAAGTCCTTGAAGATCCATGGGAAGAAGCTCCTGATTATGTATATACAAGATCTGTATCTCCAAAAAATGCTCCCGATACTCCAGAAGAAATCACCATTGAGTTCAAACAAGGCGATGCCTGTGCTTTAAACGGACAAAGCATGACACCTTTTGAATTATTGAAAGCCTTGAACGAGATGGGAGGAAAACATGGTATAGGCAGGGTTGATTTGGTTGAAAACAGGTACATTGGCATGAAATCCAGAGGAATATATGAAACGCCTGGTGGAACAATCCTCTATCACGCTCACAGAGCCATAGAAAGCATCACATTGGACAAGGAAGCAGCTCACATGAAAGATGAACTATCTCCTAAGTATGCAGAGCTTGTCTATAATGGCTATTGGTTTTCACCTGAAAGAGAAATGATGCAATCTATGATTGATAAATCTCAAGAGAATGTAGAAGGTAAAGTGAGACTAAAATTATATAAAGGCAATACCATGATTACAGGTCGTGAGAGTTCAATGAGTTTATACAATCCTAATCTAGCAACTTTTGAATCAGATAATATTTACTCTCAAAAAGATGCCGAGGGCTTCATCAAACTAAATGCTTTAAGACTAAGAGAGAAAAAATAATTATTATTGCTGTCGTATCGCAGCGTCAACTGTATTCTTTAGTAAACATGCGATTGTCATTGGTCCAACACCACCAGGTACTGGAGTGATTGCTGAAGCAACGCTGAATACTTCATCAAAATCAACATCGCCAACTAGTTTTGTCTTGCCTGGATTTTCTGGATGATCGACACGATTAATGCCAACATCAATAACAATTGCTCCTTCTTTGATCCAATCTTTTTTGACCATCAGTGGTCTTCCCACCGCTGCAACAACAATATCTGCTTGCCTGGTAAGTTCTTCAATATTTCTTGTTTTCGAATGAACAATAGTCACGGTGCAAGACTCCTCAAGAAGCAGTTGCGCCATGGGTTTCCCAACGATATTGGATCTACCAATAATAACAGCATGCATCCCCTTTAGATCAGCAACAGATTTTTTTAACATCAGATAACAGCCAAGAGGAGTGCACGGGGTAAATGTTTTGTTTAAAAGTTCACCACCAATTGAGTTTCTGCCAACGTTAACTGCATGAAATCCATCTGCATCTTTAATTGGATCAATTGAGTCGATGATTGCCCTTGAATCTATATGTGATGGTAGCGGTAATTGAACCAGTATACCATTCACTTTGTCATCTTTGTTAAGATCGCCAATAAGGTTTAATAAATCGCTCTCAGTAACGTTTGTGTCTAAAAAATGGTCTTCTACATCCATACCAATTTCTTTAGCCATTTTTGTTTTAGTCTTTACATAAACTTGACTAGCTGGATCTTCACCTACTAAGACAACTGCAAGGGTTGGAACTTTATTAAAATCTTTTTTAAAAGCCTCTACCTTTACTGCAGTTTCTGCACGCAAATCAGCAGCAATTTTTTTGCCATCAATTAATTTATTTTCATCCATAATTTACAACGCAATTGTCATATAAAAATATTCAAATAGTAGATTTCTTATAAAATACAAAATTAAAATTAAAACCACTGGAGATATATCAATCCCACTAAGATTAGGCAGAAAATTTCTTATAGGGTTAAGGAGTGGGTCGGTTAATCTTTTAGTTCCATAATAGACAGCTATAATAATTCTATTCTGTGTATTGAAGATATTCATAGCTATCAACCAACTAAAAATAACATTGATGATTAATATCCATGTATAAAGATTGATAACTTGATCAAAGAGAATAATGAGTGAATTCATGGATTAATATCTTTCAATAAGTAGTTATCTAAAAATGAGTCTAACCATAAATTTATTTTTTTACCATGTTTAAGTCGATGAGTAAGTTGTTCACGTCGATTTTGTGCACCTTTTTCTTTTAGCATATAACCAGCATAATATAACCATCGAAGATGCATCTTTAAATTGACCTCTGGGTGAAATTGAATTGCTAAAGCATTTTTATATCGGAATGCCTGTTCTCTAAATAGATCACCTTTAGCTAGAATATCGCATGACCGGGGCACAGTAAAACCTTCTCGGTGCCACTGAAAAAACTTTTTCTGACTTTGGAACATCTTATGGCCATCTCCTGTGGGATTGATATCAAAAAAACCAATTTCAAGTGTAAGGTCATGAGATTTTTGAACTGTCCCGCCGAGGTTCTTTGCCAGCATTTGAGCACCTAGACATATTCCAAGAAATGGCTTATTGGATTCAAGAACTTTGGAAATCCAGTCTATCTCATATTTTATGTAATTAAGATCATCATTAGCACTCGGTGGTCCACCATAGATTACCGCTAGATCATGCTCATCCATATTTTCTGGAAGTTTTTCGCCAATCACTGGCCTTCTTACATCAAGAGAATAGCCACGCTTTCTTAATTTAATGCCAACATCTCCTGTGCTTGATCTTGGTTGATGCACGACCATTAATGCAGTTTTTTTATTCATAGCTCAAGCTATGAAACTACATCGCGCTTAAGCCACCATCAAGAACAATTTCTGAACCTGTCATAAATTTAGATTCTTCTGAAGCTAAATATACAATGGCATAAGACACGTCGTCTGTATCTCCAATTTTATTTATAGGTATTTGCCTTGACAATTTAGCAACAGCTTCGGCCTCGCCAAAAACTTGCTTTATTGGATCAAGAATAGGTGTGTTTACAAAAGCAGGATGAATTGAATTGCATCTCACATCATATCCTTTTTTTGCACAAAATAGCGCTACTGACTTAGAAAGATGGCGTACACCCGCTTTAGATGAATTGTAGGCAGCTGTATTCCAACCCGCGACGATACCAGAAATTGATGAAATGTTAATAATTGAACCATGTCCATATTTACCCATAATAGGAACTGCATATTTGCAGCCAAGAAAAACACTATCAAGATTGACGTTGTGGACTTTTTTCCATATATCAAAATCAGTTGATACTACATCAGCGCCAAGACTTATACCTGCACTATTCACTAAAATATTTATTTTTCCTTGGTCGTTCTCTGTTTTATTTATCAATTCAATCCAAGAGTCTTCTTGAGTGACATCATGATAGAAAGTTTGGAATTGAGACTGACTAAAATCATTCAAGCGATCTTGCATTGACTCTAATACTTCACGGTTTACATCAGTTAGTACAACTTTTGCTCCTTCTTTAAGAAGCATCCGTGCTGCAGCAAATCCTAGTCCAGAAGCTGCACCAGTGATAATAGCAACTTTGTCCTGTACTCGTCCCATTTTAGCCTAAATCTAATTTAAAATAACTATCCTGAGAACTTGAGTCTTCTGATGAATAGTTATCATAGCATTCAGACATGCTGTGTTTTCTAAAACCTTTCTCACCAGCTAATAAAAATTCATCACTTCCTAAGTATACAACAGAAGTATTGCTTAAACGATCTGACCTAACACATGTTTCAATATTTTTTTTTCTGTATAAATCAATAATTGAAATCGCTCCTCCGTTGCCACTCATTGCAATACGTCCATCGTCAAGCGTAACTGCATTGGTTAAACTATTTTTTGAACCTATATACAATTTTTTAAAACCCAAAGTTTTACACTCGCCTGAAAAATAACCACTTTCATAGCATGCTAAGGTTGTAATTGCATCACCTGGAATATTATCATCCTGTCCATACTGTGTAATCAAAGTTAGATTTCCAGACATCCCTAGAAGAAGCGACTGTCCATCATCAACTTTTATGCCTGCCCAATATGAGCCTTCATAATTAGTATCTACCGCAAGCCAGTTTAATCCTCGATCATCCGAAATATAATATTTCCCCAACTCTCCAACCGCATAAACCTCGTTCTTAGCTGACTTCCTCCAAATTTGTGCATCCGCATAGGTATAGTTGAGATGGGGTTGGAACTCATCGTCATCAAGAAATAGATATCCCCATGTCTGACCTCCATCTACCGTTCTTAATGATAGGGCAAAAGCACCTAATGCAATTCCTTCATTATCATCAAACATATGAATTGATAGTAATGGCGCATCCCAGTCAATATCTTCGTACTGCTTTATCCAAGTTTTACCATAATCATTTGAATGAAGAATTGTTGCATCATGACCGGTCACCCAGCACGATTGCTTACTTGGACAACTGATATCAGTTATAGTGCTTGTATAAGGTACACTTTCAGCTTGAGTCCAGCTATCACCAAAATCATCTGAATACAAAATAATTCCATGTTCACCGGCTGCATATATTCTATTATCTACTTTGTCCATTGCGTTAATCAGAGACTGCGATGCAAGCACTGATTTTGCGGCATAGCCTGATCCATAATTAAAGTTCGATGAGGATACTGAACTTATGTTTAGAAGTATAAAAATGAATAATATTGAAAGTATGCGCAACATATTGTTTTAGATAAATTAAAACCCGACTTAAATAATTCAAGCCGGGTTTTATTTTAATTTTATTAGTAGTAAAGAATTTTACCTTGCGTATCTTCTTAAACCGTCTGGTGTATAGAAGCTGACAGCTTTTTCTTCACCATTATAGATTGCTCCACGTGGCTGAACGGCAGGACCAAATAAGTTGGTTCCAACATAAGTTCTTGTTGCGAAGTCAAAAGTGTATTCACCTTGAACATTACACGTCGTATCTTCAAGACCTGTGCCACCCATGTTACCTTGAACAGTTGTTTGGTAACTTGCACGCATTAATTCTTGATTGCCATCGTACATATCATGATAAAGAAGCATTCCTGGATTACCATCCATATAGTAGAAGGTTCTAGACGCATACAGATGCCTTTGACCAGGTTTTAATTGCGCATGGATGATATGAACATCCATCTCCTCAAAACGAACGACATCCGGATTTGGATGATTAGGCGTGAAAGTATTTTCAATGGTTGAGTCTGCAAGCATATCGTTATTGTTTGGAACAATCATTTTTTTCATGCCTTCATAAGACCAGTCATATTTGTCTTGTGCACCATTAAATCCACCATATGAGTCAATTGTTTGGATACCACCACCTGCAGCTGTAAGGTTATCATAAGAAATGTCCGGTGCTCTTCTTACTCGTCGTGTCGCCGGATTGTATTGCCAAGCTTTACGCGGTTGTATGTAACTATCAATGAAATCATGCACAAGAGTTACCAGTCCCGCACTTCGTGGTGGGCCTAAGTTCTTTTGCATAAATAAAGCAAATAAATTATTGTCTGCATACATTGTTTTTGTATTTGGATTCACAGGGAAAGAAATCGTAGTTTCTTGTTGACCTGTGGTAATAGCGCCATCAGCTGTTACACGAGCTGATGTTTGTATTCTATCCACTGCACTGACTGAACCTGCAAACATTCTGTAATTCCATACCCAATGCTGAGGGTGAGAGGGATCAGGAAAAGGTATTTGTCCCATGTTTGGCAACTCGAGTCCCTCATTATCATTTATCATTGCACCGTTAGATTGACTAATAGCCATTATGCTTGAGTCCATTGTACAATTGCCACCTGACTCATAAACATCCATACGGAAAGTGTCAGGGTAAGCAGCAAACATATTGATCATACCTGGTGTCAGCATGGCAGAATATTCTGATACATTATCTGATGTAACAGAGTATTTTATATGTCCATCAGCAGACGCGGACGAAACTGAGAATGCCAAGACAGCAATCAGTGATACGATTAATTTTTTTATATTCATGATATTCATTTTATCCTTTCCCTAAATTAAAATGCATATGAGAAGTTTGCAGAGAGATAGTCTTTATCAGTACTAGAATTGACTAATTCGTCCCCCATCTCCATTTGGTAACTAACACTAGTCGTCATACCACCATTAGTAAATCGTGCAGTTGCAGAAGCACTCATTCTGTCTTCAACAAATCCACCCAGCGATGAAGGAGCGTTACCAGCTAAGTCATGGTTGAACCCAAAAGAAGGGCTAAATGACCATGCTGAGTTGTTAAAGTTATTGTATGTCAATGATCCACGAATTTTATATGCTAAAGCAGCTTTATCCGGACCAGCATCTTGCTCACAATAGTCGTCACCAAACAATCCGTTGGATTGAATTGTTAAAGCGTAATTTCCAAGATAGTTGTTTTTACAACCATTTCGGTATACGTCATGAGCGCCTTGGAACTGACCAGATGCCACAACACCCTGAGCATAATTCATATCTGGAACAGCAACGTAACCAAGATCGATTAGTAATGATCCACCATCAGCACCTGCGGTTTCAACAAAAGGATCTGAAGCAGTAAATGTTTTTATAAAGTTAGCAGTTGCTGTGTAAGCATCAAATTCTGCTGTTCCGTCACAAACATTATAACCAGACATTACATCAGACGCAGTACCAGTAGCTGAAGATAAATCACAATTAGGTGTAGCAGACCATTTAGTACTAGCAACTCCACCCATTAAAGCACCAACAGCTGCAGCTGCGACTGAACTTTGTACAGCAGTACCATAAGTACTATCAATCAAATTCAATGTTAAGTCACTTGGAGCAATCTGCATTGGGAAGTCAGGTCTGAAAGTAACTTCACCTGAAACTGCCCAACCGTTAATGTTTGTGGATAAAGAAGCACCAAATGTCTCAATATCTTCTGGGTAGTAAAGTTGATATCTACCAGCGTTTGCAAAAGATAGTGTTCCAATTGCACCAAGAGTTGCGCCTTGAATTGCAGAAATAGTCGCACCTGCTAAGGCTTCTGCACCAGTGGTAGTAGCATATGCTTGAAATTTATAACAACGTGATGGGTCATGGTAGTGAGTTGGTGCACTTACATTACCAGCAACAGTTCCTGAACCACCCATCCAAGCACCTGTGGTAGCAACAGCTAAAGCACAAACAGAAGGGCCAGTGGCGATTGTTGCGATTGCACGTTCTGTGGCAGTTACATCAGTATCTCCTGCATGATCCATTTGACCAAGTCCACCTGAACCAGTAGGTGTAACCAAATTATTTAACATTAGAAACGCATCAGTTGCGTATCCGTTGGTAATTGCCAAAGTTCTAATTCTAGGCGAATTACTGTGAGAGTTATTATAATAGAGACCCCATTCAACACCTTGACCAATATTATCAGCGTATCCCGTCAGATTTAAACCGAACTGCCCACTGTCTTTAGCAATACTATCCGGGGCTCTTCTTATATATAAAAGACCCGGCATATCACCTTGACCGGGATACTGTGAATAAAGACGCGTAAATGCAGTTAATACAGTTGCAGTTGTTTGCGTCGTATTAGCACTAGAAGCATGGCCAGCCATAGTATCATATTGAGCTTTTACACCAGCAGTATTTGCAAGACCTTGGAATACAGCTGGAATGCTGCCAGCAACACTTGCTTGTACAGCAAGACCATTAGTTGCATATCCTGAACCAAAGTACGTATTTATAACATCATGAAAGATAGACCATCCATCCTCATTATCACCCCAAAGGTGATTTGCATTGGATGAGTCACATAATCCATCATTAGCTGTGAGGTCACCCAAACTTGCGTTGGCCACGCCTTTAATGCACTCAGACACATCAAAATAGTTAGCATCAATTGGTGTTGTTGCATCTTCATTTACGTTGGCTGCACTGATGATGCCGGTTCTGTTACCAACACCTACGAGATCACTACCAAAAAATGTACCAGCGGCATCTAACTCAACTTCTTTTTGTTCAAGTTGATAGTAAGCATCTAGTGTTGCTCCACCATCTAAATATATTGAAGCTCCAACCATAGCTTGTGGAAGAAGAGCATCTTTTAATTGAGCACCAGGTGATCGTAGTATCGGGAGAGAAACAGAGTTAACTACGTTTACACCAATGGGAAACAATGCTGAGATACCTTGACTTTGAACGTAATTACCAACCGTTAAATCAACGTTAGAAGATAGAGGTGCTGAGACATAAGCATTACCTAATTTAAAATCACTTTCTAAATGATCTTTCGCACTGCTTGAAAGAGCCTTAAACGCTACATCGTTGAAATCTAATAACGGGTTGACCATTGCAACACCAGATAGAGATAATCTAATTCCACTAGCGTTGTCTCCAAAAAAACTGAGTGCTACTGTTTGACCAGCATCAATTACATCGCCTTTTTGGAAATTCAATCTTCCATCATCACTTGCTACAGATCCAATGCTTATTTCTCTACCTGTAGTAGTATGAGAAACTCCATCATCTCTTTTGTAGTTACATCCACCGTTACCTTTATATGGCGTTCCACCGACTAAAGCTCTCATCGCGGCTGTTTGGTCGTTAGCAGCCCCGCTGACCAACATACAATTGTTATCTTCAGCTCTAATTGCAATACCATGTGTAACAACTGTGGATACGTTTCCAACAAATCCTCCAAGATTCATCTCTTGCGCATTCGATGGAGTGATACTCAAAGCTGCAAAAACTAGTGCAGATATGAGTGACGTGATTGATTTATTTAACATTTAGTCTCCCCCTAAAATATAAAAATATTTGTTAGCATGATAACTAACAAATTCCTGCCATTGAACTTAAAAAAACAACTTTAGTCAAGCAATTAAAGGAGCTTTTATAAAAGTATAATTTTTATTTATAGAACTCTAAATTCTTGCTTAATCATTGTAATTTAATGATATTTATTATTTTAGCTTTAAATTCTTTATTAAGCCTAGCATTGATGGTTCGGATGGATTTAGAGAATAATGCACATTAAAGCCTTGATTTTCTGCAAATTCGCCAACACGCTGGCTGACACATATATATTGTATTCTTTTTAAACAGGATTTTGGAACCTTTTCTAATTTGCACAGCTCAAGAAAAACCATAAGTGAAAACTTAGAGAAAAATACAATGGCAGAAAATTTATCATTCATTAAGTTCTTTATAACTGATTTTTTTAATTTTTGGACTTTGATCGTTTCATAGACTCTCACTAGTTTTATTTTACATTTCATCTTTTTAAGCGAACTAATAAGCTCTTTATTAAAAACATTAGAACATAAAAATCTCACATTACTTCTTTCATTTATTATTGATTTTGATTTATTGATTAAGTCAGCACTATCTTTTGCAGAAATGAGTATGTTTTGACATCCCAATTGTTTAAGACGTTGAGTTGTTTTTTTTCCAATGACAATAAATTCATTTTTTTTACAACTTTCTATGGTTTTAGTTTTAACAAGGTAGTCTAAAGATCTTGGACTGGTAATAAGTATGATACAATTCAATAGAGGAACTTCGCTATTAGAAATTTTAAATTTTGATAATTCTTGTATCTCAGAATTAATATTTAATTTTTCTAGTTTTTTTTGAAACTCTAAAGAGTTTTTTCTAGGGCGTGTAATCAAAATCACTTTTTAAATTGTCCAATTCATTTATTTTGTTTTGGCCTACGACATTAATAATCTCCTCGCCAAGTTCGTCACATAACTTTAAGTAGTTTTCTTTTAAATCCTCCTTCGATTTTTTGAAAATTTTATTTCCTTGGTGATCAAACATTTCAAACTCAAGTGAGATATTATCTTTATTTATGTTTGCATAAATTGACACAGGACTATTGCAGTTTGCATTTATAGTTTTTAAAACTCTTCTTTCAGCCATACACTCTGTTTGAGTTTTAAGATCATTAATAGGTGCGAATATTTTTTTAACTTCACTGTTTTTAAGAGCCTGCACACCAACTGCACCTTGGCAAGCGGCCGGCAAAAATAAATTATGCTCTAATACTTCAGTGACTAAATGATCTAAATTCAATCGGGCTAATCCTGCGAGACTTAAAATGATAGCCTCATATTCATGATTTTTAAGTTTTTGAATTCGCGTGTCGACATTGCCCCTCAGTAATTTGATAGATAAGTCTTTTCGTAGACTCAATACTTGCGAACGTCGCCTTATAGAACTGGTGCCAATTACACTGCCCGCTGGTAGGTCCATAAGACTTTTTCCTGAATTACTTATTAATACGTCATTGGTTTTATGCCTTTGCATCCAACAAATAATATCTAGATCTGAGAAAGAGTCCTGAGCGGGTACATCTTTCATTGAATGCACACCTATATCAATTTTACCCGACAGAATTTGTTCCTCAATTTCTCTAATAAATAGACCTTTCCCCCCAATTTGATCTAATCGGTGTGTATTATGAGCATCTCCAATTGTTTTGATTGTTTTTATGTCAAATATGCCCTCATTTAAGTTTGAGTCTTGCTTGAGTAGTTCCTGAATCAGGAGATTAGTCTGAGATTTAGATAAGTTACTGCTACGAATCCCTACTACAATTTTCTGCAATTCAGACATACATTATAATATCGAACATTTTCTACGTTAGGTTTATAATTAACATATAACACTTAAAGTATACTTTATTTAACCGTATTTTTATAAATTATGACTATGAAAAAGATCAGGGTGCTTGGCATTGAGTCCAGTTGTGATGAAACATCAGTATCGGTTGTTGAGAAAGCAGGAGATAAAATTAAAGTCCTTTCAAACATTGTTAAATCTCAGCTAGATGTTCATAAAGATTACGGAGGGGTTGTTCCAGAGCTCGCAGCAAGAGCTCATTCAGACGTTATTCATAAATTAATTAAAATAGCTCTTGATCAGGCAAATATTACATTCCGTAGCATTCACGCCATTGCCTCTACAGCAGGTCCTGGTTTACTTGGCGGGTTATTAGTCGGGGTAGTAGCTGGAAAGACACTGGCTTCGTCACTTAATAAACCATTCATCGCGATAAACCATTTAGAAGGTCACGCATTATCCATTAAACTCGAACAAAAAATTGAGTTTCCATATCTCTTATTATTGGTGTCTGGTGGACACACAGAATTTACAGTAATCAAAAAATTTAATAGCTATAAACGCATTGGTACAACAATTGACGATGCCTTAGGTGAAGCGTTTGATAAAACCGCGCGTCTTTTAAAAATGGAGTATCCAGGTGGACCAGAGATCGAAAAGTACGCCAAAGAAGGTGATGAAAATAAGTACAAGTTACCCCTACCCCTAATCAATGAAAAGAATTGTCACTTTTCTTTTGCTGGTCTGAAATCAGCGGTGGCTAATGTTGTTGCAAAAAATAAATGTACTGAAAAATTTAAAAAAGATATGTCAGCCTCTTTTCAAAAAACTATAAACAAAATTTTGTCTACAAAAGCTCAACATGCTATTGAGCAATTTCAAAATATTAATAAATCTAAAGACATTACGAGAATTGTTGTTGCAGGAGGTGTCGCGGCCAACAAAAGTCTTCGCAGTTCACTAAGGAGATTAGAATCAACTCATCATTGTGAATTTCTATTTCCATCCATAAAGTATTGTACCGATAATGGAGCAATGATCGCACTAGCGGGCATAGAAAGATTTGAACGAGACATGTTCAACAAACTTGATTTCAAGCCAAGACCAAGATGGCCACTTGATAAAAATGCTTTATTCATGAAAGGAAAAAGAATCGTTGGCGAATAAAAAAGAACTTAAAATTGGCGTCATCGGAGCTGGTGCATGGGGTACAGCGCTTGCAAATATATTAGCCCAAAAACAACATGTAACAATCTGGGCTAAAGAAAAAAGTGTCTGCGATAACATTAAAAAGAATAGAGAAAATAAGAGATTTCTTCCAAAAATTAAATTAAGCAAAAAAATAAACTGTACGACAGAAATCAATAATGTTTCTGAATGTGAAATCATATTTTTAGTAATTCCAGTTCAATATCTCTCTGGGGTTTTAAACAAACTAAAAAATTCTCTAAACGATAAAACAATTTTTGTTTGTTGTTCAAAAGGACTGGAAATGAACAGCTTAAAATTACCAAGCCAGATTGCATCGTCAATCTTTCCAAAAAATAAAATTGCAATTATCTCAGGACCAAACTTTGCTGCAGAAATCGCAAAGGGACTACCTGCTGCAACAACTGTCGCTTCAAAGAGTGAAGAAGTGTCAAAAAAAATTGCAAACCTCATTAAATCATCAACACTAAGACCCTATTTATCCAATGATATTATTGGATCACAAATTGCAGGCGCACTAAAAAATATATATGCCATTGCCAGTGGTATAGTTGTTGGAAAAAAATACGGAGAGAATGCTGTCGCCTCAATCATTTCAAGAAGCTTCGCTGAAATAACAACGGTTGCAAAATCAATGAATGCAAAAAGAAGTACTCTCGCTGGTCTTTCAGGCATGGGCGATTTATTTCTTACATGTTCTTCTAAAGAATCTAGAAACTTTTCTCTTGGAATTGATTTAGCAAAAGGAAAAACACTAAATGAAATTATTCAAAAAAAGTTTTCAATCGCGGAAGGAGTATTTACTGTTCGAGCTTTAAAAAAACTTGCAGATAGAAAAAAATTGGATTTACCCATTAACGAAGCTGTCTATAGAGTACTGTACCGAAAAAAAAATATTGATCTTGCGATCCAAGAACTTTTAAATAGGCCTATAACAAAAGAGTAATATTAAATAAACTATTAGCTGCAAATTACTTTCAAATCATCTAAAATATGTCCAATGAATAAAACTTTCAGATTAGCTGAGTTTTTTTGTGGCCCTGGGGGCATGGGACTCGGAGCGGGACTGAGTAAGGTAAAGTATAAAAAAGGTATATACTCAATAGATCATGCATGGGCGTCGGACTATGATGAAGACTCTTGCAAAACCTATGAAACAAACATTAAAACTGAAGCCGTATTCTGCGAAAAAGTTGAAAACTTTTTCAAATTAATCGATCAAAAGAAAATTATTATTCCGAAATTCGACTGCTTTGCTTATGGCTTTCCCTGTAATGATTTTAGCAATGTTGGAGAGCAATTAGGATTTAAAGGCAAGTTTGGGCCTTTGTACTCGTACGGCGTTGAATTGATTAACAGATATCATCCCAAGTGGTTTGTTGCAGAAAACGTTGGTGGTATGAGTAGTTCTAATGAAGGTAAAGCTTTTATAAAGATTCTTGAAGACTTAAAGAATGCAGGAAAAGGTTACAATTTGACTGTACATAAATATAAATTTGAAGAGTATGGCATTCCTCAAGCTCGACACAGAATTATTATTGTGGGTATTAAAAATTCTTTAAATCTCAAGTTTAAGGTTCCAAAACCTAATTTTAAAACGATGACAGCTAAAGAGGCTCTTAAAGATATACCAGCCAATGCTACTAACAATGAGTTGACGAATAATTCAAAGCAAGTGATTGAAAGACTAAAGTACATCAAGCCAGGAAAAAGTGCTTTCAATTCTGATATTCCAAAACATTTACAATTAAATGTCAAAGGTGCGAAAATTAGTCAGATTTACAGAAGACTAGATCCAAACAAACCATCTTATACGGTGACTGGTAGTGGTGGTGGTGGCACACATGTTTATCACTGGAAAGAAAATAGGGCTCTAACAAACCGAGAAAGAGCGAGGCTTCAAACATTTCCTGATAATTTTAACTTCAAGGGTTCAAAAGAAAGTGTGCGTAAACAGATTGGTATGGCAGTACCAGTTGAAGGAGCTAAAATCATATTTGACTCTATACTTAAAACTTTTGCCAAATTAGACTATCCTTATATTAATGGTAAATTTTAAAGAAACTCATAACATAGCAAACGAAAAAAACTTTAGAAGTCTCATAGGATATGCTGGCCAGGAACTGGCAATAAGTAGATTAATGATGTGTGGTTTTAATGTTCTTCGTTCACTATGGAGAGATTCTAAATATGATGGGATGTTTGAAGCTAACAATGTGTCAATAAAAATCGAAGTTAAACAAACTACTAAAGAGAAATTTACAGTAACTTCTGGATCAAGATCGGGCAAACAAATTAGTAGATCTGCAGAAAATAGAGAGGCAATTTTAAAAAAAGAAGACGCAGATTTTTTCTTTGGGGTTTCAACAATCGATGCAACATGTTGGATGATTCCAATCGAATTGATAGAAATCTGTAAAAGAAAATCATTTGATTTTAAGCATATAGAACTTTTTAAAGAAAAATTTAAAATATTTTTAGGATTTCCAGATATTGGCTTTACAACAAATGATATTCGTAATGGTTTTTCAGATAAAAGTACAGATAGCCTAGAGGAATTGTGCCAAGAAAATAAAATTATCATTTCTAACAAAGACAAGGATAGCAAGTTTAAATATCCAAAGAAAAAGTTACTAGGCAATGATAGTGATCGTTTAGATGATATTTTTGTTAATTATAAAAATTCATTAATAATTGATATTTGGGTTTTTTTATTTAATAAAGTTTCTTTTTAAACATAATGTTAAAATGAATTATTGGTTAATGAAATCTGAACCTGAAACATGGTCTTGGGAACAGCAAGTCAAAGCTGGTGCCAAAGGTGAAGGTTGGGATGGTGTAAGAAATTATCAAGCGTCTAACAACATGAAAAAAATGGAGATAGGAGATCTTTGTTTTTTTTATCACTCCGTCAAAGAAAGGGATATTGTTGGTATTGTAAAGGTCGTTAAACAATATCATCCTGATCCAACCGATAAGTCTAAACGCTTTGGTATGGTGAGCGTAAGCGCTGTGAAACCGCTAAAAAAAAGAGTAAATCTTACTCAAGTCAAAGATGACAAAAGACTTAATCATCTCGCATTAGTCAAGCAATCGCGACTGTCCGTAATGCCCATCGATAAGAAGTCCTGGACTATTATTTGCAATCTAGGTGGTATCAAATAAGATATTTGGTCTATGAGTGATAATGAAAAATTTAATGTCAGTGCCGATTGGTCTGCCAATGCACAGATTAATCAAGATAAATATAATGAATGGTATGAAACATCATTCAACAACAACGAAGATTTTTGGAACGAGCACGGCAAAAGAATAGAATGGATAAAGCCATATACAAAAGTAAAAGATGTATCGTTCAACAAGGATAACTTTTCAATTAAATGGTATGAGGATGGTGCGCTTAATGCTTCCGTTAATTGCATTGATCGACATTTAAAAGATAAAGGGGATCAGACAGCCATCATTTGGGAAGGCGATGATCCAAAAGACTCAAAACACATTACTTATAATGAACTTCATAAAGAAGTTTCAAAATTATCGAATGGCATGAAATCCCTTGGTGTAAAAAAAGGTGACCGTGTAACGATCTATATGCCAATGATTCCTGAAGCAGCATACGCTATGCTTGCCTGTACACGCATTGGTGCCATTCATTCAGTTGTCTTTGGAGGTTTTTCTCCTGACTCACTTGCAGGACGCATTAGTGATTGTAAATCAGATATTGTGATAACAGCTGATGAAGGATTAAGAGGTGGTAAACCAATTCCATTAAAAAAGAATACAGACGATGCCATCAACATCTCGGGTGGTGTGAGACATTGTATTGTTGTAAAACGAACAGGTGGGGCTATCGATTGGGATGATGACCGTGATGTTTGGTATCACGAACTGTTAAGTGACGCATCAGATGACTGTCCGCCAGAAGAAATGAGCGCAGAGGATCCATTATTTATTCTCTATACATCAGGCTCTACTGGAAAACCAAAAGGTGTCATGCACACTACTGGTGGTTATATGGTTTATGCGTCCATGACACATCAATATGTATTTGATTACAAACCAGGTGATATTTATTGGTGCACGGCTGATGTGGGTTGGGTCACAGGACACAGTTATATTGTTTATGGACCACTCGCAAATGGTGCAATCACCGTAATGTTTGAAGGGGTGCCTAATTATCCAAATGCATCTAGATTTTGGGAAGTCGTTGATAAACATAAAGTAAATATTTTCTACACAGCGCCAACGGCTATTCGTGCACTCATGCGTGAAGGTGAAGGACCGGTAACAAAAACAAGTCGATCTTCACTTAAATTACTCGGTACTGTGGGCGAGCCGATCAATCCAGAAGCCTGGATGTGGTATTATAATGTCGTTGGTGAAAAAAAATGTCCCATCGTCGATACATGGTGGCAAACAGAAACTGGGGGCATCTTAATTTCACCCCTTCCTGGAGCTATTGCTCAAAAACCAGGTTCAGCAACGAAGCCTTTCTTTGGTATTCAACCAGAGATCATGGATGCTGAAGGAAATATATTAGAAGGCGCTTGTGAAGGATCATTGTGTCTTGCAGATTCTTGGCCAGGACAAATGAGAACCGTATACGGTGATCACAAAAGATTTATTGAAACTTATTTCTCACAATTTGATGGAAAGTATTTCACTGGTGATGGATGCAAGCGTGATGAAGATGGTTACTATTGGATCACCGGACGGGTTGATGATGTCATTAATGTATCTGGTCACCGCATGGGAACAGCCGAGGTTGAATCGGCTTTGGTTGCACATCCAAAAGTCAGTGAAGCCGCCGTTGTTGGGTATCCTCACGACATTAAAGGTCAGGGAATTTATGCGTACGTAACCTTAAACGCAGGTGAGGAAACATCTGATGAATTATATAAAGAGCTGGTTGCTTGGGTTCGAAAAGAAATTGGACCCATTGCATCACCTGATCTTATTCAATGGGCACCCGGTCTTCCAAAGACGCGTTCTGGCAAAATTATGAGAAGAATTTTAAGAAAGATTGCAGAGAATGAATACAGTAATCTTGGCGATACTTCGACATTGGCTGAACCGGCAGTAGTCAATGATTTGATCGACAATCGAATGAACAAGTAGTTTAATTAAGTTCATTAAATCTTTTTTTAAACATATTTTTAACCAACTTCAGACTTGATTATTGGTCATTGTATGACTCATCATGAAGAAGTCTAATTTTAAACCTCAGTACATAAGTCGAAAATCCTATCTAGCGGACTCGACCTTGGTGATTAATCCTTCAAAAACAAAGCCGAAACTTTCTAGAACACCCAAACTTTTATCGAGCTTTGTAATAGCCTCTGGTCTGATTGGACTCATGTTTTTCTCCCTTAATGTTGAGGCCAAACCCATTCGGTATGAATGTACTGATACCAATGTGGTCGGCCTTGGAGGACTTATGGATGGTAATGTTCAAGGGTATGAATTTGAAAACGAAACATTCGTGATAGAAGTAGATACTGAGAGTGAGACCATTCATACAATATCTGGCATTGGACAAGGTTGGGATTCTGGTGTTGAGGATCAAATATTTAATGCGCAATGTGAAACAGTTGGTGATAATGATCAACAAATATATTCAGTCTGCTCTGACCATTACGGGCAGATCATATTGAATTATTACTCAGGATATTTTACGCGAACTTATCATTCAGGGAATATTCCATTTACGGACTCAATTTTTGTTGGTCTTGGAGAATGCGAACAAATGTTTGAGATAAGTGCCGAAAAGATAGTTGGATAAATCATATCTCTTGTATAAGCTTACTGACTATGGGCGATAAAGATCTTATTAAGAGTTTAATAGAAGAACACAAAATGGAACCTCATCCTGAGGGTGGACATTATGTTGAGATTTTTAGAAATGATGACGTCACGCACATATATTTTTTATTAGAAGAACATGAAAATTCTCATTGGCATAGAATAACAAAAACGGAAACATTACACTTTTACTCTGGAAGCCCTCTTAATGTATACACCTCAAAAGATGGAGTAGAATTTCAGATTGATGAAATAGGGTCTAATAACAATTTTATGTATACTGTTGAAAAAGGCACTTGGTTTGCTTTGAAGTCTACTGGATCTTATAGCTTGATTGGTTGTACAGTGGCGCCTGCATTTCAATTTGAAGATTTAGAACTCGCTCCCAAGGACTGGAAGCCGTCTACATTTGATCAGCAACTTTAAAGTATCAATTAGAAGTCTGAAGTAATTCCCTTTTTTTCCCAGTCACCAAAGCGAGTTGGTTCAGGACCATCTGTGCCACCTATCTCTTTTTTCTTTTTGGGCAGTTTTGAGGCAGTTTTCTTGTCTTCTGTATCCTCAGCAACTTCAGTTTTTTTATTACTCATAATACTTAATTTAATCTTAAATTTTGAGTTATCAAAGCATGAAAAATAGTGGGAAACAAATGGGGTTTCTGTTATACAGAGAAATAATGCTTCTTACACATGTCGGTTAAAATATCACCTTCGATACTAGCATCTGATTTTTCATCATTGGGCGAGGAAGTCGTCAACATCACCAAAGCAGGTGCTGACTATATTCATGTTGATGTCATGGATGGACACTTTGTGCCAAACTTAACCATTGGACCTGACATAGTAAAATCAATCAGAGATAAATCATCCCTTCCTTTTGATGTTCACTTAATGATTGATCCTGTTCAACCTTATATTGAAAAGTTTGTTGAAGCAGGAGCTGATATTGTATCTGTTCACCCTGAAGCCAATGACGATACACAGGCTTGCATTGATAAAATAAAATCTTTGAATGTGAAAGCTGGCCTTGCGATCAATCCCGATACAGAATGGGAAGTAGTGCAGCCATTTATGGATCAATTGGATCTGATTTTGGTGATGAGTGTGCATCCAGGTTTTGGTGGACAAAAATTTATTCCAACCGCTCTTGATAAGCTTGAGAAGCTTCGAAAAGAAATTGATCAATCTGGTAGGGAGATTGATTTAGAAATTGATGGAGGAATCAATTTTGAAAATATTCAATCAGTCATTGATGCTGGAGCAAACATGATTGTGGCTGGCACCACGACATTCAAAGGTGGTCCAGGTGAATACGCAAATAACATTGAAAAATTAAGAGGCCATTAACTTGGACATCAAAATAAAAACTGCTCTGATATCTGTTTCAGATAAATCAGGTTTAGAAAAAATTGTTCACTCACTACAAGAGCATGGAGTGAAAATAATTTCTACAGGCGGTACTGCAAAAGCTATTGCTGAAATGGGTGTGGACGTCATGGATGTCTCCACGCTAACAAATTTTCCAGAAATGATGGACGGTCGAGTTAAAACTTTACATCCCAATGTGCATGGAGGATTACTTGCTAAGAGAGATGATAAAAGTCATGTCCAGTCTCAAAAGGAGCATGGCATTGAAGATATTGATTTGATCATTGTTAATCTTTATCCCTTTGAAGAGACCATAAATACTCAAGAAAATGAAGAAATTTGCATTGAAAACATTGACATAGGCGGACCTGCTATGTTGCGCTCAGCTGCAAAGAATCACAAGTTTGTAACAGTTGTTACTGACGTAAATGACTACTCAGATGTGATCAACGAGATGAAGGAAAATGATGGGGCAACTACATTAGACTTTAGAAAAAAGCTTGCTGCTAAGACATTTTCTATGACTGCTTATTACGACTCAATGATCAGCAATTGGTTCCATCGAGATCAAAGTGATCTCATTAATAATTTTTCATCAGCAGGTAAATTGTCATCAAAACTTCGCTACGGTGAAAACCCACACCAATCAGCTGGACTTTATAAATCAACACAGCACCAATCAGGTATTCCTTATGCAACGTTACTACAAGGAAAAGAACTGAGTTATAATAATATTAATGACTCTGATGCTGCATTACAATTAATCAGAGAGTTTGATAAGGATAGTCCAAGTGTAGCTATTATCAAACATGCTAATCCTTGTGGTGTTGCTAGTGGAGCAACACTCTGTGAAGCGTACACAAAAGCATTTTCGTGTGACACAACCAGTGCATTTGGAGGTATTGTTGCACTAAATCAGAAAATTGATAAAGATACGGCGACTGAAATTATAAAAATATTCACTGAAGTTATTATTGCGCCAGATGTTAGTGATGAAGCAAAAGAAATTTTTAGATCTAAAAGTAATTTGCGAGTCCTAATTTTATCTTCTTTACGCAAACACAATAATTCTCATAACTATAAAAGTATTGAAGGTGGAATTCTAGTTCAATCAAATGATAATGAAAATTCATCTGAGTCTGATCTAAAAATAGTTACAGAAAAAAAACCAAGTGATCAGGAGATTGAAGATATGTTGTTTGCATTTAAAGTCTGTAAACATGTCAAATCAAATGCAATTATTTATGTAAAAAATAAAAAAACAATTGGTATTGGGGCTGGACAAATGAGTAGAATTGATAGTGCAAAGATTGCCTCACAAAAAAATAGTGAAATGGAAAAATCCGATGAAAACTCTCTAGCAAATTCCGTTGTTGCATCAGATGCATTCTTTCCATTTGCAGATGGCCTACTAGTGACAATTTCATTTGGAGCCAAGGCAGTTATCCAACCTGGTGGCTCAGTAAAAGATGATGAAGTCATAAAAGCAGCAAATGAGGCCGGCATTTCAATGGTATTCACAGGAACTCGACATTTTAGACATTAATTTTTCTCAGCAAGCCCCCAAACAAAGGAAAAAATAAGAAAATTAAAAATGCAAAGTTCCATTCAATAATATTCTCATAATTTGTATTATTAAGAGGTAAAATAAAAAAATAGCTTACTAGACTGATAAGATACAAAAACAAAAGAATATATAAAAAACTTTTGAATCTTATTTTGTTGTTAGGAAGTGAAAACGATAACCATGCTTGGCATATTGGAGTAAGTATAAAAAATATAAATATTCCGATCTCTCGCATGAACCTATAAATTTTCCCATCAAAGCCAAGAGCTAATAGATAAATAATTAAAAAAATACAGGAAGTTATGTTTATAAATAAAAGTAACTTACTTTTATAAACATATTGATGAACTTGGTACCAAAAAATTACCATCAAAATTACAGACGGGATAATAAGTATTTTATAAAGGTAGAAAGAAACACCATATCTACCTACTTTGCTAATAGAGGTACATCCATCTAAAAAAGGGACACACCTATCAACATATCCACCAAGTGAAGATAAAAAATAAGCAACAGTTACTGTAATTACAGGTACCAAAAAAATAAGTCGTGATAAAGTGTTGTTCAATTTTTAAATTATGTTTGCCTTTGTTTTTGTATGACGCCATAAATAAGAACAATAAGCGAAATCCCAATCACTATCCATTTGATAGACGTAGATGTACTGGAATAAAAAATACTTTGACTTGAGAGTGTTGGAAAATTAGAAAGAAGTAAACTTACTTGAATGTTTTCTAATATATCAAAAAGCCCGGCCGCTAAAGGAAGAATAAGTAGAAAAATATTTTCTTTGAATAATTTGTAATAGGCTCCAAGAAATAGAGATACATATAACGCAGGATATACAGTATCAACAATAAGTGCAGAAAAAAAATACAATTGTCTGCCTCCTTCGCCAATCGAGCTAAAGCTTTGTTTTACAATTTCTTCAGAATAAGAAAATCTTAAATCCAACATATTCCAAAAAATATTATAAGGTAATAAAAAAAATATTAGGGCAAAAATATTCAGTAAAATGAAAATTGTAATCTGAGATTTTTTTTTTGAGATAAAATTTAAATAATCGACAATCATTTTTCTAAAACAAAATACATACCAATAATACCAATCAAATTAAAAACAATAATTGAAGTCATCGCATATTGAAGGCTATCAGTGAAAGCAAGTATAAGTGACATTATCCCAGGAACAAGCCAAGCTGTGGATTTACCCGCAAATGCGTAAAGACCAAAAAATTCTGTCATCTTTTCTTGTGGAGCAATTTTAATCATTAATGCGCGTGAGGCAGTTTGCGCAGGACCATAAAAAATTGAAATACCAATAACTACAAAAATGTACGTGATCTGACTTACAGAATTAAATATACCAAATGTGAATTCTTCTACATTTGATGAATATTCATTCACTGTGAAAAAATAAAATATTGTGTCTTTATCAATTGATATACCTAAAACTCCCGAGAGAAATAAACCCCAAAGTGATAAGTTAATAACATTTTTTGAACCAATCAAATCATTTAAATACCCTCCATAAATTGAACTTGGTCCTGATAATATATTTAAAATTATACCAAGAATTAAAACCTGCGTGAGTGACATGCCGACTACAAGGCTTGCGTAAACACCCCCGACTACGAATAGGGCATTAAGTGCATCTTGATAAAACATTCTGGTAATCAAAAATATAAATATATTTTTATACTTTCTAGCTTCCTTAAAAGTTTTGATAAAATTTGTTAGTCCAATCTTGATTGAATTAATAACAGTAACATCATTTTTTTTAATATCAGGGGTAAAAAGAAATAAAGGAATAATAAAGAATGCATACCATATAGCACTAAGAGGGCCGACAATTCTTATGTGTTCGTATTCACTCGTATTCAAACCATAAAGACTTTCAGTTTCACCACCCGGCCACACGAATATTATTAAAAATAAAATTAATGCGATGAGACCTGATATATAACCAACCCCATAACCCATACCACTTAACCAACCAGAATTCTCAGGGGTTTCGATGGTTGATAATACTGAGTTATTAAATACCTCGGAAAATCCGACCATTGCAGAAGCAAGTATTAATCCAAACATCACGAGCCAAATGCCATCAGGTGCACCTGGAGGTGAATACCAAAGCAATGCCATGCCAAGGACAAATAATGCAGATGTTATTCCCATTAATAGTTTTCGATTTCCTTTTATATCTGTAATGGATCCAAGAACAGGACTTAAAATAGCAATAGCCAAGCCTGAAATTGTTTGTGTAAGAGTTAATTTTTGAGCACCATCTGCACCAATAATAAACACATCTGTAAAGTATACAGAAAAAACAAATGTCATGATTAGTGTATAGAAAGGCTGATTTGCAAAATCAAACATGGTCCATGAATATCTAGCTAGCCTTGAAGCTCTCATAGAAATTACTCTATACAATTGTGATGGAGAAGTATGTGAATTTTTAATTGATATGATGGAGCGAGTGAAGGGAGTCGAACCCTCGACCTAAACGTTGGCAACGTTTCGCTCTACCACTGAGCTACACTCGCATTAATAAAATCGTTCTAAAGGAAAAAGCCTTGTTTTTCAAGATAATGGGATTATTTATATATTTATTAATATAGTATAAGATTCACACTTATGATCAAACACACAGATATCGAGCTTCTACCAAAGAAAGTTGCAATATTTCCTTTAACCGGGGCTGTACTGTTTCCAGGCACTCAGCTGCCTTTAAATATATTTGAGCCGAGATATGTTCAAATGATAGACGATGCACTGGCCTCACCCGGCCGCGTCATAGGTATGATACAACCGAGCAAACCGGGGGAAAAGACGCTTAAAAAAGTTGGTTGCTTGGGAAGAATATCGACCTTTAATGAAGCTGAAGATAATCGATACTTGATTACATTATCAGGAAGTATAAGATTTCAAGTTAAGGAAGAATTAAATACAACCACGCCTTATCGACAAGTCATACCAAATTATGATCAGTATGAAAGTGATCTAAAGCCTCAACATGTAGAGTCCATTGATCGATCAAAGCTTCTTGCTCTTGTCAAAAAGTATCTTGAGATAAGAAAAATCATGGCTGACTGGGAAATAATAAAAGATACGCCTACAGAGCAACTGATCAACTATTCAGGAATTCTTGTTCCCTTTACTGCTGAAGAAAAACAGTTACTTCTTGAATCAAAAACAATTATTACGAGAAGCCATGTATTGGAAGCTCTTTATCAGTCGTATATATTTGACTCACCTGGTGAGAAAAGTGATCAACTGCACTGAAGCGATTTAAAACTATCAACACCTGTAGCGTTTTTAATGATTTTACTTTTTAAGAAATTATTTTTTTCTAATATTTTAAATCCCGTATTAGCAAATATTCTCAGAAAGGTATTTTCACTCTTGAAAAACTTGTCCAAAGCTAATGTTCCAAAAGAGTATGCTGCATTATCAACCTTTCTTTGTTGATCAAATTCTTTGAATGCCATCTTATTATTAACTTCATAACCTAAGGATTTATATTTTGAAATTATTTCTACGAATAACGAAATATCCTTAATACTTAGATTTAACCCTTGTCCAGCTATAGGATGAATATTGTGCGCGATATTTCCCATAACAACAATATTTCCGTGATAAAGTTTTTTCGCATAAAGAAAATTTAATTTATGGGTTTCTATATTTTTAATTTTCAATTTGCCGAGTTCTTTTTCAAAATAGTCGTTTACTTTTCTTTCTAGTTCATGCTTTTGATAATGAAGTTCCTTAGAGCCATTTTTAAGTGACCAGACTAAAGATGCTTGATTATGAGTATAAGGCAAGAAAGCTAAAGGTCCACTAGATGTAAAAGTTTGAAATGCATGCTTCTTTTTTTTAAACTCACCTTTAACATCGATTGAAAGAGCCGTTTGATTTAAATCTTGGGAAATAAATTTAATATTATTTTGGTCTAATAAATTTTCATCACGAACTGACAAAATTAAAGCTTTAGCAAATAATTCTTTTTGCTCATCAATGACTATAGAAACTTTATCTGATAATATTTCTTTACGAATTGATTTAGTTTTGATTACTGTATCAATATTTTTATTTTCTTTAAGACTTGAGTTTAGTTGACCACTTATAATATTATTTGGAAGAATCTTGCCCATTGTAAAATTGGGTTCGTTATCAAATGTTATACTTGAACCATCTTTAATGCTTGCTAAGTGACATGTTATTTTTTCTATATCATTATATTTGTTGAACTCTAGAGGATCATCAATAATACTACAAAAGTAGTTTATTGAACCTAAAGATAAGAAAGTGACAAGATTAGACTCAGTCTTTTGAGTGGTTTGATTTTTAACATAGCATACCTTTAAATTATTCTTTGCAAGTGCTAGTGCGGCTATTTCAGAGGATATACCCCCACCATATATAATAAAATCATAGTTCATTTTTTGTAAAAATATTTTGTCCTTATCTTATTTAAGAAGTTATATAATGGCCATGTGAATCAATTGCCAACAGAATATGTTAAATATTTATCAAAGGTGAGAAAATGAAACTTTTACCTGATTCATTAAGAATATTTGCAATCAATCGTGTATTGGAATTGTCAGGGTTGTTAATTGCTACCTTATGCATTTTTATTTTCATATCTGTCATTAGTCACTCTCCCTTTGATCCAAGCATCAATAATTTAAATAGTTCTGAAGTAACTAATCTTGGTGGACATGTTGGAGCGAATACTTCTGATCTTCTTGTTCAATTGTTTGGCTACTTTAGTTTGTTAATTTGCCCTGTTTTGATCAGCTGGTCTTACAAAGTTTTCTTTACGAAAAAAATTACACTGTTTGCACTTAATTTACTTTTGTTACCATTGATGATCACTGCAGCATCAACTTTTGCAGAGCTGATTCAATTTTCAAGCCAAAATGGATTAATAGCTAATCAAATAGTAAGTCTTTTAATAAATTCTGGTTTGATAGAAAATAGCTATATTTTTTATATCATCATAATATTTTTATTTACTGTCTTTTTACTTCTTTTTTACGGAGCAATGGGTTTGAATGCGAACGAGTGGAGTAATATTTATCTTTTTTTGATAGCAATATTTAATTTTATTTCTGCACCAGCTACTAAACTTGAATTTTTGAAAAAATATTTCCATTTATATTTTCTATTTAAAAAAAATATAAGCGATCAAATAATTGATAATCAAAAACTTGAGCCAAAAATTAATTTTGATGAAATGCGAAATAAACCTGTAAGTGATTTTATAAATGAAGAGGGAAAAGAGGAACTGGTAGAAGAGCAAAATGAAATATTTGTTGATGATTTGAATTACCAAGCTCCTGGTGTTGACATTCTTACTCGGCCCGATGCTAGAATGGAAACATCAGCTAACCAGGAAGAACTTAAAATTAATGCAGAAAAACTTAAAAATGTTCTTATCGATTTTAAAATTGAGGGAGAGATCATTAAAGTGTCCCCTGGCCCAATCGTAACTATGTACGAATTGCAGCCAGCGCCAGGAATTAAAGCCTCTAAAATTATTTCTTTATCCGATGATATTGCAAGAAATATGAGTGCAATGTCAGCCAGAGTCGCTATAATCCCTGGGAAAAATGTCATTGGTATAGAGATACCGAACTCAGATAAAAACCCTGTTTATTTAAGTGAATTATTTAAAAATGAAAAATTCGTTTCAAACGAAAAAAACTTAATTTTGGCCTTAGGTAAAGATATCAGCGGGCATGCGGTATTTACGAATCTTGAAAATATGCCTCACTTGCTAATAGCTGGAACAACAGGTTCAGGTAAGTCTGTTGGCATTAATGTTATGATTGCCTCAATTTTATACAAACACTCACCTGATGATTGCAAATTTATATTAATAGATCCAAAAATGCTGGAGCTCTCAGTTTACGAGGGTGTGCCTCATTTAATTACACCTGTTGTAACAGACCCCAAGAAAGCAATAACTGCTCTCAAGTGGGTTGTTAGAGAAATGGAGTCAAGATACAAAAAAATGTCTCTTCTAGGTGTAAGAAATATTGAAAATTATAACATCCGAATTGCTGACGCTATTAATAAATCTGAAAAAATCATTAGATCTATTCAATCAGGGATTAATCCAGAAACAGGCCAACCAGAAACAAAAAAAATTGAAATTGAAAATAAGAAAATGCCTTTCATAGTTGTTGTTGTTGATGAAATGGCAGATTTAATGATGGTTGCTGGAAAAGAAATCGAACATACAATCCAGCGATTATCTCAGATGGCACGAGCAGCAGGAATACATTTAATAATGGCTACACAAAGACCAAGTGTCGATGTGATCACTGGAACAATCAAAGCAAATTTTCCCAGTAGAATAAGTTTTCAAGTAAGTTCTAAATTTGACAGCCGAACCATTCTTGGAGAAGAGGGTGCCGAGAGGCTACTTGGCAAGGGAGACATGTTGATGATGACTGCTGGGGGGCAAATGACAAGAATTCATGGACCATTTATATCCGATAATGAAATTGAAAAGATTGTCAAATCACTTCAGAGACAAGGCCAACCTGAATATGATGATGAAATTACAAAAGAAGAGGAAGAAAATAATGATGACGACAATAATTTATCAGACAATGATAAAGATGCGTTATTTAGTGACTCAATAGATATCATTTCAAGAGAAGGCAAGGCTTCAACAAGCTTACTTCAACGTAAACTTCAAATTGGCTACAATCGTGCTGCAAGAATAATGGACCAATTAGAAGAACAAGGATACATCAGCTCAGCTAATCATGTAGGCAAAAGAGAAATCAATTACGATAAATTTACGAATTGATGTTCCGTATTTCAATTATACTGATTTTAGTTTTATTCCCCTGGCATATTTCTTTTGCTGACACTGATCTAATTATTTCTAAAATTCAAACTGGCTGGAATAAAATACAGACAATGTCTGGCGAATTTTCACAAATAGATTCTGATGGCAACATAGAGAATGGAAAATTTTATTTTTTAAAGCCATACCAATCTAAATTTGTTTATTCAAATAAAGATGAAGATATTGTCACTAATGAAACGTTGTTACGCATAATTGATAAAAAAGGTTTTCAGATTGACAGCTATTCAATAGGGAGTAACGCTCTTAAAAAACTTCTTGCCGAAAGCCTGGACATTGAAAAGGAGTTCACAATTGATCATGCAATTGAAAATGAGTTCAATTATGAAATTCAAGCAGGTATAAAAAATGATAGTACTTCAAGAAGAGTTATTCTCTCTTTCAATAAAGATACTATAGAGCTTGAAAAGTGGGAGATTTTTGATGAATTGGATAATAAAACTGTTTTAGAGTTTACAAAGATAAAAAAGAATATATTTATAAGTCAAAATTTATTCGTAGTTAGGTATACAAAAAACTAATTACAGGCAGGTTGAAAATAAAAGTTTTCATTATATAATTTATGACGGTTAGTTCTCTTAGTGAGCTTAAGCAATGGCTTGGGTCAAATAAAATATCAGAAGTAGAATGTATTTTCCCAGATATGGCAGGTTCATCGAAGGGTAAAATCTTACCCGTAGAGAGATTTGTTAAATCATTTGAGGAACAAAGCTTAAGATTGGCCGATTCTGTTTTTGGACAGACTGTATCAGGTAAGTGGGTTTATCAAAGTGAAGTAATTGATTACGTTGAGGAAGATCTTTTCATGGTACCAGATCTTTCAACCATTAGAAAAATCCCATGGAATAAAGAGCCTACAGCGCAAATAATATGTGATCTCAATTATCCTTCAAGTGAACCGTCTAAGTTGGCGCCTCGACAAGTTTTAAAAAACATTGTTAACAAATTAAGTGACGATCATCTTCAAGCGATCGTTGCACCAGAATTAGAATTCTATCTTTGTGAACAAAATTTAGATCCTGATTTACCATTAAAAACACCCATTGGAAAGTCTGGAAGAAGAGAGACTGGAAGTAGAGTTTTTGGAATTGATGCTGTTAATGAGTTTGATAAATTGACAGATGATATTTATGATTATTGTGAATTAATGAATATTGGAGTCGACACTCTAGTACACGAGTCTGGGCCTTCTCAGATAGAAATAAATTTGAACCATGGTGACCCTCTAGCTTTAGCTGACCAGACCTTTATGTTTAAAAGAGCTGTAAGACAAGTTGCTTTAAAACATAATATTCATGCAACTTTTATGGCTAAACCATATCAAGGTCAGCCAGGCAGTTCGATGCACATTCATCAAAACTTGGTTTCAGCGAAGACTGGCAAAAATCTATTTTCTGATAAAGAAGGAAATAATTCAAAAGAATTTTTTCATTATATTGGTGGTTTACAAACATACTTACCAGATGCCATGCTTTTATTTGCACCTTACGTTAATTCATATAGAAGATTTGTAATTGATGCATCAGCTCCAATCAATACACACTGGGGTATAGAAAATAGAACTGTGGCCTTTAGGGTTCCTACTTCCCAAAACACATCGCGTCGAGTAGAAAATAGAATTCCGGGGTCTGATACAAACCCTTATCTTGCTATTGCAGCATCATTAGCATGTGGTTTACTTGGTTTACAAGAAGAAATAGAGCCTGAAAAACCTATCGCCGGAGACGCTTTTGAGCGAAGACATAATATTCCAAAGTATCTCCCCGATGCCCTGAAAAGGCTCAAGGTGAGCAATGAGTTGTCTAATAGTTTAGGTAAAGAGTTTGTTACATTATACACAGAAATCAAGCAAACGGAACATGACGCTTACCAAAATGTAATAAGCGCCTGGGAAAGAGAACATCTTCTTTTAAACGTATAAAACTTACAAAATTGCTTTGTTTATATAGTAGCCTTTTTTTTCCTCAAACATAATTAGATTTTTTATACTAAGCTTTGAGTCTATTTTTTTTCTTAAGGCATAAATGTGAGTTTCCAGAGTATGAGTATCAATTCCATCTCCATAACTCCATACTTTATTCAAAAGGTCTTTCTTTGTAATGTAAAGATTAGTATTTTCCATTAAACAAGTTAAAATTTGGCTTTCTTTTTCAGTCAATCTTAAGAACGTAGATTTATTTATTAGTTTTCTTGTTGATGGATCATAGGAGAACTTTCCATATCTAATTATTCTTTTACTATTAATATCTTTTTGAATTAAATAATTTTCTATTCTTTGAAAAATATCACTCATTTTAAATGGTATATTTATTTTGATCACCTCTGACGAAGTTTTTAAATTAATGCTTTTTTGATTTGTTTCGTTAATCATAAAAATGCTATCAAGTTTAATGTCTTGATTTACTATTTTTATTAATGAAGAGTTATCTAGTACCAAGATTTTAAAATTATTATTTTTTATTTCTTCGAGGGTATATTTTTGAAAACATAAATATTTGGATGCTTGTTTGGAACTTGCAGCTTCAATGAATATATTATTGAGGTAAGGATTCTCAAAAATAAATGGAATTGTACTTTTGCCCATAGAAATACTATTTATAATACCATCTGTGGAGTTATTGGTAAAAAATAATCATTTATTTATGAAAGGTCAGCAATTACAGTGTGCGATAGGGCTGAATGGGTTGACTGAAAATAAGCGAGAGGGTGATTTATCAACTCCAATTGGAACTTTTCATTTTGATAAAATTTATTATAGAGCCGACAGATTAGGCCATATGGAATTTTTTATTGACTCTGCTATTATTGGCAAAGATGACGGATGGTGCGATGATCAAAAAAGTGATTTATATAATCAGTACATTCAGTTTCCATTTGAGGGAAGTGCTGAGCATTTATATAGAGAAGATCAAATCTATGATATAATTTGTGTATTAAACTATAACACATCTCCAATTATACCTGGGCGCGGCAGCGCTATTTTCTTGCACATTGCTAAACCTGGTTTTTTAGGAACAGAAGGATGTATTGCTATAGAAAGTGAGGCATTGATTGAAATTGCAACCAACCTTACTACTACCTCAACAATTATAATCGAAAGTTAATTTCTTTCTCCAAAGATTTTTGTCCCAATGCGAATATGAGTAGCTCCACATTCAATCGCTACTTTAAAATCATTGGACATGCCCATGCTCAATGAGGGAAGGCTGAACTGATCAGCTAATTTAACTAATTTCATAAAATGTGATTTTGGATCCTCATTAAATGGGGGTAGACACATTAACCCTACAATATTCAATTTATAATTGTCTAAACAGTTAGATATAAATGTATTAGCTTCTTCCAATATGACACCGCCTTTTTGAGATTCATTTCCAGTATTTATTTGAATAAAATATTCTCTTGAAATACCTTGTTGCTCCTCAAGATTACTGAATAATTCAATAATTTTTATTCTGTCAATCGAATGCACGACATCGCAGTGTTCGTATATTGATCTAACTTTTCGACTTTGAATGCCGCCAATAAAATGAAGTTTTAAATTAGAGTGTTCTTTTTTAAGGTCAATCCATTTGTTTTCCACTTCTTGAATTTGGTTTTCCCCAAAAGATCTATGGCCAGCTTGAATAACTTGCCTGATATCCTCAATCGATTTTTTTTTGCTTACTGCAATCAAATCTATTTTATCGAGACTTCGACCAGAAGTTTCAGCTGTTCTTTCTAAGCTTTCTTTGAAATTTTTGTATAAACTCATGTGGTAAAAAAAAGCACCCCGCACAAAAAATGCGAGGTGCTTTTAATAAAACGTTTAATTGGGTTATAAATTAAAAACCAATTATGTAGTAGAAACGCCAGTTTTCAGTATCGTTTGTAGTTCCGCCAGCTTCATCAGTGTCTGTGTAGTCAACACCAAATGACATTGCGCCCATACTTTTGTTAACTGAAATTTCTGTCATGTCTTTATCAGTTGAAGCATCAAGCGATGCAAACTGAATGCCCATGTCAAAACCACCCATAGATGTACCAACACCCATAGTAGTTTCTTCATTTCCGTCATCGTTGTCATACATACCGTAACCAAGATTTAGTCCAGCTATAGAGTAGCTAGCAGTTACGAATGATGGGTCGATATCTTGAGTAGTGTCTTTGTAATCAATTGATGATACACCAGCTTTAACTGTTGCACCCATGATTGAAGTACCTACTGCATAAGACATTACTGGATCTACGTTAGCACCTTCCATACCTCTCGTGATCATGAAGTCAAGACCACCCATAGAGTTGGAGTAACCAATCGAGTTACCAGACACAGTATCACCGTCGTTCCATGCACCTAACTCAGCAGATCCACAAGCGCCTAGTGAGAAACATGCTGGGTTACCGTCATTTTTATCGACAGCAGAGTCACGGTTGTTACCTAGAGATACAGTACCCATACCTGTGTCAATACTTACAGCAGTCAATATATTTGTTGAATATATAGACATTGCAGCAGACACACCCATGCCGTTATCTAGTGAGTCACTATATGAAACATATATAGAGTTTGTTCCAAATGCTTGTGACATACCGTTACCGCCATCATTTAGGTAGCCTTCTACGAAACCACCAATTGACATTTCAGCTTGTGCTGCGCCTGCAGTCATAACTGTTGCCAATGCTGTAGCTCCTATAATTTTTGATCTATTCATAATAATTTCCTTTCATATGATAATTGATCATAGTTAAATTTAACTACCATTGTTCTATCAAAGATATTGACTTTTTTTAAATATTTAATCAATTAGGCAACACTTTAATTGTGGATTGTTGTATATTTGCAACATATAAATTTCGTTGAAATATAAGAAAAACATACAACGAGAATAAAAAAAATGTATATTTCATATTATTAACCATTCTCGAGGTCTAAGAAAATGCGAAAAATCCATCCTTTTTTGTTTGTTTTTATTATATTCCTTGCATCATGTGCACAATTTACTAATTCACAGAATGATCTAGAAAACGGAAAAAAGACTGAAAAACAGAGATCAATGGAGGAAAAAATTGAAAAAAAGGACTATCGCCTCCCATCAGATAGCCCTCTTCTAAAGGGCGAAGGTGGATTTAATTTACAAGAAATGCTGGGTTTTGAAACAGTAGCAGAAAACTACTCTGTAAATTCAATTTTATATAGTGTCGCTTTAGACAAAATAGATTTTATGCCTCTCCTATCTGTTGACGCAAACTCAGGCGTAATTGTGACTGATTGGTATAGTTTTGATGCAGGCGAAACAAGAATTAAAATCAACATTCGAGTGCTCAATGAAGAGTTGAATGATAACAGTTTAAATGTAAATCTTTTTAAACAGATGTATGAAAATAATATTTGGGTTGATAAAGGTATTGATATTGATCAAGCAGAGAAAATCAAAAAGAGTATTTTGTCTACTGCACGTAGTTTAAAGATTGCTTCAGAACTATAAACAATTTTCATTAATAAAACTTAATGTCTGAAAAATATAATCCAAAAGTGATTGAAAAAAAGTGGCAAACTTTTTGGGATGACCAAAAACTATTTGAAAGTAAAGTAAATAAAAACAAAAAAAAATATTATATTTTAGAAATGTTCCCTTACCCATCAGGAAAAATTCATATGGGGCATGTTCGAAACTACACACTTGGTGATGTAATTGCTCGATACAAGAGAGCTAAAGGTTTTAACGTTATGCACCCAATGGGGTGGGATGCGTTTGGATTACCAGCTGAGAACGCTGCAAAAGAAAATAATATTTCACCGAAAAAATGGACCTATGAAAATATTTCAACGATGAAAGGTCAATTAAAAAAAATGGGTTTGTCTCTTGATTGGTCTCGCGAATTAGCAACTTGTGATGAAACATATTATCATCAACAACAAAGACTGTTCTTAAATTTTTATCGTCAAAATTTGATTCATAAAAAACAGTCCCTAGTGAACTGGGATCCAGTTGAAAATACAGTTTTAGCTAATGAACAAGTAATAGATGGTAAAGGTTGGAGATCAGGCGCAGATGTAGAGCAAAAAAACTTATCCCAGTGGTTTTTTAAAATAACAGATTATGCAGAAAATCTGCTTTCTAGCCTCGATAAGTTAGACCAATGGCCAGAAAAAGTGAAAACGATGCAAAAAAATTGGATTGGTAAATCAATTGGATGTGAAATTAATTTTGAAATTTTATCGAATAATTCGGAACTTAAAAGTAATAATTTAAAAATTTTTACAACTCGTCCTGATACTATCTTTGGGGCAACTTTTTGTGCGCTATCACCATTCCATCCACTTGTAGATGAAATAACCAGAACTGATACTCAATTAAACAATCAAGTCTCTAAATTACGATCACAAAAGATAAGTGAAGAGTCTATCTCTAAAAATGAAAAAATCGGAATAAATACTGGATTATTTATTAGACATCCTTTTATAAATAATAAAAAACTACCTGTTTATATAGCAAACTTTATACTTATGGATTATGGGTCAGGTGCTATTTATGGCTGCCCCGCACATGATCAAAGGGACTTGGATTTTGCAAATAAATATGGCATTGAGACTATTCAGGTTATTTCACCAAATTCTAATGAAAAGTTTGATAAAAAAAATGCTATAACCGAAGAAGGCAAATTAATTAACTCTGATTTTATCAACGGATTAAGTGTTGCTGATGCGAAGAGAGAAGTTATAAATAGATTAGTTCAACTAAAAATTGGAGAGGAAAAAATAAATTATCGCTTAAGAGATTGGGGAATTTCTCGACAAAGATATTGGGGATGTCCTATACCAATAATTTATAGAGAAGATGGAGAGATTATCGAAGTTCCAGAAGAAGATCTTCCAATTAAACTTCCAGATGATATTGATCTCAGTATTCCGGGAAATCCTCTTGATAATCATCCCACTTGGAAATTTACTAAATGTCCAAAAACTGGAATGGACGCAATTCGTGAAACTGACACGCTTGATACTTTTGTAGACTCTGCTTGGTATTTTCTACGTTTCTGCTCCCCTGTATCGAATTTTGCTTATGATAATCAGGAAAGTAATTATTGGATGCCTGTAGATCAATATGTTGGTGGCGTAGAACATGCTATCTTACATTTACTATACGCACGTTTTTTTACTAAAGCTTTGGGTGAGGAATATTTCAATGAGCCATTTGAAAGCCTGTTTACCCAAGGAATGGTCTGTCATCACACATATAAAAATGAGTCTGGAAATTGGGTTTTTCCAGATGATATAAAAAAAGATAACAACAAATTTTTGCAGATTTCTACAGGCGAGAATGTTTCTGAAGGATCGATTGAATCAATGTCAAAATCAAAGAAAAATGTAATTGATCCTGAAACGATAATTAAATCTTATGGAGCTGATGCGGCTCGTTGGTTTATGTTATCTGATAGTCCACCTGAAAAAGATATAAACTGGTCTGAGTCTGGAATTCAAGGATCTTGGAAAATTTGTCAAAAAATATGGGTAATAATTAACAGCAACAAACAATACCTATCTTTGGCAAATTATAAAGAAAATATGAAACTTTCAGATAGTGCTGAGGAACTAATGTACCTTATTAATCAAAACCTTGCTGCAATAACAAAGGGCATAGAAAGATTCCAAATGAATGTGGCGATTGCGAAGATATATGAGATCGTCAACGGATTAGCTAAATTTCAAGTAAAAGAAAGAAATGATGACATTGTACTTTGTCATACATTAAAAATATTGATCAGAATAATTGAACCTATGGTACCCCATTTAGCTGAAGAGTGTTGGGCTTTAATAAACACTAATCAATCTATTACATTTGAACCTTGGCCTGATGTAAATCTTGCTTACATCGAAAGAAATGACGTAACTATTGTAATTCAAATAAATGGTAAAAGAAGAGCAGAAATTAATACAAGGAAAAACACCCCTGAAGAAATGATAATGAATAAAATCAGATCAATTAAAAATATAAATGATGCACTGTCAGATAAAAATATACTAAAGTCAATTTATGTACCTAATAAAGTACTTAATATTGTTCTAAAATCATGAATAGACACGAAAGAAGAAAACAAAAAAAAGTAGTCACTGGAGTCAGCGCAGGTCAAAATGAACTTCTCAAAGCGATACAATTACACACACAAAAAGATTTAAACAGAGCTGAAATTTTATACAAAAATATAATTTTGAGAGATCCCAAAAATTATGACGCTATAAGACATCTTGGAATTTTAAGACAGGATCTGGGAGATTATGAGGGAGCTTACGAGAATTATTTAAAGTGCATCAAAATTCGACCAGACGGTTACGAAGCTCTAAATAATCTTGGTGCTGTTCACATAAGAAATAAAAATTATCAACTTGCACTGAAGTGCTTTAAACGTGCGTTTGAAATTAAGGAAAATTATGTACCGACTATAAATAATTTAGCGAGCTTATATCACAAACTTAATCGTCCTAAAGAGGCATTGGAAATGTCATCTAAGGCGATGGAAATTCAGCCCAATAATCTAATAACACTGAATCAGCATTCAAAGGCATTAATTTTAAATAATAGCATTCGTGAAGCAATTGAATTACTAGAAAAATATCATAAGGCATTTCCGGATCACGAAGATTTTGCCCTGAATTTATCTACAGCATACAAAGAAATGGGAGAATTTGAAAAATCAAATCAAATTATTAATAAACAATTTAAGTTAAATTTTAAAAACCTACAATATTTGCTTGGCTATGTTCACATAAAAGATAATAAAATGAGCACAGAGCACCTTGATTATTTTGAGGATCAGCTTGGAAAAGACTTTTACATGGAAGACGATAAAGTCCTTCTATGCCATGCTTTTTTTAGAAATTTTGCAAATCAAAAAGATTACGAAAAAGCAGGAAAATATTTGATCAGGGGCAACAACATTCAATATAAGATAAAGCCATTTGATTTAAAAAAAGAAAGCGAAGTATATGAAAAGATTAAAAAACTTTTTTTAAATAAAAAGACATTAAAGTGGAAAAAATCAAAAAATCTTAAGCCTATATTTGTGTGCGGCATGCCGAGGTCAGGTACTACTCTCTGTGAGCAAATCCTTTCATCTCATTCAAAAATTGAAGGGGGTGGAGAATTAACTTATCTAGCAGAAATGTCAGGGATAAATCAAATTATCAATCCAGAAGATATACATTTGGAAAAATTTGAAAATGTAGTTAATAATGAAAGTGCTTCTCAAAAAGTAAGAAGTGATTATTTAGAAGCAATTAAATCTCATGCAACTAGTAGTTCAGAATATGTTTGTGATAAGATGCCTCACAACTATGTTCTTATTGGCTTAATCAAATACCTATTTCCAGAAGGAAAAATAATTTATTGTAAAAGAGACCCTGTTGATAACTGCTTTTCACTTTATTCTCATAAGTTCACTGAACTTTCGCATCAATATTCATACAATCAAAAAATGCTAGCAAGATATTATAAGCTGCATGTGGAGTTAATGAATTTTTGGATTGATATATATAAGGAGAGCATATTCATTCTCGATAATGAAGAACTAGTTAATAATCAAGAAATTGTATCAAAACAACTAATTGATTTTTGTGATTTAGAATGGGAGGATCAATGTATGGATTTTTATAAAACCAAAAGACAGGTGAGAACTGCAAGCATTGAACAAGTAAGGCAGCCAATGAATAAAAAATCAATTGGTGCTTGGAAAAAATATGAGTCACATCTAGTAGATTTAGTTAATGCTCTCAATGAATAAAAGTATTAAATATATTTGTATATTGTTCTTATCTCTATTTTTGATTTCGTGTGGGTTCAAACCAATGCATAAACTCTCTGAAAAAAGTAATTATTTAGAAAACTTTATAATCAAAATTATTAATGAGGATTCTGTTTCCCGAGAAATCAAAAGAGAAATTGGATTAACCTTTATTTCTAATCAAAACGCAGAAAAGGATTACTTGATAGAACTAAAGATAGATGAAAATCTATTTCCTTTAATTATTAATTCGGATGGTACAGTATCAAAGTATAGAATTGAACTATCAATAAATTATAGTGTTATAAACCTGAAGGACAACTCAAGCTTGATGAGTGACGTAGTAAGAGGATTTGCACAATATACAGTTGAAACATCTGAAATTGAAAGTGATGACAAAAAAAAGAGAATGATCCGTACAGCAACCAGCAGTGCTATTCAGATGATGATTTCCAAAATACAGAGCGATACTTCGATCACGAATGATAATTAAAGATTTTCAAATTGAAAAAATAGTCAAGTGTAACTCAGGTTTTTTACCTTTTTTAATTTACGGACCAAATGAGGGATTAATAAGGGATCACATTAAAAAAATCAAAAGTGACTATTTAAATGATATCGATTTTGAGGAAATTTCTATAACAGGAAAAAGCCTGGATCTAAATCCTGACATTCTCGAAACTTCAGCGAGTTCAATTTCCATGTTTAATAGCTATAAACTCATTATTCTAGAGACACTCAAAGATAAGAATGTATCAGAGCTTGAGAGTGTCATTCATTCAGCCCCGACTCAAACGATGCTGATCGTCAAAGCTGACAATCTCAAAAAAACTTCTAAACTCAGAAAATTATTTGAGAGTTATTCACAGTGCTATGCATTGGCGTGCTATGAGGATGACGCTAAATCAATGATGAGACTAATTGATAATTTTGTGAAAAAAAATAATATTTCAATTGATCGCGATATAAAAAACTATCTCTTGCAGACCTTGAGTACTGATAGAATGATTAGTTTTAATGAACTCCAAAAGATAGGCTTATTTTATGCCGATACTAATACTACCCCAAATCTTGAAGAAATAAAAAATTTACTTAATGATACAAGCTCAAATAATCTTCAAAAAATGAATGAGTCAGTAATGTATGGAAACACGATCAAAAGCTCAAATATCATTAGTAAACTCTTATCTGAGGGAAATAATCCAATTTCTATTCTACGCAGTCTTATCAATTATCTAAAAAGATTGCAGAAAGTAAAAGTAGAAATGAAGAAAGGGAGTACTTTTGATGCCGCGATAAAATCCCTAAGACCTCCCTTGTTTTGGAAAGATAAAGACAATTTTCAGCAGCATTGCGCTCGATGGCCTTTAAATAAAATTGAAAGAAATCTTTCTCAACTTCTTGAAGCTGAAATTGATTGTAAAATCAATAGTAAATTATCCAGCATTCTTTGTGAGCGTTCGATACTAACGATTTGTCACGAGGGCAAACAATACTTTCAAAATTAGTTTTTAAGCTTTTGCGTAATCATTTCTAATTGATCAAGTGTTTTGTATTCAATTTTTATACTACCGCCTTTTTTACCTTTATGATTAATATTAATGTTCAAACCAAGCTTTTCTGAAATTTTATTTTCAAGATCAATCGTATCAGGATCTTTTAATTTTAATTTTTTTACTCTACCTTTTTTATCCTTTGCTAAATTCTCAGCATCCCTTACACTTAAATTTTCATTAATAATTTTTTCTGCCAGTTGCTCTGGAAATGCACTATTCATAATTGCGCGCGCATGACCTGATGATATTTTTCCTTCAGTTATCATGTCTTGGATCGATTGTGGCAAGGATAATAATCGAATGATATTGGCTATATGACTCCTACTTTTACCAACAATTCCAGATAAATCTTCTTGGGTATGACCATGATTTTCAATCAATCTTTTATAACCCGCCGCTTCCTCAATTGGTGAAAGATCCGATCGTTGAACATTTTCAATGATCGCAATTTCAAGTGCTTCAGTATCATTAAAATTTCTTATAACTGCAGGTACCTCGTGCAGTTGCGCAATTTGTGCGGCGCGCCATCTTCTTTCACCCGCAATAATTTCATAACTATTGGAATCAGACGGTGACGGCCTTACCACCAATGGTTGAACTAGACCCTTTGCTTTTATAGAATCAGCCAATTCGTTAATGCTATTTTTATTAAACAATCTTCTTGGTTGAGAGAGACTTGGTCTTAAATTGGCAATTGGTATTTTTGTTTCTTGGCCAACGTTAGTGTTTATTGTTTGTGCAGTTTCTGTATCTCCCATTAAAGATGAAAGACCACGACCTAAACCCTTTTTAGTTGTGTTTGTAACCACTATGCTGCCTCTTGTTCCTTATTTTGTTTAATGACTTCGTTTGCAAGGTTTAAATAAGCCTGACTGCCAGATGCTCTTTGATCATAGATTAAAGCGGGCATGCCGAATGATGGCGCTTCTGAAACTCTTACATTTCTAGGTATAATGGTTTCATACACTTGTTCCCTTAAATGATTTCTAACATCTGTTGCAACTTGAGAAGATAATTTATTTCTGCTGTCGTACATGGTCAGTACAATTCCATCAATAGATAATCCAGGATTTAGATTCTGTCTCACACGTTCAATTGTTTTGATTAGCTGACTGAGACCTTCGAGCGCAAAGAATTCACATTGCAACGGAACAATAATTGCATTGGCTGTCGTCATTGCCATCACCGTCAACAAACTCAAGGCTGGTGGACAATCAATAAAAATAAAATCAAACTCATTTAATTTTTCATTTGCGTTAAAAATATTTTTTAATGTGAAAGCTCGATCATTAACATCAGCAAGCTCTGGTTCAATTCCAGATAAATCAACTGTTGAAGGAATTAAAAAAAGATTTTCAATTTCAGTTTTTCGAATGGAGTCTGAAATGTTTGATTGTCCCGCTAATACTTCGTAAATTGAATTTTCCCTCTGACCATAATCGACCCCTAAACCTGTACTTGCATTACCCTGAGGATCTAGATCAATGATTAATACCTTTTGGCCTGTTGCCGCGAGGGCTGTGGATAAGTTTATAGCTGTGGTCGTCTTTCCGACCCCGCCTTTTTGATTTGAAATTGCAATTATTTTCCTTTTCATACTAAGTTGTTGATTTTATTACATTATTTAGTTCTAAAATATAAGATCCCTTTTCAACACTATTTTCGTGCAAATTATGATCAAATTTCCAATATTTAGTGGCTTCGTCAATCTCATCATCTATATGTATACCTTTATGAAAAAGGAAAGTAGTATTTTTTTTCGATATATTATAACTTATTGATAATAGATCATTTAATCGTCCAACTGCTCGGGCTAAAACAATATCAAATTTTTGATTCGTTGCTTTCTCAGCTTTATGGGGAATCACATAGGTATTTTTTAGTTCTAGTTCATCAATACAATGTTCTAAAAATTCAGCTCTCTTCCTTCGATTTTCGCATAAAAATATTGAATTTTTGCCATTATAGAACAATGATAACGGTATTCCAGGAAGTCCCGATCCGCTACCAATATCAATTATGTTTTGTTGATTTTCTCGAATCAAATCACTTATGCGTAATGAATCATAAAAATGCCTAGTCCAAATTAGATTCTTGTCTTTTTTTGATATAAGGCTTTGTTTTTCAGCCAATATTAGTGTTCTGTAAGTATCAAGTTTTTTGATTGTTTCACGTGAAACATTACTTTTTAGCTCCTTAAGAGCTTCTGGCGAATCCTCCATATTGTGGATATTAAGCCAGTTTTTTTAATTTTGCTTGAGTTTTTATATGGGCCAATATAACTCCCAAAGCTGCAGGTGTAACACCGTCTATTCTTGAGGCCTGAGAAATGTTTTTTGGCTTAATTTTTGATAATTTTTCCTTTATTTCATTGGATAAACTAGATAATTCATCATAGTTCATTGTTTCAGGTATTTTTATTTTTTCCTCTTTATTTATTGAAATAATCTCACTTTCTTGCTTTTTAAGATATCCTTTATAGTGAGATTCAATTGAGACTTGCTCTAATATCTCTTCTGAAAAATCACTTAAATTTATCCCAAACATGTCTCCTACAGTGTTGATATCAATATCTGGGTAGGCCAATAAATCAAATGCAGACCTTTTTTTACCATCTTTATTGATTTTGACACCCATTTTTTCAGCTTTATTTGGCGTAACGTATTGATTTTTAACAATATTTAATAATGCATTCATTTTAGTTTGTTTATTGGTAAAATGCTCATATCTGTTCTTTGAAACCAGTCCTAATGTATTAGCGGTTTCTGTGAGTCTCAAATCAGCATTGTCAGCTCTTAGTACTAAACGGTATTCTGCCCTTGATGTGAACATTCTATAAGGCTCTGTTACTCCTTTAAGAGTCAAATCATCAATCATCACTCCAATATAAGAGTCATTTCTAGAAAAAATGTGTTCCTTATTTTTAAGGGAGATTGCGGCGTTTAAGCCTGCAACCAAACCTTGAGCTGCAGCTTCTTCATATCCCGTTGTGCCATTAATTTGACCAGCTAGATAGAGTCCTTTTATTTTTTTAGTCTCCAGAGTTTGATAAAGTTCTTGTGGATCAATAAAATCATATTCTATAGCATAACCATGTCTTATAATCTTTGCCTTCTCTAAACCATTGATTTTACTGATAAATTTGTCTTGAACATCTGCAGGTAATGAGGTTGATATTCCATTTGGATATATCAAATCACTATCTAAACCTTCTGGCTCAAGGAAAATCTGATGCCTTAATTTGTCAGCAAACTTTACAACTTTATCTTCAACAGAGGGGCAATATCGAGGTCCTGTTCCACTGATTTGACCCGAGTAAATAGCTGATTTTTTTATATTTTTTTGGATAATGTCATGAACTGATTCATTCGTGTACGTGATGTGACAAGGCAGTTGCTCGTTATAAGTTTTATTCGTTAAAAATGAAAAATATGAATGCTTTTCATCTGAATCCTGTTTTTCAAGCCTATCAAAATCAATTGTATTTTTATCAATTCGTGCAGGGGTTCCAGTCTTTAATCTTCCAATATTAAAGCCTGTTTTATATAGAGATTTTGCTAAGCCAATTGATGGAACATCACCGTGCCTTCCTGCAGGTATTGTTTTTTCACCCAAATGAATAAGGCCATTTAAAAATGTGCCAGTGGTAATGATTACTTTTTTTGTTGAAACCTTCTTTCCACTTTCACATAAGACACCAGCTATTTGGTTATTCTGGTCAAAAATTAAATCTTCAACGGGATCAAATAAACATTCTAAATTTTTAGTTTGAAGGATCTCCTCTTGCATATATTTTTTATACAATTTCCGATCCGATTGAGCGCGAGGCCCTCGCACAGCAGGTCCTTTTGTGCGGTTTAAGAGACGATATTGAATACTTGAGAGATCTGCAATTCTTCCCATGATTCCATCTAATGCGTCAATTTCTCTAACTAAGTGACCTTTGCCCAATCCACCAATGGCTGGATTACATGACATTTCGCCAATGGTCTCAAATTTATGGCTGATTAAGAGGGTTTTAGCGCCTACTCGTGCGGCCGTTGTTGCTGCTTCACAACCCGCGTGACCACCACCTATGACAACTACATCAAAGTTAGACATAACTACGTTAAATAAATTAACTCAGCTTAATTGCAATCAATAATTTTTGTTATTTGCCGATGCAAAAATCTTTGAAAATGACCTCAAGATACTCTTCTACGTCAACGTGACCTGTTATTTTTCCAATTTCCTGAATTGCCAATCTTAGCTCCTCAACCATGAGTTCTGAATTATTTTTCAAATCAATTGTTTTTGCATTCAACAGGCTTTGGATAGAATTTTGAACTCCTAAGATATACCTTGTTTTGGTCGGAATAGTTTCTGAGTAGCTTCCAAAATTATTTGAGACTTTATTAGAAATTTGTTTGATTAAATGATCAATGCCATCCCCTGTTGTAACTGAGATATTAATGGCCTTATCATATCTTTTGTTTTCCTTATTATTGAGATCACATTTGTTTAATATAGTTAAGCGTTCATCATGAAAATTTAATTTGCTTGGATCGTCAAATAATTCAATAACCAAATTTGCTTCATCAATCTTCTTCTGTGTGATTTCGATTCCTTTTTTTTCAATCTCATCAGTTGTCTGTCTCAGTCCTGCTGTATCCGTAAAAACTACAGGAAATCCGGCAATATTTAGCCTTACTTCAAGTGCATCTCGCGTAGTCCCTTCTCTATCGGATACAATCGCAACATCTCGGTTGGCTAATAAATTAATGAGGCTTGATTTCCCCACATTCGGTGTGCCCACAATTGCTACACGGTATCCGTCTCTCAGAATCTCTCCTTGATTGCGTTGGTTAACGTGTTCATTCATCTCAACTAAAAGTTTTTCAATTTTTTCATTTATATTTTTTAAAACATCATCAGGAATATCCTCTTCTGCAAAATCAATGTCGGCTTCAAGATAAGCAACGAGTTCAATCAGAGATTTTCTCCAAGACAGGTATAACTTATTCAATGAACCATCCATCTGACTTAAAGCCTGATTGTGTTGCAGTTCTGTTTGAGCATTGATTAAATCTCCCATTGCTTCGATAGCTGTAAGATCCATCTTATTATTTATAAATGCTCTTTTTGAAAACTCTCCAGGTTCCGCAAGTCGCAACTGGTTAATTCCTGACAAAGTTTTTAAAAGAAGATCAACTGTTGCTCTTCCACCATGTATGTGAAACTCGACCATATCCTCTCCCGTGAAACTTTTTGGCTTAGCGAAATAAACAGCTAATCCACGATCGATTAAGTTTCCATTTTCGGAGTCATAAAAACTAGTCCTTGTTAATACATTGGGATCAAAGTGACTCTTGCGAGAGATAGTTTTAAGTGCAGTCAGCGCTAAATGACCGGATACACGAACTACAGCCAGACCTGCAATCCCACTTGCAGTTGATAAAGCAAAAATTGTCATTTTTTTATTAATAGATTTTCTACAACTCGATCATTGATCAAATGTTCATTAATGACAAGATCAACATCGCTTTCAGATTTACATGTGTACCAGATATTGTCAGGATAAATAACCATTGTCGGACCAAACTCACAGTGATCAAGGCAGCCCGATGCATTAACCCTAATTTTTTTATTTGTTACTATTTCTTTTGTCTTTTTCTTCATGTAGGCCCTAAGTAAGACAGATTTTTTTGAAGCACAGCAGCCTTTTTTATGGCCATCTGGCCTCTGATTGGTACAGAAAAAAACATGTCTTTCAAAAAATTTATTAGTCATATTGAATAAAAATTATAATATTTAAATATATATGAGTTCTTATGTTTTCAAATCATTGATTGGCAATATTGAGGTTATCTCAGGTAATAATAAAATTACCGGCATTAGTCGAACTCGAAAAGCCATTACCATCACTAATGATAAACTATTACTTCGCGCAGCTTTTCAAATTAACGCCTATCTAGCACGCAAACGTAGGTCACTGTCTTTTCCAACAAGACAGATGGGAACTCGTTTCCAAAATCGGGTTTGGAACCACTTAAGACGTGTTCCTTACGGCTGCACTACAAGCTACGGTCAGATAGCCAAAAAGTTAAGGGCATCTCCGCGAGCAGTTGGTGGAGCACTAGGACGGAATAATTTAATGATGTCAGTCCCATGCCACCGAGTCGTATCCAAAGACGGCAAGCTTACAGGGTTCACATCAGTCGGTGGGATTACAACAAAAAAGAAATTGTTAAACGTTGAACAAAAAACTCGTAAATAAGTTAAAAAAAAATATTCGTGTAATTCCCAACTTTCCAAAGGAGGGAATTCTTTTTCAGGACATCACTTCCATTACTGATAACAAAAAATTATTTACTGAAGTAATTAACGAAATTTCAAAGTATGCTAGTAAGCAAAAATTTACTAAAATTGCAGGTATTGAAGCAAGGGGTTTCATCTTTGGTGCTGCCGTTGCTTTTAAACTGGGTATTCCTTTTGTTCCGATTCGAAAAAAAGGAAAACTTCCTGGCAAAGTTCTGCGGCAAAAATATTCTCTTGAGTACGGTAACGACGAAATCCAAATTCATAGTAATTCGATTACTTCACGAGATAGGCTTTTAATAATTGATGACTTAATTGCAACTGGTGGTACCGCTATAGCTTCAGCAAAGCTTGTCTCCAAGTGCAAAGTAAAAAATATCGAATTTTATTTTATAATTGATCTCAAAAATGTTGGAGGTTCGCAGAAATTAAGAAAGAAATTTAAACTGTCTTCAATTTTAGAGACTGAAGGGTAATTGTTGGTACGATTACTTATTCATTGATTGGAAGAAATCGGCGTTATCTTTCGTTTCTTTCAATTTACCAAGCAAGAATTCAATGGAATCCATGGTTCCCATTGGGTTAAGAATACGTCTCAGAACATACATTTTTTGTAGTTCGTCTTTATCAAGAAGAATCTCCTCTTTTCGAGTACCAGACTTGGTTATATCAATCGCAGGATAGATTCTCTTATCGGCGACTTTTCTATCCAATATGATTTCTGAGTTACCTGTACCTTTAAATTCCTCAAAAATAACTTCATCCATTCTACTTCCCGTATCAATAAGAGCAGTAGATATAATTGTTAAAGAACCGCCATCTTCAATGTTTCTTGCAGCACCGAAGAATCTCTTTGGTCTTTGAAGTGCATTGGCATCAACACCACCCGTTAAAACTTTTCCTGAACTTGGAACAACAGTGTTGTATGCACGACCTAATCTCGTGATTGAATCGAGTAAGATCACAACATCTTTTTTGTGTTCTACTAATCTTTTAGCTTTGTTAATAACCATTTCAGCAACTTGTACGTGACGTGAAGCCGGCTCATCAAATGTTGAGCTGACTACTTCTCCCTTTACAGAACGTTGCATGTCTGTCACTTCCTCAGGTCGTTCATCAATTAACAACACCATCAAGTAACATTCAGGATGATTGTCTGTAATGGAGTGCGCAATGTTTTGCAATAATACAGTTTTACCTGTTCTTGGGGGTGAAACAATAAGAGCTCTTTGCCCTTTACCGATTGGTGAAACTAAATCAATAACTCGTGCGCTTTGATCTTTGTCAGGCTTTTCTGTTTCAAGTTTAATTTGTTCATCGGGATAGAGAGGTGTTAAGTTATCAAAGTTAATTTTATTTCTACTTTTGTCAGTACCCTCATAATTGATTGTATCAATCTTTAACAAAGCAAAATATCGTTCACCTTCTTTAGGAGCTCTAATAGGTCCTTCAACGGTGTCCCCTGATCTTAATCCAAATCTCTTGATCTGACTGGGACTAACATAAATATCATCTGGGCCTGGCAAATAATTTGCTTCCATTGATCTAAGAAAACCAAAACCATCTTGTAAGACCTCAAGGACACCTTCTCCATCTATATCCTTTTTGTTTGCCGCAAGAGATCGTAGTATCTCAAACAGCATATCTTGAGTGCGCATAGAACTTGCGTTTTCAACGCCCGTTTCTTCAGCGTATTTTAGAAGCTCTTGTGGAGTTTTTTTCTTAAGTTCTCTTAATTTTAAGCTCATAGTGTTTTTGATTTTAGATAAGTTTCTTGGAAGTGAAAAAGAGAGTGACTTCTAACTTTAATTTTTGAATCTGGCAAGTTTTAAATTGGCTTAAATATTACCAAAAAAACAATAATTATCATCAAGACTGTAGGAAATTCGTTAATTATTCTATAAAAACGCTCTGATCTTGCCCGCCTGTCTTGCTGAAATTCCTTTGTAATTTTAGCTAAGTAGCCATGAACTCCTGATAAAAGCAGCACAAAAACTACTTTTAACTGAAGCCAAAGTGCACTTAATGACTCAACACCCAATGTGGATATAAGAGCTATACCAAATAGCCAGGAAAATATCATAGCAGGATTCATAATTATTCTGAGCAAACGTATTTCCATTAGTTTAAAGGTCTCAGATGAGTCAGAGCCTATTTCTTTTGTAAAGTGATAAACAAAAAGTCTTGGTAAATATAGAAGTCCAGCCATCCATGCGATCACACTGATAATGTGCAAACTCAAAAATAAATTATATAAAAATATATTATTCATTATATTTGCTGGTAGCAGCGTTTAAATGTCGTTGGACAAATTTTTTCAGCAATATTTACATTGCTCGCCTGGTCTGAATTAGTAACTATCTCAGCTAAGCTATCTATAAATACAGAGTCAATGTTTAAAGACTCTGATCGAAAATAATATTTGTAGCCCATTTCATTTGCCATTTCTTTATATTCAATATCTAGCTCTACTAAAGTTTCAGAATGATCTGAAACAAAAGCAATCGGAACAATGATAATAGCTACATCCTCTTTAATTGCTTTTTCAATCTCACTTGGAGTAGACGGCTCAAGCCATTTCACTGGTGTCACTTTACTCTGATAGGCTAATACATGATCATTATGCCCTTTAAGCCCAGCCATAACAGCACTTACGGTTTGCTCAACCTGCCATTGGTACGGATCACCGCCTTTGATAATTGAGACAGGCAAGCTATGAGCAGAAAACAAAACTCTGATCTTTTTATTTTTAATGTGATTTATTTTATTTTGTATTAATTGCTGATGCGACTCAATAAATTTCTTGTTCATTGGATAGCAGCATGTATATTTTGTTGGGACTAATAAATTTTGTTTCTTTGCTTCCTTAAACCAAAGATCCAGGGATGATTTGGTGGTCGTAGTTGAGTATTGTGGATAAAGTGGAAGCAAAAAGATATTATCTGGATTATAGTCTTTTACTTCTTTTACAATTTGGGCTGTCATTGGGTGCCAGTAACGCATGCAAACAAATACCTTAGGCGACATGCCTTGATTTGCTAAGGCCACTTCAAGTGCGGCCGCCTGATCGTTCGTGATGTCCAGAATTGGTGATTTACCTCCAATTTCAGAGTATATTTCGGTTGCCTCTTTCGTCCTCAAAGTAGATATCAATTTTGCTAATAAGAAGCGAAGCGGGTTGGGTAACTTAAAAATGTTAGGATCATTAAATAGGTTGAATAGAAAAGGTCTTACGCTTTCTTGTTTATCGGGTCCACCTAAATTAAATAATACTACCGCTGTTTTCATCTTGCTCTTATTGTGTTTACTAGCTCTTCTACTTTCTTAATTGAGGTGTTTGGCAATACCCCGTGTCCAAGATTAAAAATATGTGCTCTATCCTTAAAAGCAATTAATATTTTATCAACCTCTTCTTGCAAGATATTATTCTCTGCCAGCAAAGTTTCCGGGTTTAGGTTTCCTTGAAAGGCGACATCTGGGTTGAGTTCATTGATATGATCCAAATCAAAATCGTAATCTAAACTTATACAATCTAGATTATCTATATTTGAATATTTCTTATATCCTTCTTTACTTGTTTTTCTTGGGAAACCAATAATAGGTATGTCTGTTTTACTTTTTATTGAATGAATAATTTTTTGTGTAGGTTCTAGGCACCATCGATCGAGATATTCATTTTCAAGACTCTCGGCTGCAGACTCAAATATTTGAAATGCGTCAATACCTCCGTTTACTTGTTGTATTGCGTAATTAGAAATTATATCAGTTAGCTCATTTATGTGATTGTCTATCCTTTTTTCATTTTTATTAATGAGCTCTTTGTTCATCTGTAATCTTTCTTCTTTATCAAATAAACAATACAATAGTGTCGTCCAAGGTCCGCCCACAAAACCTATTAAAGGGACTTTTGATATTTTTTTTATGTTTTCTATACCCTTTATTACTGGGTCAAGCTTATGTGATTCAAAATTAAATTTCTTTTTAAATTTAACTTGGGGACCCATACCTTCCTTAAAACTCACATCGCATCCTGATGCATGGGGGACCATCAGTATATCTGAAAACAGTATACAAGCATCCAAACCATACCTTTTCACTGGTTGAAGGGAAATTTCAGTTATGACCTCAGGACTCAGGAACATTTCCATAAGATCTTTATATTCCTGTCTTATTTTAATATATTCTGGTAAGTGCCTCCCCGCCTGTCTCATTAACCAAATGGGTGTTTTTGTTTTTCTGCCTTTTAGTGTTTCTATAAAAATACTCATATAATATATATATAAGGTAGTATTAGTTTATGTACCTGTGATGATGTGTATATATAAAAACCTCTTATTTGCCCACAAATCAATACATGACTTTAACAAGGATAATTAGACATTTGTGATATTACCCACAAGGTAGAATTGCAGTTTAAACATTATCAACAGGTGAATGAAAAGTATGAAAAAATAGGATAAAAAGGCCAAAATTTTGTAAATGTTTAAAAACAGTAAACATATAGTATATATCCACATTGATTAATTAGGTTGTTAATAGCTTATGAACACACAGATAACACTAGCGTCTAAAAGTCAAACACGTTCGAGGCTATTAACTAATGCTGGGATAAAATTCAAAACTGTTGATCATGGTGTCGATGAGGATGAGATTAAATTATCTATGTCAGAAAGCTCACCCGAAGATATTGTTACAAGGCTAGCTGAGATGAAGGCTTTAAAGGCATCTATATCGAACGAAGGTTTAGTTATAGGTTCTGATCAAGGATTGGACTTGAAGGGAAAGTTGGTTAATAAAGCAAAAAACTTTAATGATGCACACGAACAATTAAAAAGCATGAGCGGACAGGAGCACACCCTTATAACAACCACGGTTGTGGCCAAAGAAAATAATATCATATGGAAATATGTTGATAGAGGTAAAATGAAAATGAGAAACCTTGATGAAAAAGTTATCAAGGAATATTTAGAAAGTGTTGATGAAAAGATTCTGGGATTAGTCGGCGTTTATGCGATTGAAGAAGAAGGCATAAAACTATTCGAGCATATCGGTAGTGATTTATTTTCAATACAGGGAATATCGATGATACCATTAACACAGTTTTTATGGGACAACGGCATGTTGTTTGAAGATAATGGCCATTGATAGAACCGCGGTTATAGGATTTCCTGTTGACCACAGTCTTTCACCGATCATTCACAACCATTGGATTAAGGAATTGGGGTTGGATGTAAAGCCATATGAGAAAATAAATGTAGATCCAAATAAGTTTGAAGATCGGATCAACAACTTAAAGATAGAAGGTTATGGAGGATTAAATGTTACAGTCCCACTCAAAGAACTCGCATTTAATATAAGTGATGAAATATCTGACGTTTCTAAGAAACTAAAGTCAGTCAATACCCTTAGTCTAAGTTCTGAAAAAATAAATGGTGACAATACCGACGCTGTTGGTTTTATTAATTCTTTGGATAAGAAAACGATAGAGGAAAATATTACCAACAAAAAAACGCTTGTTCTTGGTGCTGGGGGCTCTGCCAGGTCTATCGTTTATGCATTAAATGAATTGGGAGGTCAAGTGAGGTTGTTTAACAGAACGACTGAAAAAGCAGCAATTTTGCTTAATGATTTATCAATAAAATCAGACCCTGTATGCAAAGAGGAGCTTGATGATTACGCCAATTCTTCATCGTTCATTGTTAACACAACCAGTCTTGGGCAAAAGGTAAGAGATCATAACGATATTTTGAATTTTGAAAATATAGAAACAGAAACATATATTTATGACTTAATTTATAATCCCAAGCGATCTAGCTTTTTAGAACAAGCGGAAGTAAAGGGTTTAAAAGTTCAAAATGGATTACGCATGTTAATCGAACAAGCAGCTTACTCTTTTCAGATATGGCATGAAATTAAAGTAGACGTTAGTAACGAATTAATGTCACTCTTGGAGAGCGTGTGATGTTATTGATAGGTGTAACTGGATCTATTGGCATGGGAAAGTCCACAGTTGCTAAAATGTTTACTGAATATGGTTATGGCCTCTACAATGCCGACGATACTGTTCACTATATTTATGAAAACGATGAAGAGGTAATTAATAAAATTGAGGAGTCTTTCCCTGGCACTAAATTAGAGGGAAAAGTAAATCGAATTGCTCTGAGAGATATTCTTAATAAGGAACCAGAAAAGTTTAGAAACCTTGAAAAAATTGTTCACCCAGCGACAAGACGTTATCAAATTTTATATATTGAGAAATTAATAAGCGAGGGCAACCCCGGTTGTATTCTGGACATTCCTCTACTGTTTGAAACGGGCGGTGAAAAATACATTGATGTTTCCGTTGTGGTTACAGCATCAGAAGATAAACAAAAAGAGAGAGTCGTTTCAGAAAGAAAGGTGCCATTAGAAATTTTTAATTCTATTAAGAATCAACAGATGCCAGACCGAGAAAAACTAAAGAAAGCAGACTATATAATTTCTACAGATCAAACCTTAGATGAGACAAAACTTGAAGTAAAAGACGTTGTATCTAAAATAAAATTGATTAATCCTAAGGCATGGAAAGCTTTCTATAAGAAATGAGAGAAATCGTACTAGACACAGAAACTACAGGCCTGAGACCTTCTGAAGGACATAAAGTGATCGAAATTGCAGCCATTGAATTGGTTGATTTTCTGCCGACAGGAAAGGTTTATCAACAATATATAAACCCAATGAGGGACGTCCCAGAGGCTTCTTTTAAGGTTCATGGACTGAGCTATGACTTTTTAAAAGATAAGCCTTTGTTTGAAAAAATTGCTGACGAATTTCTCGACTTTGTTGGACAGGATACGATCATTGCTCACAATGTTGATTTTGATATCGGTTTTTTAAATCATGAACTTAGCGCATGCGGGAAAGAGAGTATTAAAAATAAAAAAGTGGACACCGTTTCTATTGCAAGAGAAAAGTTTCCTGGTCAAAGCGTTTCTTTAGATGCTTTGTGCAAGAGATTTTCAATTGACAATAAGGAGCGAGAAATACACTCAGCGACGATTGACACGGAACTTCTCGCAAGAGTTTACATAGAACTCATGGATGCCCGTGAGTTGAGTCTTGATCTAAACGTCAACAATCAAAATGTTGGTTCTGAGTCAAATTTTGACATTCAAAAGATTCAAAATAGAGAACTCGCAACAAGACTAACAGACGACGATAAAAAGCTGCACAAAGCTTTTGTTGAGACACTTGGTGAAAATGCTATTTGGAAGAAGAAAGAGCAATTTAATAATGAATGATTACCAAAACTATAAAATTAATCATACATTATCGAATGCGAATGAGAGTAATCAACCATTAATACCAGCTGCAACTGTTTTATTGGTTAGAGATCATAATTCTACAATAGAAGTTTTTATGATTAAGCGTGCAATGAAAACAAACTTTGGGGGAGCGTGGGTATTTCCTGGGGGAAAAGTAGACAGCAGTGATGATATTAAAAATATAAACAAGTACAGCCCATCATTAAATGATGAAGAAGCTTCAAAAAGACTCGATATTAAATCTGGTGGATTAATCTATTGGATTGCATGCATTCGAGAATGTTTTGAGGAGAGTGGGATACTTCTTGCCGACAACGAAAAAAGAAAAATAAGTGCAGGCAGTCTCACCGGAGCTGAATTAGATAATATTAATCAATACAAAGAAAAATTACTTAAGGGAAAAGATGTCTTTTTAGAATTAATCGAAAAATTTGATTTAACATTATCTACCAATGAAATAGCCTATATTTCCCATTGGATTACACCAAAGATTGAAAAAAGAAGATACAGCACCAGATTTTTTATTGCTCGCTGTCCCAACCAACTTGCTAGTCACGATGGATCAGAGGGGGTTGAAAGTCGTTGGCTGGAGCCCAAAGTTGCACTTGATTTATACAAGGCTGGAGAGTTTCCCATGATTATGCCAACAATAAAAAATCTTGAATTGATTAAAGACTTTCAAAATACGCAAACACTTCTAGATTCAATGAACGGTAGATCGATTACTGACATCCCAAAAGTTGAACCTATTTTTGATGTTGTGGACGGTAAACCAAAACTTATCAGTTATTAATTTGTTTTCTTTCTTTTTTCATAAAGATCGGCAAAATTTACAGGGTCAAGCATTAGAGGAGGCAATGATCCATCTGCATGCATATCGTATATGATGCGTCTTGCAAAAGGAAACAGTTGCCGTGGACACTCTACTAATAAATAAGCTTCCTTTATATCTTCTGTAAGATTTTTAATTTCAAATAAACCAACGTATTTTAAATCAATAATATAAACATTCTTATCTTCACGCTTAGCACTAATATTAATATTTAACTCAACTTCATAAACATCTGTATCTTTTCTATTAGCTGCTTTTACATCCACATTTGCATTGATGGCTGGTCTTTCACTTCCTTGCTGAAATGCGCCAGGCCCCATTGGATTTTCAAACGATAAGTCTTTTACAAATTGTGTTATTATTTTCGCAGATACATCCATTATTTTATTTTATCCTCATCGTCATTAATTTCTTCAAAGTCTCCTTCGATGGATCCATCATCTGAACTTTGATTTTTCATACCATATCTAGAAAGAACAGAGTTCGCTACTATCTTTATGAAAATAACTCTTGTCAGGGGAATGAGTCCAAGAAACCCTAATGCGTCTGTGAAAAAGCCTGGAGTGACTAATAAGACCCCAGATATCAATATCGCCAAACCTTCAAACATAGTTCGAATTGGGGCTTCTTGATTTTGGAGTTGGTTATATAACTTATAATAGGTACTGATGCCTTGCTGCCTTACAAAATAAACTCCGATCAATGCAGTTGTAAAAATTAGCAATATTGTGTTAAATGAACCAATAAAACTGCCGATTTCAATAAAAAGACTAATCTCTATGACTGGGATTACGATAAATATAATGAGTAATAATAGATACAAAATAGCTATAAATGTTGAAACTTTAGTTTAAATACCTAAATAAGGATCTTATAATATTTGTACATATGAGTGAAGCATTTCAATACTTGGATATATTAATACTAGCAATTATAGCTGGTATAGTTTTATTGCGTCTAAGAAGCGTCCTAGGAAGACGAACAGGTCATGAAAAAACTGACAAGTCTTCATTCAATTACGAAACTCCCCAACAAACTCAAACTGAGAAAGTTATAGAAATCAAACCTGAAACTGATGCGCCAAGCAGAGAAGATGGTTGGTTTGACAAGGACGATTTCCTTAAAGGTGCATCTAATGCTTATGAGACTATTGTAACTAACTTTGAAAACGGTAATAAAGAAGCTTTAAAGCCTCTCTTATCAAGCGATGTAATGGACAGCTTTTCATCTGTGATAGATGAGCGTAACAGTAAAAGTGAGTCAGTAGAATTTAATTTTATCGGTATTGAAAAGTCTGAAATTGTTCATAAGGATTTAAAGAAAAATCCTATGGAAGTTAGTGTGAGATTTATTTCTGAAATGATCACATGTATAAAGAATAACAAAGATGAAGTTATTTCAGGAAGCTTGAATCAAGTCCAGAAAATAACTGATGTCTGGACTTTCGAGAAAAATCAAAAATCAAAAGGTTCTAATTGGCTTTTAGCAGCTACGACTGACTAATTTAATATATATTTACCAAACTTATTTTTTAAATCATCTGGAATAGATGCTGGCTTCATTTCATCTTGATTAGTATTAACCCAGATAATTTCAGCTTCATTTATCAATTCATCAGATCCATCTCTATATATTTCTTGCATAAATGTAATGCTTGAATTTCCAATATTTTTAATTGCTGTGTAAATGCTTATTTCGTCATTTAGTCTTGCTGGATTTTTAAAATTTAATTGAGCCGCAACTGTATGAAACTCATTATTAGTTTCCTTAATATATTCTTCTTGGTCAAATAAACTATCAAGCATCTCACTTAAGGAAATGTCATAATAAGTTAGGTAGTGAGAATTATAAACAATATTCTGTCTATCAACTTCTGAATAGCGTATTTTCAATTTACTAACATATGTTTTTTTTTCTTTTAAAGACATTGCTTAAAGAATGAATTTAGATAAATCTGTATCCTTAGATAGTTCGCTAACATTACTTTTTACATACTCTGCGTCTATTGTAATATTTTCTCCACCTTTATCAGCTGCGGAAAAACTAATGTCTTCTAAAACTCGCTCAAGAATTGTATGAAGTCTTCGCGCTCCAATATTTTCGATCGTCGAATTTATATCAACAGCAAGAGTTGCAATAGCGTCAATTCCATCCTTACTGAAGTTAATTTTGACATTCTCAGTTCCCATTAAGGCTTCATACTGCTTGATCAAACTATACTTCGGTTCAGTGAGTATACGTTTAAAGTCCTCTTGTGTTAATGCCTTTAAGCTTACTCTTATAGGCAGCCTTCCTTGTAATTCGGGGAGTAAATCGGATGGTTTTGATAGTTGAAAAGCTCCTGAAGCGATAAATAGAATATGATCTGTTTTTATAGTTCCGTGTTTCGTATTCACAGTTGTGCCTTCAATTAGTGGAAGAAGGTCTCTTTGAACGCCCTCTCGAGATACATCACCACCCACTCTCTCACTACGTGCACAGACTTTATCTATTTCATCAATAAACACGATACCATTATCTTCTACTGCTTTTTTTGCCTCATTTACGATTTGATCTGTATCAATAAGTTTATCCGACTCTTCATTTACAAGTGTCTCGTATGAATCTTCTACAGTCATTTTCTTCTTTTTTGTTTTTGGACCCATTGCCTTGCCAAGCATGTCGTTGAGATTAATCATGCCAACACCGGCTCCTTGTCCTCCTTGCAAATCAATTGTTGGAAAGGATCCAGTATCTTGAACCGATACTTCTATTTCTTTTTCTTCGAGCTCACCGTTCCTTAATTTTTTTCTAAAACTTTCACGTGTAGTAGGTCCAGCACCAGGACCAACTAATGAGTCCAACACTCGTTCTTCAGCTGCCAGTTGCGCTTTTGCTTTAACTTCTTTTCTTTTAATTTCGCGTACCATCGTGATTGCAATTTCAATCAAGTCACGCACAATAGACTCTACATCTCTCCCAACGTAACCGACTTCTGTAAACTTTGTTGCTTCAACTTTCATAAAAGGCGCTTGAGCCAGTTTCGAGAGTCTTCTAGAGATTTCTGTTTTACCAATACCAGTTGGACCAATCATTAAAATATTCTTTGGAAGAACTTCATCTCTCATGTCTTCAGGAAGTTGTTGTCGTCTCCATCGGTTTCTCAGTGCAATAGCAACTGACTTCTTAGCATCATCTTGACCAATAATATATCTATCCAATTCAGAAACTATTTCTCGAGGTGAAAACGCTTGCATGATTAAAATTCTATTTTTTCTAGAGTAATATTGTTATTAGTGAAAACACAAATATCTCCTGCAATCTTAAGTGACTTCAGGGCAATTTCCTCAGCAGTTAAATCACTATCGATAAGTGCTTTTGCTGCAGACAATGCATAGTTGCCACCACTGCCTATACCTATGATAGATCCTTCAGGGTCCAACACGTCACCCATACCAGTAATGAGCAATGAAGTTGATGAGTCAGCAACAGTAAGAAGTGCTTCCAACCTTCTAAGATACTTGTCAGTTCTCCAATCTTTTGCAAGTTCAACACAAGCTCTCGTTAATTGTTTTGGATGCTTTTCTAGTTTTGCTTCTAGTCTTTCAAACAGGGTAAATGCATCAGCGGTCGCTCCTGCGAAGCCAGCGATAACACTTCCATCTCCAATCTTTCTTACCTTTTGTGCTGTACCTTTAATAACAGTGTTACCTAAACTGACTTGACCATCTCCAGCAACGACTACTTGATTGCCCTTACGAACACTAATGATAGTAGTCCCGTGCCAAGATGTATTTTGTTGATTTTCCATTATATAAGTCATGTGGCTATTTATTTCGTAACTTCAAGGCTATTTATCGACCAAATATTATATTTTTTATAGATAAATCAGTAATTTATTGATAAAAACCGAATGGATTTAATATGAGAACTGCAAATTATAAAAGAGAGACAAAAGAAACTTCCATTAACGTCGAGATCAACATTGATGGCACAGGTTTGTATGACGTGAAAACTGGAATAGGTTTTCTTGATCACATGTTGGAACAACTTTCAAAGCATTCATTAATAGACATGAATATTAAGGCTACAGGTGATACGCATATTGATTACCACCACACAACAGAAGACACTGGCATTGCATTAGGTGAATGCTTATCAAAAGCCTTAGGTAATAGACAAGGTATTAATCGTTATGCTCATTCTTACATACCAATGGATGAAACACTCTCAAGAGTTGCTCTTGATCTTTCCAATCGTCCTTACTTAATATGGAATGTAAAATTTAGTGCTCCTAAAATTACTTCGTCACAAGGTGACTTTGATACAGAGCTTTTTAAAGAATGGTTTCAGGCATTTGCGCAGGCAAGTGGAACAACTCTACATGTTGAGAATATTTATGGAGAAAACAATCACCACATCATTGAGTCATGCTTTAAAGCTCTTGCACGAAGTTTAAGACTAGCGGTTCGAGTAAATGAACGTGAAGGTAAGATAGTGCCATCTACAAAAGGCCAACTATAATCATGCTAAAAGAAGGTCAAAAACTTCCATCCTTTAGGCTTAATAACCAAGAAGGTGTCTCAGTTAAATTTCCAACCAAAGAAATGACTATTATTTATTTTTATCCAAAGGCGGATACTCCAGGCTGCACAAAAGAGTCTTGTGAATTCCAAAGTAATTTTAAAAAATTCAATAAGCTCGAGACCTCAGTTTTTGGAATTTCAAAAGACTCAGTTCAACGTCAAAGCAAATTCGCTGAAAAATATAAATTAAAATTTAATCTTCTTTCTGATGAGAGTGAAAAAATTTGTGAAAAATTTGGGGTATGGGTTAATAAAAGTATGTACGGAAAAACTTACAAAGGAATTGAAAGATCAACTTTTCTTGTGAACAGAAATGGCAAGATCCTAAAAATATGGAGAAAAGTAAAAGTTAATAATCATGTTGAGGAAGTCTTAGATACTATTAAAGAATTTAGTAAATGAATTTAGCTATAATAAACTTCGGCTCAGGAAATTTACATTCTGTTCATAAGGCATTTGAAAACGTAAACTCAGAATTAAGCAATCCTTATAATATTGTTGTGACCAATGATCCTAGAGAGATCCAGTCAGCTGATAAGATTGTCTTACCTGGAGTAGGTGCCTTCGGTGATTGTAAAAATGCAATTTACAACATTGAAGGTTTGCATGCATCACTTGAAGTTTCAGTTTTAAAAAACAAGGTCCCTTTTATGGGAATATGTGTGGGCATGCAGTTATTGGCTGATCTTTCATATGAGTTTGGTACACACTCGGGTTTTGGCTGGATACCAGGTGAAGTAAGGAGGATTGCATCTTCTCAAAAATACAAAATTCCTCACATGGGATGGAATGAGTTAAGGTTCTCGGACCACAAGTTATTTGATGGTTGTGAGCAAGGGTCAGATTTTTATTTTGTTCACAGTTTTTATTTTCAGAATCAAAAAAGTGAACATTCTATCGCCACAACGAAATACCCTGATCAAATTACAGCGGCAGTTTGCAAAGAAAATATATGTGGCACACAATTCCACCCAGAAAAAAGTCATAAAAATGGGAAAAGAATAATTCACAACTTTTTAAAGTGGAGACCATAATGATCTTATTTCCTGCTATCGATATGAAAGATGGTAAATGTGTACGCCTTATTCAGGGCGATTTTAATAAATCCACTACTTATAATAATTCACCAGTAGATCAGGCTAAGTTATTTGAAGATCTAGGAATAACCTGGCTTCATTGTGTAGATTTGGATGGAGCTCTGGCAGGTCAATCAGAAAATGTAAAGTCAATTGAAGAAATCGCGTTAAAAACAAAACTTAAATTGCAATTTGGTGGAGGTATTCGAGATATAAATTCAGTTGAAACTTTAATCAATATTGGCATACAAAATGTAATACTTGGAACAGCAGTATTTGAAGATTATGAATTATTTCAAACTGCTGTTCATAAATATCCAAACAAAATATCTATTGCTTTAGATATTAAAAATGAGCAAATTGCGCTTCGTGGTTGGAGCGAAGTTAAGTCAATCAATCTTGAGAAATTTTTATTATCGATTGAAGGTTTGCAAATAAATTCAATTATATGTACAGACGTGATGAGAGATGGAATGAAAAAAGGTATTAATTTTGATATGCTGGAGAATGTTATGAAAATGACGAGTTTTTTATGTGTTGCTTCAGGTGGTGTATCCTCAATCGATGACATAAAAAATATCAAAGGTAAAAACTACTCTCAAATGAAAGGTATTATTGTTGGTAAAGCAATTTATGACAAAAACATTGATATTAAAGACGCATTAAAAATATTAAGTAAATAATGTTAAAAAAAAGAATTATACCCTGTTTAGATGTCGATAATGGCAGAGTTGTTAAAGGTGTTAATTTCATCGATTTAGTTGACGCAGGAGATCCAGTTGAACAAGCTATAATCTATAATGCTGAAGGTGCCGATGAGCTTTGTTTTCTAGATATTACTGCGTCAAGTGATAATAGAGACACTTTGCTAGAGGTGGTAAAAAAAACAGCTGAGAATTGTTTCATACCACTTACTGTAGGTGGTGGTGTCAGGAGTTTGGATGACATTTCACGTTTACTTCATTATGGAGCAGATAAAGTGTCAATAAATACTGCAGCAGTGGATAATATTGATTTGGTGGCTGAGGCTGCAAACAAGTATGGTTCATCAACAATCGTAATAGCTGTAGACGCTAAGCAAACTGCTGAAAATCAATGGAAAGTATTCACTCATGGTGGGAGAAAAGAGACCGACATTGATGTTGTTGCTTACTGTAATGAAGTGGCAAAACTAGGCGCCGGAGAAATATTGCTTACATCAATGGATAGAGATGGAACAAAAAGTGGGTTTGACAACAAACTATTAAAAGCTGTTACATCAAAAGTTAATATACCAGTTATTGCGTCAGGTGGAGTTGGTAACTTGAACCATCTTCTTGATGGAATTCTTGAGGGTGAGGCAAGCGCATTACTTGCTGCTTCTATTTTTCACTTTGGTGAATACAGCATAGGTGAAGTTAAAAGATATCTTGCTGATAATAATATTCCAGTTAGGATCTAATCATGAAAGGTTATTGGATCGCAAAAGTAAATGTACTTCATCCCGAAAAACAAAAAATGTATTCTGAACTAGCTTCTAAAGCAGTACAAAAATATGATGGGAAATTCTTAGTGCGTGGAGGAAGTCAAGTTATTACTGAAGGAAAAGAGTACGAACGAAATGTCGTAGTAGAATACTCCTCATTTGATAATGCAAAAAAAGCTTATAACAGCAAAGAATATCAAGAGGCAAAAAAATTACTTGGTGAAGATAAGGATCGACTTTTTGCTATTGTTGAAGGTTGCGAATAGTGGTTAATAAAGTTGATGTTCTTGTTCGTTTATTTGAGACTATTGAAAAACGTTCAAAAGAAGACCCCTCTAAATCATACACTGCAAAGCTTTTGTCTGAAGGTAAAATCAAATGCATTGAAAAATTAAAAGAAGAGTCTATTGAAACTGTTGAAGCTGCAGAGCAAGATAACGCGAAACAAATAATATATGAATCTGCTGATCTCATATATCATTTGCTTGTACTTTGGAAAAAATTTGATATTACAGCGGACCAAATATATGCCGAGCTAGAAAGCAGGGAAGGTAAAACAGGTTTACGCAAATAATGAGTTACGACAAAGATAATATATTTGCTAAAATAATAAGAGGAGAAATTCCCTGTGATAAAATTTACGAAGATGACTTTGTACTTTCTTTTAAAGATATAAGGCCTCAAGCGCCCGCTCACGCATTAATTATTCCTAAGGGAAACTATATAGACATTAATGACTTTAGTTTAAACGCTAGTGATAATGAAATTATAGGGTTTAATCGCGCCATTGCGAAAGTTGCAGATATGTTGGGTATTAGTGAAAATTCTGGAGGAAATGGTTATAGAGTTATAGCGAATGCTGGAAATGATGCACACCAAGAAGTACCTCATCTTCACTTCCATTTACTGGCTGGCAGACCTTTAGGTCCAATGGTTTTTCCAGAAAAATCTAATTAAGAGTAATTTATAATGACAAGTAAGATTTCAGATGAAGAACTGGTAAAATTATTTAATAAAAATAAATTATTTAATTTATTCAATATGACAGTTCTTGAAGTAAATACTGATGCTGGAAGTATTAAAATGGAATTTGAAGTAGAGCAAAAATATTGTAATCCTGCAGGTGATGTTCAAGGAGGTATTGTAAGTGGGATGGTTGATGACGCTACTGCTCTTGCCTTTATCTTTCAAAACTATTTCAAGAAAAGACCACCAACTATAGAACTAAAAACTAATTTTTTATATCCTACAAAACCAGGAAAAGTAATAGGATATGGCCAAGTAGTTAAATCAGGAAAAAATATTGCTTTTCTAGAAGGAAGACTTGAACAAAACAATAGAACCGTAGTTACAGCTACATCTACTTGTGTAATTGTAGACATGCCTCAAGTAAATTTAAAAAAAATGATGGGGGAAAAAAATGATTAATAAACAATGGATACTAAAAAATTTTCCAGTAGGAGATATCAAAGAGGGTGATTTAGTAATGGAAGAAACCTCTGTTCCTGAATTAAATGAAAATGAGCTTTTGATTAGAAATATTTATTTATCACTAGATCCAGCTAATAGAGGATGGATGAGTGGACGTTCTTCCTATGTTGATGCAATGCAAATAGGTGATGTTATGAGGGGTGGAACAATAGGTATAGTTGAGAAATCAAAAAATCAGAAATTTAAAGAAGGTGAACTTGTTAATTGTATGGGTGGATGGCAAGAATATTTTATCACTTACGGCAAAGGTGTTAGACAAATACCACAAGGTACTGGGTTCCCACTAGATAGCTATATGAGTATTTTGGGAATGACAGGCATGACTGCTTATTTTGGTTTACTAGATATTACAAAACCTCAAACAGGCGAAACATTAGTAGTTTCAGCTGCAGCGGGTGCTGTGGGTTCTATAGTTTGCCAAATTGGAAAAATAAAAGGATGTAAAGTCATAGGTATTGCTGGTTCTGATGAGAAATGTCAGTGGTTAGTAAATGATCTTGGTATAGATGGAGCAATAAACTACAAAACAGAAAATGTTAGAAAAAGACTTAAAGATCTTTGCTCTGATGGAGTCGATATTTATTTTGAAAATGTTGGAGGACCCATCACGGATGCTGTTCTAACAAGAATGAACATAAATGGAAGAATAAGTTTATGCGGCTTAATATCTGGCTATAACGCTGAGTCATTAGTTCCTGGACCAGCATGGGGAAATTTATTGATTAAAAGAATAAAGCTCAAAGGTTTCATCGTTTTCGATTATTTTAAAAGATACATAGAAGCTTACCAAGATATTACAACTTGGATTAAAGAGGGAAAAATTAAATATAAAAATCATATAGTCCCTGGATTAGAAAATGCAGAAAATTCTATTAAAAAGTTATTTTCAGGAGAAAATGAGGGGAAACTAATAATAAAAGTTTCAGAAAATACGACTCAAAATTGAACCAATGAAAAAAGTTTTAATCTTCAGCAATGGAGAGCAAATTGGAGATGGCATTTTAAAACTGCCGATAGTTTATCAACTTAAAGATAGATTTCCAAATTATGAAATTCATTGGATGACTGATACAATTTATACTGAGTATAATCAAAGACTAAAAAGGTTTATCTCAAACTACATCGATAAAATATGGGAAAAAGCAAAACTAAGCCCTTTTTTCTGGAAAAAAATTTCAAATACTTATGATTTAAAACACGAAGAATTTGACATTATTATTGATACGCAAAAAGCAGTATCCAGAACTATTGCCTTAAAAAGACTAAGAACGAAAATTTTTATTTCATCTACAGCTAATTGGTTTTTTTCCAACCAGAAACCCAAAGAATTAAATAAAGAAAGAAAGTTTTATATAAATGATATAATAGAAATGCTCGATCTGGTTTCAAATTATGAAACTGAAAAAGAATTTGAGATAGATACTCCTCAAGCAATAACAGAGACACTAAATAAATTATTTGACCCGAGTAAAAAGTATATTGGTATTGCGCCTGGTTCAAATACTCCTAAACGAATTTGGTCATTTGATAAATACATAGAAGTAGCTAAATTTTATGAAAAAAAAAATTTCAATATTGTTTTTTTCCTTGGCCCTGAAGAACAAAATCTTCGTAAAAAAATAGTTGATATTATTAATGAACCCCTTTTCCCAGAAGAAGAAGTCAAAAATTATTCTGGAATTGAAGTGGTAATGGCATCAACAAACTACTTAGATATTGCCATAACTAATGACAGTGGAACAGGTCAAATGCTCTCAACTAATATGTGCCCATTGTTAAAAATCTGTGGTCCAACAAGTGCAGTCAAATTTTTGAATGATCAGTTCACTAATATTAATTTTATCGCATCACAGAGTTTTGGTGGCGATGATATAAATTTAATAACTACTAATGCAGTTATTAATGAAATTGATAAAATTTTAGATAACTAAACTCTACAATCTAGCCCCATAGATTTGTATTATCTCTGAAGCAAACCTAACTCCTTCTTTGCCACATTGTTCAAGGGGTTGTCCCTGAATATATTTTAGTAAAAACCCTGCAGCAAATAGATCGCCAGCTCCCGTTGTATCAACAAGATTATCTATTTTTTGGGGTTCAATTTTAATCACCTCTTCATTATTTACGATCATTGCTCCTTTTTCACCGAGTGTAATTGCAAAAATTTTATTCTTATCTTTTATAATATTTATACTCTCGTCCAAGTCTGATGTGCCTAATAGAGATTTCATTTCCTCTTCATTCGCAAAAACAATATCCGCATCTTTATCAATTAAACTTAAAAAGCTTTCTCTAAAACGTTCAATACAGAATACGTCAGATACACTAAAGGCTACAATTTTATTGTTCTCTTTAGCTACCTTTGTCGCTTTTTTGATTGCTACTTGAGCATCATCTAGGTCCCAAAGGTATCCTTCTAGATAAGTGATTTTTGATTGAGAAATAACATCTTCATTAACATCATCAGAATTAAGCTTTTGGGATATTCCTAAATAGGTACTCATTGTCCTTTGAGCATCAGGGGTTACCATAACTAAGCATCTCCCTGTTTCACTCTTATCAGATTGAGGGACATTCGCAAAAAATACATTTTCTTTATTTAAGCCATCAACAAATGCGTTACCGACCTCATCCATTCCGACTTTTCCAATAAAAGCTGTTTTCATATTATTTTGAGCCAGAGCAACTATGGAGTTTGCAACAGAGCCACCTGAAACTTTTTTTTTAATGTCAATTTTTCCTGAGATATCTTTAATACCATCTAAGTCCACTAAAGACATGAGGCCTTTTCTTAATTCGTGATCTTCCAAGAATTGATCTTCTACGTCTGTAATTACATCGACAATAGAATTACCAATTCCTACAATATCATATTTATTATCTACCATGTTTCCACCCAAGGACGCAGGTCTATTTCATAAGTCCACGAATTTTTTGGTTGATTATGTATCATTAAGTAGTTCTGTGCAATATCATCTGGATTCATTAGTCCATCAATTTTCTTTTTTTCTTTCACATAGTCGGGAAACAATTCATTGACCCATGGGGTATCAATTGCTCCATCAATAACAACATGCGCAACATGAATTCCTTTAGGTCCTAACTCTCTTGCCATACTCTGTGAAAGAGCTCGTTTCGCATGCTTTGCACCTGCAAAAGCAGCAAAACCCTCTTTACCCCTAACACTCGCTGATGCACCAGTAAAAATTATTGTTCCTTTTTTTCTAGGAACCATCTTTTTTGCGACTTCTCTACCCATGAGGAACGCGCCGAATGCAGCCATTTCCCAAACTTTATAGTATTTTCTGGATGTTGTTTCTAAGATTCCATATCTGATATTTGCTCCTATGTTGTATACTGCAACTAAGATCTCTCCGATTTCGTTTTCAATTTTATTAATTAAGTTTATGACATCATCTTCTTTTCTTGCATCAAGAGAATAAAAGAAACACTCGCCCCCATTTTCTTTGATTTCTTCTGCTAAACTGGATAATTTATCACCATTTCTTCTTGCAACTACAACAGTGAGTCCTTCATTTGCAAAAACTCTTGCTATTGACGAACCTAAACTATCACCAGCGCCAATTATCAATGCTACTTTATTTTTCATTTTGAAAGAACTCTAGCAGTTACAGTCAAACTATCAACTCTCTATTATAAAAATATATATTAAGGTTTTTTTGTTTTTACTGGCTTTTTTCTATTAGGAAAACAGGTTTGGCAAATTTTACAATCTAAGCCAAAACATTTTCTAGCTTCACAATACTCTCTTCCGTAAAAAATAATTTGTAAATGAAGTTTATTCCAACTATCCATTGGAAAGACTTTTTTTAAATCTTTTTCTGTTTGTTTTACATTTTTTCCATTAGTTAGCCCCCATCTTTGTGCTAATCTATGAATATGTGTATCAACAGGAAAAGCTGGATGACCAAAACCTTGTGACATTACTACACTGGCTGTTTTATGGCCCACACCAGGAAGCTTCTCAAGTTCGTCAAAACTTTCTGGTACCTTGCCATTAAAATTTTTAACTAATATTTTAGACAACTTATGGATCGCACTGGACTTTTGGGGGGCTAGGCCACATGGTCTTATAATTTTGTATATTTTATTTTGAGATAATTTTTGCATTTTTTCTGCATTATTTGCTTTCTTAAAAAGTATTGGTGTAATTTCATTTACTCTTTTATCAGTACATTGTGCACTTAAAAGAACAGAAATTAAAAGTTCAAATTTGTTGCTATGATTTAGAGGTATGGGAGTTTTAGGATATATCTTATTTAATATATCCATTATTTTTGTTACACGTTCAGCTCTTTGCATCAGCTATTTCTTACTTTTCTAAATATTCAAAACGTCGGCCATTGAATAAAGGCCTGGCTCTTTATCCATTCCCCATTTTACAGCTTGAAGTGCGCCACTGGCAAAAATACCCCTATTTTTTGCTATATGCTGAATTTTAATCGTTTCATCATTTGATGAGAATATTATCTCATGGTCACCAATGGCTTCACCTTTTCTAAAGGATGACATTACAATTTTATCCTTTAAATTTTTACCAATTCTATTGATACGATTAATTTTCATTATATTTTCCAATTTTTTATTCTTTCCATCAGCAGCAGCTTTACCAAGCATTATTGCTGTTCCTGAGGGTGCATCAATTTTATGTTTATGGTGAGTTTCATTTATTTTTATATCAAAAGAACTATCTAATTTGGAGGAAGCAATTTTTACAATATTTTCTAATAAATTTATACCTAAACTCATGTTGCCAGATTTAATAATTGTGGCATGCTGGGCAGCAAAATCTATTTTACGTAATTGATTTTTGTTGAACCCTGTTGTTCCAATTACATGAACAATTCTTGCTTGCGCAGAATATTTTGCATGCTCCAATGTTGCTGTTGGAACTGTAAAATCAATAACTGCATCAGCTTTTGCAAACAGTTCAATAATATTATCTGTTATTAAAATGCCAGTTTTTTTTATTTTTAAAATCTGACCTATATCTTTTCCTAAAGAAGGATGGCCAACGCTCTCAGTTGCTCCAAATAATGCAAAAGATTTATCTTGAATAATCCTCTTTAGAATTTGTGCACCCATGCGGCCTGAAGCACCCGTTACGATTACTTTAATTTTTTTCATTTTTTAAAGATAATTGAAATAAAGAAAAAAGTAATGGTATTTAATTTTTTGTTTTCCAGAAATCTCTGGCTTTTTTAAAAAAAGCTGAGCTAAGAGGATTTTCTTCATTATTGCTTACTTCTTGAAAGGACTTTAGAATTTCAATTTGCTTTTTGTTTAAATTTATAGGAGTTTCAACTTTGGTTTGTATATACAGATCACCAAGATAGCCACTTTTTACATTTGGCATTCCTTTTGATTTAAGTCTAAATTGATCTCCTGTTTGAGTTCCCTGAGGTATTTTTAATCTCGCTTTACCACCATCTATAATTGGTACATCAATAGATCCACCAACAGCCGCATCAATCATTGAAATAGGTACCTCAGCAAAAAGATTTTCATCTTCCCTGGCAAATATACTATGTTCGTTGACATTAACAAAAATATACAAATCACCCTGCTGACCACCATTTGTACCAGCCTCGCCCTCGCCACTTAGTCTTATTCTTGATCCATCATCAACTCCCTTTGGTATTTTTACCATTAGACTTTTTGTTTTTTGAGTTCGACCGGAACCACGACACGGATTACAAGGATCAGATATTGTTGAGCCGGATCCCTGACAGGAAGGACACGTTTGTTGAATAGAAAAGAAACCTTGTTGTGATCTAATTTGACCTCTTCCACCACATGTTTGACATGTTACAGGTCGGCTTCCTTTAGATGCCCCTGAACCAGAACATATCTCACATTGAACCTGTGTAGGTATTTTTACTTTGAATTTTTTTCCATTATAGGCTTCTTCAAGTGAAACTGTAATATCATATCTTAAATCAGATCCACGATTGTTTGACTTCCTCCTTCTGTTACCACCTCCTCCAAAAAAAGATGAATCACCGCCAAAAAAATCCTCGAAAATATCTTGAAAAGCTGATGAAGAGAAATCGAATCCTCCTCCGCCCTGTCCAGAGCTTCCGTCGACAGCTGCATGACCAAACTGATCATAAGCAGATCTTTTTTCTTTATCTTGAAGAACTGCGTATGCCTCACTAGCTTCTTTGAATTTTACTTCAGCTTCTGCATCTCCCTGATTTCGATCAGGGTGATATTTCATTGCAAGTTTTCTATAGGATTTTTTTATCTCGGAATCGTCAGCGGTCTTGGATACACCAAGAACTTCATAATAGTCTCTTTTTGACATAAGCCTACCTGCTTACGATTCTTTATTGTCTTCTTTAACTTCTTCAAATTCTGCATCAACAACTTTTTCATTGTTTTCTTTTGCATCATTAGGTTCACCGCTAGTTGGCCCACCTTCTGGTGAAGGAGCATCTTGTTGTTGAGCTTTATACATTGCTTCACCTAATTTCATGGAAGATTGAGTTAACGCTTCAAGGCCACTTTTAATTTTTTCTATATCATCAGAAGCAATTGCTTCTTTCAAAGTTTTAATATCGTTCTCAATTGCATTTTTTTCTTGATCTGAGACTTTGTCACCAAATTCTTTGAGATTCTTTTCAGCTGAGTGTACCATCGTATCAGCTTGATTTTTTACATCGACTGTTTCTCTTTTCTTTTTATCAGACTCAGCATTTGCCTCAGCTTCTTTAACCATCTTTTCAATTTCCTCTTCGCTTAGGCCACCAGATGCTTGAATTTTAATCTGTTGTTCTTTTCCAGTTCCTTTGTCTTTGGCCGACACATTTACAATGCCGTTTGCATCAATATCAAAAGTCACCTCAACCTGAGGAACCCCTCTTGGTGCTGGTGGAATTCCAACAAGATCAAAATTACCTAAAAGCTTATTATCTGATGCCATCTCCCTTTCTCCTTGGCATACACGTATTGTCACTGCCGTTTGATTATCATCGGCTGTAGAGAAAACCTGACTTTTCTTTGTAGGTATTGTGGTATTTTTATCAATGAGTTTTGTAAATACTCCTCCTAATGTTTCAATGCCAAGTGAGAGAGGAGTGACATCTAGTAATAACACATCTTTAACATCGCCCTGAAGTATCCCTGCTTGAATAGCAGCTCCCTGAGCAACTACTTCGTCAGGATTAACTCCTTTATTAGGTTCCTTACCAAAGAAGTTTTTAACTGTCTCAATTACTTTAGGCATTCTTGTCATGCCGCCTACAAGAACAACTTCATCAATTTCACCAGCGCTTAAGCCCGCATCCTTTAACGCAGCGTCACAAGGCTTTATTGTTTTCTCAATTAAATCATCGACCAATGTTTCAAGTTTAGCTCTTGTAACTTTGATGTTTAAGTGCTTCGGACCGGATTGATCTGCAGTAATAAATGGAAGATTGATTTCTGTTTGAGAAGTTGATGATAATTCTATTTTAGCTTTCTCAGCTGATTCTTTAAGTCTCTGTAATGCTAATTTGTCTTGGGTCAGATCAATATTATTTTCCTTTTTGAATTCATCAGCTAAATAACTGAGAAGTCTTGAATCAAAATCTTCTCCACCAAGGAATGTATCACCGTTAGTTGATTTAACCTCAAATACTCCATCACCAATTTCTAAAATTGAAATGTCAAATGTTCCTCCACCTAAATCATAAACAGCGATTGTTTTTCCGTCCTTTTTGTCTAGACCGTATGCTAGTGCAGCAGCTGTGGGCTCATTGACAATTCTTTCAACTTCTAGACCAGCTATTTTACCTGCGTCTTTGGTGGCTTGTCTTTGTGCGTCGTTAAAATAAGCTGGTACGGTAATCACTGCTTTCTCAACAGTTTCACCTAAATATCTTTCTGCATCTTCTTTTAGTTTTTGTAATACAAACGCAGAAATTTGTGATGGGGAATATTTTTCAGTTCCAGATTCTACCCATGCATCACCATTTTCAGATTTTATAATTTTAAAAGGTACCATGTCTGAGTCTTTTTGAACCATTGGATCTTCAAAAGAACGTCCCATAAGTCTTTTAATAGCAAAAAAAGTATTTTCTGGATTTGTTATACCTTGCCTTTTAGCTGGCTGTCCAACCAGTTTTTCACTTTCAGCACCAAAGCTTATGATGGACGGTGTTGTACGTGAGCCTTCTGCATTTTCAATAACCTTAGGATCTTTTCCATCCATTATTGAAATACAACTGTTTGTTGTTCCTAGATCTATACCTATTACTTTTCCCATAAAATTCTCTTAGTTTGATTTGACATATATATAGGTAGTTCATTTTTGTGTGCAACCCCCCCTACAGAAAGTATTTTTACTTAATTTACCAAACCTTTATAGATTTATGCTATTGATATTATTAACTATTTTTCTTGACGACACCTACCATAGCAGGCCTTAAAAGCCTATCCCCTATACGGTATCCCTCTTGTACTACCTCAGTGATAATACCAGGTTGCTTATCAGGATTCTCTATTTCAAACATAGCTTGATGCAAGTTCGGATCAAAATTTTGGTCTAAAGAAACAATTTTTTCAATTTTAAACTTTTCAAAAATCGTTATTATTTGTTTTTCTGTCAATTCAATACCTTCAATAAACTGAGAAATATTTTTATCTGATTTTTTTAATTTGTTTTGATCTATAGATTTTAAAGCTCTCTCTAAATTATCCAATACGGACAAGATTTCTTTCGCAAAACTAGAAATAACATAGTTACTGAGATCCTCTTTTTCTCTGTCAAATCTTTTTCTTAGATTATCGTTATCTGCGAGTGAAAGCAAAATTTGATTTTCTGCTTCTTTTAACTTTTCTTCGAGTTCTGAATAGTCAATTTCTTTTACCTGAACTTCTTCAACTTTCTCTTCAGATTTTTTCGCAGAAACATTCTTTTTTTTATCTTTTACCATATCTTTTTTTGAATATGTAATGATCTATATTATTTTCGTCAATACATAGTATAGTGAATTTAATTATATGAGAAATACAAGAAAAATTAGCGATCTTCGTAAATTTAAAATTATTCCAAATTTCTCCTCATATCCTGAGGGTTCTTGTATGATAAAATTTGGTAAAACTCATGTATTGTGTAACGCATCTCTAGATCAAAATGTTCCAAGATGGCTTAAAAATTCTCAGCAAGGCTGGGTAACTGCTGAATATGGAATGCTCCCTAGATCAACATCTGAAAGAATGTCCCGTGAAGCTGTAAGAGGCAAACAATCAGGAAGAACGCAAGAAATACAACGTTTGATTGGCAGATCGATGAGAGCAGTAACAGATCTTAGTTTATTAAAAGATATGCAAATTTTAATTGATTGTGATGTTATCCAAGCCGATGGTGGAACACGAACCGCTTCAATTTCAGGTGCCTTTGTAGCATTGCAGTTATGTATTAAAAGCATGATTGAGAAAAAGATTATAAAAACTAATCCAATAAAGGAAAATCTTGCGGCTGTAAGTTGTGGCATCGTCGATAATGTTCCATTGCTTGATCTAGATTTTATTGAAGATCAAAACGCTGAGGTTGATGCTAATTTTGTGATTACAGAAACAAATAAAATAGTAGAGATACAAATGACATCTGAAAAAAAACTTTGCACAGAAAACGAATTTAACTCCATGCTTGAATTGGCAAAATCAGGTATTAGTCAAATAATTCAGTCTCAAAAAATAATTTTTGAAGGTAAGTAAGCTGTTAAAGAATATTGTAATAGCAAGTCATAATTCTGGAAAAGTATCGGAAATAAAATCTTTATTAAAACCGATGGGTTATAATATTATTCCTGCCAAAAAACTTAAAATTAACGAACCTATTGAAAATGGTCTCACATTTAGAGAAAACTCTCTTATCAAATCAAGAAATGCTGCATTAAAATCTAGATTACCAGCTATAGCTGATGATAGTGGTCTTTGTATTTCATCACTAGATAATGAACCCGGCATTTATTCTGCGAGATGGGCTGGCAAAGATAAAGATTTCAATATTGCTATGGAAAAAATAGAAAAGAAAATGGCAAAATATAATTGTTTTAATAAACCCAGCAGAAAAGCTTTTTTTTGCTGTGCTTTATCAATTTATTTTCCAAACAATGTAAGCAGAGTTTTCGAAGGTAAGATATATGGACATGTTCAATTTCCGCCAAAAGGTAAGAATGGTTTTGGATATGATCCAATTTTTGTCCCTAAAGGTTATAAAAAAACATTTGGCGAGATGAATTTTCACTACAAAGAGAGAATAAGCCACAGAGCAATTGCATTTAAAAAGCTTTCAAGTTATTTACATAAAATAAAAAATTAATTTTTAATTATAAACTTATCACTGCCTACATGAAATATTAAAGGTCTACGTTCTACTCTTCCATTTTCATCAAAACGGAACCAACCGTTTATTCCTGTATATCCTGAATTAGAGTGGAGAATTTCATTTGTAATTTTCTTATGTTCTCTATTTAAGCTGCTGATTAAACCTACCAAATCGTAAGCTAAAGCAGCTAATGAGTGAGGATTATTTTTGTAAATCTTTTTATATTCCTCTTTAAATTTTTTTCGGTCAATTAAGTTCAAGGACGAAAAATATGAATTTTTCATTGAAGGCTCTTTTAGGATTAATTCTTTTCCCCAAATAGAATTTCCAATGAATTTTACTTTTTTTGGGTCAACATCGTAATAGGGCAGTATTGAAATAAAATTTGTTAATTCACTAAACGAGCGAGCAATTATTATAATAGCTTCAAAATCTACCTCACCTAAAGTATCTTTATTTCTTAATAATTGTAGTTCTTTTAATGAAGATTCAGATTGCAATTCTTTTAGAAGCTTAACTCGATTATCTAAGTCTAATTTTCTTTTATCATAATTTGAAACATCTCTAGCTATTTTGTAATAGTCGGGATCTTTAGTTGGATAAAAAATAAATTGTGTAGATGAATTATTAATTACATTTTGCAATTTATTAATTTCATTTCTAACTTTATTTCCATATTTATTATCAGGAACTATAACTGCAAATTTATTAATTCCCTTATCTATTGAATATTCGTAGATACTTCTTAATTCATCCTCAATAGTTAATCCAAAAACATAGATATTACGATCACTTACCTCAGAATTATTTGAAAATGTTATAATTGGAATATTTTGATCATCCAAATACTCTTTTACCTTTAAAACTGTTTTGGTAAATATTGGACCAAGTATCAAATCAACATCATGACTAATTAAATATGATAGATTTTTATATAGTTGGTTTTCTTCACCAGTGTCTGCTATGTAAAATTCTAAATTTTTGTTATTGGTTTTTTCTAACGCTAATTGTGCAGAATCGAGCAATGATTTACCTATCTGATAAAATTTTCCAGACAAAGGTAAAAGCAACCCTATTTTGATAGTTTTATCATCTTTTTCTATTAAATTATTTCCTTGAGTACTTGGATCTTCATTTTCTTTTATAGTTTCTAGCAATTGAGTTTGATTGTATGTTAGTGTTTTTTTGGAAGCTAATTGAGTCGTTTCACAGTTATATAATAATAAACTCAAACAAAAAATTACTAAAATAATAAATTTATCTCTAAAATAAAGCATGCAATCAAATTTAAATTTATCTTATATTACAAACTTATTAGGACATGAGAAACCTCAAAGTGGTCTTTATGTAGTTCCCACACCAATAGGAAATTTATCTGATATTACGTTAAGGTCATTAAAAATACTTTCCTCAGTTGACTTTATAGTAAGTGAAGATACTAGAATTACAAAAAAACTTACTTCGAAATATGGAATAAAATGTAAAATACAGTCATTTCATAAATTTAATTCTAAAAATAAAATTCCTGGAATAATAAAAAAAATAAGTTCCAATTTTTCTTTTGCTATAACAACAGACTCTGGAACACCACTTATTTCCGATCCTGGTGCCGATCTTGTGAAAGAATGCTTTGAAAATAATTTAAGTGTATTTTCCTTGCCAGGTCCGTCAGCACCAATAGCAAGCTTCGTGCTATCAGCTTTTCAATCAGAAAATTTTACATTTAGAGGTTTCTTTCCAAGAGAAAAAAAGAAAATAGAAAGTCAATTAGCAAGATTTAATAAAAGTGACTGTCCAGAAATATATTTTGAATCGCCTAAGAGAATTATCAAAACATTAAATTCAATATTAAAACTAAGTGGTGATTGCAAAATAACATTTGTTAGGGAATTAACGAAAAAACATGAGGAAATTATCAATACTAATATTTCTGCACTTTTAGAAAAAATAAGTTTAAAACAAAAAATTTTAGGCGAGATTACATTTATTATTGAACCATTAATAAGCAAAATTAATAAACTTTCTGAGAAAGAAATTGTTGAATATGGTGACAGTTTACTGAATAAAGGTATGAATATTTCTGAGGTATCACGTCTTATGTCAAAAGATTTGAATATTTCAAAAAGAGATATTTACCAGCTATTAATAAAAAATAGGAAATAATATGAAATTAATATAATTTTGAATAATGATGCTTAGTAAATTTCCAATATTCACTATTTTAACTCTAATTTTAATGTTTCTATCAAATTGTTCTTTGCCCGTGGCAACGGGAGTAGCTGTAAAGGGAGTAACAGTTTCAAGCTCTGATCGAAGCATAGGAGAGTTTGTTGATGATGTGTTAATTAAAACTATGTTAAAGAATTCTTATTTTGACCAAAGCGACGAAATATTTTTCAACGTTGATGTAGAGGTTTCTCAAGGTAGAGTATTGTTAACTGGTACTGTTGATAATATAGATTTAAGAATAGAAGCCACCCGAATTGCGTGGGGAATAAAAGGAGTTCAAACTGTTATTAATGAAATTCAGATAAGTCAAAGCGATAGTATATTTAATTTTGCAGATGATTTAGTTATTAACACAAAAGTTTTGGCTAAGTTAATGCTTGATGAAGAAATTAATTCTTTAAATTATAACATCGAAACTGTTAATAAAATTGTTTATATAATTGGGATCTCAAGTTCAAGCGATGAAAAACAAAAGGCTATAGACCTTTCTAAAGAAGTATTTGGAGTTGAGGAAGTAGTCGACTATATAACCATCAAATCTGAATAGGAGTTAGTTTTATGAAATATGGCTTTCAAATAGATCCTGTGCACACACTTAATAACGATACGGACAGTACATTGCCAATGATTTTAGAGTCACAAAAGAGAAAAAATAGAAATTTTATTTTTTCTCCAAGTTCTCTTACATTCAAAAAAAACACAGTATATGCCATAGCAAAAGAAATAAAATTTAAGAATAGCAAACTAAGTAGTTATAGTATTAGTATTGAAAAAATAATAAATTTAAACTCTTTAAACTATATTTTTATACGACAAGATCCGCCTTATAACATGGAATACATATCTTCAATGTACTTATTAGAGCATTTGAATTCAAAAACTAGAATAATTAATAGTCCAACAGGTATACGAAATGCTCCAGAAAAAATACTTATGCTAAAATTTAAAGAGATTATTCCTCCAACTTTAATCACTAGATCTAGAAATGAAATAGATCTTTTTATGAAGAAATTTAAGAAGTCTGTTATTAAGCCTCTTTACGGTAACGGAGGGCAAGGCATTTTTTTATTAGATAAGAAGGATAAAAACTATAATCAAATCATTGAGAAATTTATAGATGAAGAAAACGTCCCTTTTATTGTGCAAAAGTATCTTCCAGAAATTAAAAAAGGTGATAAAAGAATAATACTTATTAATGGTAAGCCCGTTGCAGCATTAAAAAGAATACCTAAAACAAATGAGTTTAGATCAAATATTCATGTTGGGGGAAATACCGAGGCTGTTAAACTTTCAAAAAATGACAGGAAAATTTGCAGAATAATCAAAGAAACCTTGATAAGCGAAAAATTATTTTTTGTTGGAATTGACGTAATAGGAAATTACCTTACGGAAATAAATGTTACTTCACCAACTTGTATCCAAGAAATTAAAAAACTTCATAAGATCGATGTTGCGAAAATAATCTTTGATAAATTAGATGAATAATTATTATCCAAATATGATATGAGCATCAGAGCAAAAATACTAATTTATATATTAAAAAAATATATAAAGAAAGTTCAACCACCAGTTGAAGAGCGCTCCTATCTTGAAGCTAGAAAAATGATGAGTCAAAAGGGCTATGAGAATACGGAGAACTCAATTGTAAATACTAGTCTACAAAAATTTATATTTAATAAAAAATTTTCTAAAGTTTTAACAGATGAGATTTATTTGGAAAATATTAGAACACTCTCTTTTGATCATGAAGAGTTTAGTAATGACAAATGTATACTTTATTTTCATGGAGGAGGATATATTGCTGGCTCACCTGAAACTCATCAGAATCTATTATCAAGTATAGCTGAAAAATCTAAATTAAAAGTCTATGCGATAGATTACTCTCTTGCTCCTGAGAACCCTTTTCCATGTGCATTAAATGATGCCGTCGAAAGCTATAAATGTTTATTAAGAATGGGATATAAGAGCCAAAATATATTTATAGGAGGTGATTCTGCTGGCGGGAATTTATCAATTGTCACTATATTAAAACTTCAGGAAATTAATGAACCCCTACCATCAAAAGTTTTTCTACTATCACCATGGGCTGACTTAACGGGAGAAGGAAGCAGTATCAGAGAGAATTCACTGTCTGATCCCTACTTGTCTTATGATGATTGGCTTAATACTGCTAAATCAATGAAAAAAACTGTCGAAGAGTGGTATGCCCCAAGCCAAGATTGCAGGAATCCATTAATATCACCCGTATTTGCAGAATTTAAAAACTTTCCTAAAACACTCATCCAGGTGAGTAACATTGAAATTTTATTCAGTGACTCAATTGAAATTTCAAAAAGTTTGAAGCAAAACAATAATGGGGTAAAGCTTAGTATTTATAAAAATTTGCCTCATGTTTGGCAAATTTTTGGATTTTTGCCAGAATCAAAAAACGCTATTAAAGAAATTTCAAATTTCTTAAAAAACTAATTCTTAAAAGCTGCAAGTGCTGCAAGATTAACGATGTCAGCAACATTTGCTCCCAAAGGAGCTATCTGAATACTCTCTTTAAAACCCACAAGATAAGGACCTACCAAATTTCCACCTCCCAATTCTTGTAGCATTTTTGTAGAAATACTCGCACTGTGGATCGCTGGCATAATCAAAAGATTAGCAGGGCCAGAAAGTTTACAAAATGGATATAAGTTCATTAAATTTTCATTAAGAGCTGTGTTTGCACCCATTTCACCGTCATATTCAAAACCAACTTTTCTCTCATCAAGTATTTTGATTGCATCTCTCATATAGACTGAACGTTCCGTGAACGGTTTTCCAAAGTTGGAGTAAGAAACTAAAGCTGCTCTTGGTTCAATGCCAAAAATCTCCTTTACAACTTCTGCACTTTCCTGCGTTATGTTTGCAAGTTGTGCAGCGTTAGGCATATCGTGAACGTTTGAGTCTGCAACAAATATTGTTCTTCCGTTACACAACATAACAGTCATTCCCAAAATTGTTTTATTAGGAATAGGATCCAATACGTATTCTATGCTTTCTAGCGAAGCAGCAAAACTTCTTGTTAGACCACAAACCATGGCATCGGCCTCACTGAGAGATACCATGCAGGCGGCAAATACATTTCTTTCTTTAGTAAGTAAATCTAAGCAATCTTTTCTTAAAAAACCTTTTCTTTGAAGCCGATTATATATATGTTCAGCGTACCTATCATGTTCAGCTTTATTTCTCGTACTATGAATTTCTAACTTATCAAAGAAATCAAGTCCCATTTCTTTCATTTTATTTTTTATTATTTCTTCCCTTCCGATAAGAATTGGTGTCCCCATTCCATTATTAAGGAATATAACAGCAGCTCTAATCATGTCTTCTTCTTCACCTTCTGTAAAAATCACACGTTTTGGATTTTCTTTTACTTCTTGAAATATTTTCTGTAATAGCCCAGCTGAAGGATTAAGCCTCGCTGATAGCTCATTAGAATACCTGTCCATATCTACAATTGCTTTACGCGCTACTCCAGTATCCATAGCAGCTTTGGCAACTGCGGGAGGAACTTTGCTTATCAATCGAGGATCAAATGGGGATGGTATTATATAATCAGGACCATACTGCGGACGTTTCCCAGGATAAGCATTTGCAACTTCGTCAGGTACATCCTCTTTTGCTAAGTCGGCTATTGCTCTTGCAGCAGCTATCTTCATTTCTAAATTAATTGTTGTAGCCCTAACATCTAATGCCCCTCTAAATATATAGGGAAACCCTAAAACATTATTCACCTGGTTAGGATAATCAGATCTTCCCGTTGCAATAATTGCATCAGATCTACATTCTTTTACATCTTCTGGAGTAATTTCAGGTTCAGGATTTGCCATAGCGAAAATAATTGGATTATCAGCCATTGATAAAGCCATTTTCTGACTGATTATGTTTCCAACTGATAAACCAAAAAAAATATCTGCACCAATCAGTGCATCCTCTAATGTCCTGCAATCGGTTTTTATTGCATGTGCAGATTTCCATTGGTTCATATTTTCTTTTCTTTCGGAGTGAATAACGCCTTTTGTATCGCAAAGAATTGCGTTATTGTTTGGCATACCCATTGCCTTTAGAAGCTCTAAACACGCAATACCAGCAGCTCCCGCGCCATTTACAACAATTTTAGCTTCACTTATTTTTTTTCCACTGAGATCTAATGCGTTTAAAAGTGCTGCTGTAGAAATTATGGCTGTACCGTGTTGATCATCGTGAAATATAGGAATATCCATTAGCTCTCTTAATGTGTCTTCAATAATGAAACACTCAGGAGCCTTAATGTCCTCTAAATTTATTCCACCAAAAGATGGACCCAAATATTTAACAGAATTAATGAACTCATCTGCATTTTCAGTATCAATTTCAAGATCAATTGAGTCAATGTCAGAAAACCTTTTAAACAAAACAGATTTTCCTTCCATCACTGGTTTTGAAGCGTGTGCGCCTAAATTGCCAAGACCAAGAATAGCTGTTCCATTTGATACTACAGCAACAATATTACCCTTACTCGTATAGTCATAGACTGCACCGGCGTCCTCCGCAATTGCATTAACTGGCGCTGCAACTCCTGGAGAATAAGCTAGAGATAAATCCCTTTGTGTTTCAAGAGGCTTGGTTGCTTTAATCTCAATTTTTCCTGGCTTCCCTTGAGCATGAAAAACTAAAGCTTCTTTTTCACTAAAATGTTCTGCTCTATTTTTTTTCTTCATAAATCCCTTTTTGGCCATTTATATAGGTTTTTATCTGTGTTTCAATTTCAAAAACTATAAAATGGGAATGCATACTTAATTTTGACGATATTTAGATGAAAATAGATTAATAAACAACAATTATATGAATGTAATAAGATCATCATTTATCTATTCTTTTTTTACATCTGTAAGCCGAGTATTTGGATATCTAAGAGATATTTTAATTGCAAATTTTTTGGGTACAGGAATATTTGCAGATATATTTTTTGTTGCCTTTCGTTTTCCAAATACATTTCGCAGAATATTTTCAGAAGGGGCAGTCAACTCTGCATTCGTACCAGTTTATGCAAAGATGATAAGTGAAAATTTTTTGGAAGAAGCAAAAAAATTTGCTGGAAATATAATTGTTATTTTTACAACCGTAACAGTAACTATTGTCGTTATTATTGAGATATTTATGCCGACTTTTATTTTGCTCTTGGCACCAGGTTTTGCCTTGAATGAGGAAAAGCTGGAAGAGTTAATCAATACATCAAGAATTATATTTCCTTTTCTTGTTATAATTAGTGTTGGATCAATTTATTCATCTATTCTTAATGCTAATAATAAATTTGCATTGTCAGCATCGCTTCCAATAATTTTAAATCTCTTTATGATATTGGGAATATTGTATGCTTATATAACCGAAAATAATTATTTACTTTTTTTATCGTGGTCTGTAATTATTGGAGGCATAGTTCAAATAATTTCTTTAGTAGCTTCACTTAAAAATAATAAAATAAAGATAACTTATTTTTCAGCGCTAATCACAAGAAATACAAAACGTTTTCTTAGTTTATTCTCTACAAGTTTTTTTTCCTCAGGCTTACTTCAAATAAATATTTTTATAGGAACTATAATTGCTTCATATGAAACTGGTGCAATCTCATATTTATATTATGCAGATAGGATATATCAATTACCTCTTGCCTTGATCGGGATTGCACTTGGAATTGCATTGCTGCCATCAATTTCAAAAAAAATTCAAACGAATTCAAAATCCGAGGTTTGTAATACAATCGAGGAGACTACTAAATTTGCCATATTATTATCACTTCCTGCGGCTGTTGGTATTTTTATTCTGCCAGAAATGATAGTTAGTATACTGTTTGAGCGAGGTGAATTTAATAGTAAGTCTACGGTGCTTACAGCTCAGGCACTGAAATTTTATAGTCTAGGCTTGGTTGCATTTATATTAATGAAAATTTTCACACCAATTTTTTTTGCATATGAAAATGTTAAGCCAACACTTTATGTAACTTTATTTAATTTAGTTTTGAATACAGTATTGAGCATAATACTTTTTTTCTATATAGGTTTTGTAGGAATTGCGATTGCAACAAGTATTTCAGCGTGGATAAGCGTATTTGTTCTTTATTATTACCTTCAAAAAAATCATTATTTTGTCTTTAGTTCAAAAATATTAAAACCGATATTTTTAGTCTTTTTAGCTTCTTTTGTTATAGGAATATATATTAATTTCTTTAAAGATTATTATGGTGAAATATTTATCAGCTTTTATTTTGGTGAGACTATTTTTCTTTTATTTATAGTTTTTTCTTCCATACTACTTTACTTATTTATAATATCTTTTTACAAACCTTTTTCGTATACTGAAATAAAAAAAGTTTTTAATAAATGAAAAATATAAACAAAACAGTTCTCTCTGGAGTTCAACCAACTGGAGGCTTACATATTGGTAATTATTTAGGCGCAATAAAAAATTTTGTTTCAATGCAGACTGAATATGAATGTTTTTTTTGTGTAGTTGATCTTCATGCAATTACAGTAAAACAAGATCCAAAGCTTCTTAAAAACAATACTTACGAGGTAGTAGCAACTTATTTAGCTTCAGGAATTGACCCTGTCAAAAGTGTAATTTTTAATCAGAGTAATGTTTCATCTCATTCAGAACTGGCCTGGATATTTAATTGCATCACAAGAATGGGCTGGCTCAATAGAATGACACAATTTAAAGATAAGGCAGGTAAGGATAAAGAGAATGCTAGCTCAGGACTTTTTATTTACCCCAACTTAATGGCTGCAGATATATTACTTTACAAAGCAACCCATGTTCCTGTTGGCGACGATCAAAAGCAGCACTTAGAATTAACAAGAGACATAGCTCAAAAATTTAATCGTGAGTATGAATGTGATGGTTTTTTTCCAATTCCTGAACCAATAATAGATAAAAATATCTCTAGAATAATGTCTCTCAAAAATGGAGAACTAAAAATGAGTAAGTCCGATCCATCAGACTATTCAAGAATAAGTTTAATTGATAGTGCTGATCAGATAGAAAAAAAAATAAAAAAGGCTAAAACCGCTGACACAACTATGCCAGACAATAATGAGGATGTATCAAAATTATTAGAGGTTAATAATTTATTAAATATATTTTCAGGTTTTTCAGGAATAGAGAAAGTTGAACTAATTGAAAAATACAAAGGACAGAACTTTTCAAATTTTAAAAATAATCTCACCGAAGTAATCATTGAACATATTAAACCTATATCAAAAGAAATAGAAAAATTAATGGGTGATAAAAGTTATTTGAATCAAATAATTTCAAGTGGAGCTGAAAAAGCTTCAGAGAAAGCCAATGTTACAATTAAAGAGGTATATGATATAATTGGGCTTGTTAGAAATGAAGCATAGATCAAAATTTTTAGTTATAGTTGATGACTCCATTGAGTTAAGTGTTGCTATCAGATTTGCTGCACAAAGAGCCAAAAATACAAGGGGAGGTATAATTTTATTAAATATTATCGAACAATTTGACCCCCAGCAATGGCAATCTGTTGAAGAGATTATTCGCCAAGAGGCAACTGATAAAGCTCAAGAAAAATTACAAAAATGGTCTAAAGTTATTCATGATCTCGTAGGTATAGTTCCTGAAGTTATAATTAAAGAAGGCATTCCAAGCGAAAAAATAATAGAAACACTTGAATCTGATGATGCAATAAGGTTTCTAGTTTTAGCTGCAGCTGACGCTGATCAACCAGGTCCGTTGGTTACATTATTAGCTGGCCAAAAATCAGGTAAACTTCCAGTTCCAATTGTTGTAGTACCACAAGGTTTAGAGGATGATGTTATTGATGATTTGGCATCAAGAGCGAATTGAAAAATATCGTTAAATTCAGACACTTACAAAATTATTACATGAATTCTTTAAAAAAAGTAGAATCTAATTATATAAATTGAACAAATATTATGTTTATACAGACAGAATCAACACCTAACCCAAACTCATTGAAGTTTATTTTAGATGATCATGAAATATGTTCCGAGCCAGTTGAATATAATGTTGGGGAGGAAAATATAAATTCAAAACTTGCAGAAAAATTACTTAAAATTGACGGTATTGATAAAATTTTATTTAATAAAAATTTTATTTCAATTAATAAAAGTAAGTTTACATGGGATCAATTAAAAGCAACAATCTTGCACGAGATATCTGACTTCATTGGTTCAGGTATTCCAATATTAGATACAGAGAATGAGGTTGATGAAATTAATACAGTTGAATTCGACGATGCAGATATAGAAGTTGTTAAGAATATTCATAATATTTTAGCATCAAAAATAAGACCTGCTGTTATGCAAGATGGTGGAGATATAAAATTTAAGAAATATGATGAGGGTATTGTTTCATTGGCCCTTCAAGGAAGTTGCGCTGGCTGTCCTAGCGCAACACTAACTCTTAAAAATGGTATCGAGAATATGCTCAAACATCATATTCCTGAAGTTAAAAAAGTTGAACAAATCATATAGATGATATGAATTTCTTAAACTTATTTGTTACTAAAAATAATTCTTTCATTATCTTATTTAGGATCTATTACTCAATAGCTTTACTATTTGTTCTCACAATTTTAACTTCATTAGTTTTGAATCAAAATGTTTACTACAAACAAACTAAAGTACTATATCCAAATAATAATTCTAAAAATGAAAACTTTGATCAAACTTTAGATAAACTTTATGCTGCTAAGATTACTGAAGAAATTTATGTAAGCAAAGATGTTAATTTAGATTCGATCCTAGAAACAAATTTAGTACCAAATATCATTATATCTAAATTACCATCCAATATAAAAACAATTAAATCAACGGAAATAAGAAAAACTCTTTTTATAAAAATAGCCTTGCCTATAATAATTAAAGAAAATGAAAAGCTAGTACTCATAAATAATAAAATTAGAAATCTAGCAGATAAAATTGACTTTATCTCCCGTAGTGATGCTAAGTGGTTGTCCAGTATAATGAAAGAATACAAATTAAAAGAATACTCTATTGAAAAATTACTACAGAAAGTTGACAAAATTCCAGTTTCACTGGCCCTTGCTCAAGCGGCCATAGAGAGTGGATGGGGAACTTCTCGTTTTGCTATCGAGGGAAATGCTTTATTTGGACAATATATTTGGGATCAAAATAAGGATGGGATTGTTCCTGAAAATAGGGATTTAGGTGAAAATTACAAAATTAAAACATTTAATACGCTAAGTGACTCTGTTTCATCATATATGAAAAATTTAAACACTAATCATCATTATTCAGAGTTCAGATTAAATAGATATATTTTGAGAAACAATAATCTTCCTTTAAATGGGATTACACTGTCAGATTATTTATATAACTATTCAATTGAAGATAATTATTCAGAGAAAATAAAGAACATAATCAAAACAAACAAATTTGAAGACTTTGAGTATTTAAAAATAGAAGATCAATATAAACTCAAATTTATTGAAATCATTTAACCAAGAACTGATATCCAAACCAGTACCAATTATCATCAATCTTTGAAGTACAGTTTAGTTTGCCTCTTCCAGATAAAAAATCTTCCTCTAATTTTATTTGAAACTTATACGGAGTTATTTTGATTATTTCTTGTGAACTCCAATTCCCACCAGGATTAGAATAACAATTTAATTCATTATTTTTTAGATTATTAATTAATACGAGTTCAATTATTGGACGCTTATTGTTTTTTAAGAACATATCGTCAGGACTAAATTGATCTATCTGTAAGGGAAAAGAATTTACAGCAAATTCAAAACGGTCTGGTGTGCCAAAATTTTCGTTAAGAGAAAATCTAGGTAAATAGTAAGGACTTTCATAACTTGAAATCACACCCGAATGCTGACCAAACGCATGGCTAATATTGAGTTCTTTTAAAAGTTCTATAATAGCTAAGCTCGTTTCACCATACGGATATGCGAAAAGCTTAGGTACAAATCCAATATTCTTCATAAAGCTTTTATGTGAATTTAGTAAGTCTTCCTTGACATACTTCTTACTGTTTAATGGCATATGAAGGTGAGTAGAAGTATGTTGACCAATAGATCCCCCTTCTTTAATAAATTCCTTTATTTGAGACCAACTCATATACCCTGCGGTATTTATATCTATAATATCTGTTGAAACAAATAGAGTGACAGGTATTTTGTATTTTTTAAATATTGGCCAGGCATATTCGAAAAAAGACAAGTAAGCATCATCAACTGAAAAAGCTATACTTTTCTTATTAAACTTTTCGTCATTTTCTAATTTACTTATAATTTCCTCTAAACTTATTACATCAATATTATTTTCAATTATATATTTTATATGGGTCTGAAACTGTTCCTTCGTAACACTTGTTGTTGGATATCTATCTTCACCAAATCTATGATACATAAAAGTTGATACTCCCATTTCATTTTCTGCAAAGGAAAAACTAGGAATACCTATAAAGATAATTATAAGGAATAATTTAATCAGGTATTTAGGAAAAAATAACAGAAACTTATTCATCAAATTCATTTTTTAATCTATATGGTTAAAATATCAACTATATGTTTCTTTTTTTAGACTTCACAACTGATATGTCATTGACTTTAATTGGAAGACATTACTTTCTAAGTAAAAAGATTAGATCTAATAAAAATATTTCAGAAATTCTGGTAATTGAAATAGAGAAAATTTTTAATAAAGCAAAAATAAATATAAAAAAACTTGATACAATTTTTGTTATTACAGGACCCGGTAGTTTTACTGGAATAAGATCTGCTTTAACCTTTGCAAAAACAATTCAGCTTACCAACAATACTGACGTAAGAGGAATCTCAAAATTTGAGTATTTGAATTTAGTTGCTAACGATGAGTGCTTATTTGATTTAAGGACTATACTAATCTTTCATAGAAAAATGCAATTTTTCTCTCAAAATTTTAAAGGTAATTTATGTATTTCAAAACCTAAAATAATGAATTTTGAAGGAAATAATAAAATATTTAACAAAAGAACAAGTATTATTTGTGATAACAATATATTAATGAGCTTTATTGACAAAAAATATTTTGAATTAATTAATCAGAATATACACTTTATCGATTATAATAATGAAAAATTAAAGATGTTAATAAACAAAAAAAATAAACTTACAAATGATCCGAGACCAGTTTATATCAGTAGTAACTATTAAAATTTATTTCTTATGATAGACGTAAAAAAAATGTGCAGTGAAAAAGGTTTAAGAATGACCGAGCAGAGAAATACTATAGCTGATGTCATAACCGAGATGAGCATAGAAGGACACCCTGATGTAAATGAAATTTTTTTAAGTGCGAATAAAAAGGATAAAAATATCAGTATTGCGACTGTTTATAGGACAGTTAAACTATTTGAAGAATATGGTGCAATTGAAAAACTAGAATTCAAAGATGGCAGATCACGCTATGAGGCAATTGAAGAAGCGCATCATGACCATCTAATTGACATAGAAACTGGTGAAATACATGAATTCACAAATGACGAAATAGAAAATATACAGACTAGAGTTGCTAGTGAGCTCGGATTCAAACTTATTGATCATCGTTTAGAGCTTTATGGAGTTAAGAAAAAAAATAAAAATTGAATGTCAATCATAAGACTTATTTATACGCTGCTATTACTATCATTTTTTATAATCATATCAATTCCGATACAAATTTTACTAAATTTATTCGCTTATAAATTTAAGAATATTTACGCAATATATTTTTATAAAATAATTAAACTTATTACTGGGCTTAAAATTACTTATGACAAGAAAAATCATAACCGCAAAAAAAAAGGAACTCTCTATGTAGCAAACCATGTCTCATGGTTTGATATTATCTGCTTAGGTACATTACTTAATGCAAGATTTATTGCAAAAAAAGAGGTTTCTAAAATGGGAATATTTGGTTTTTTAGCAAAGCTTAGTAATACTTTTTTTATTGATAATTCTAATAAAAATAAAATTAGTGAATACAATTACATAATTAATCAAAAATTAAGCCTTGGTGAAAATTTTATAATCTTTCCTGAAGGAACGACCTCTGATGGAAATGGAATTAAGCAATTTAAATCATCAATGTTAGAATGTGCGTTTGATGAAAAAAATATAATACATATTCAGCCTATTTCTATTTGCTATTCAAGAAAAAATAACTTACCAATGGGACTCTTTTTAAGAAGGCACATTTCTTGGGTAGGTGATACTTCAATGGTAGATGCAATGATTAATTTTTTAAGCTCTGGGCCTGTTACAGTTGAGCTAGTATTTCACAATGAGCTTAATGCAAGTGACTTTAATAATAGAAAAGATTTGACCAATTATTGTGAAAATCAGATACTTCATGGCATAAATCAAACTCTCAAAATTAGCTAAAATGCAAAACCGTTCATTTTATGTAAAATCTTATGGCTGTCAGATGAATGTTTATGATAGTCAAAAAATAACTTCAATACTTGAGAGCAAAGGACTAAAAAATAAATTAGACCCTAAATCAGCTGATTTAGTAATTTTTAACACATGTAATATTCGTGAAAAGGCAGCACATAAATTATACTCAGATATAGGAAGAGTAAATAAACTGGGATTAAAAAAAACAATAGCAGTCATTGGATGTGTAGCTCAAGCTGAAAACTCTGAAATGTTTCGAAAAAATCAATCAATCGATATAGTCCTTGGACCACAAAGCTATCATCTCCTTCCTAAAATGCTGGATGATTTAGAAAATAGTTTCAAACAAATTAACACTGACTTTATAGTGAATGAAAAGTTCGATTATTTGTCTGAGCAAATGAGACCGCAAGGAGTGTCTTCAATGGTAACAATCCAGGAAGGATGTGATAAATTTTGTTCTTTCTGTGTTGTTCCTTACACAAGAGGCCCTGAATATTCTCGGTCCATTAAATCCATTAACGATGAAGTAAAATTACTATCTCAAAAGGGAGCAAAAGAGATTGTATTACTCGGTCAGAACGTTAATGCATATAATGACAAATCAAATAATAAAAATGTCAAACTGTCAGATTTGATCAGAGCAATTAGCGAATTTGATAGTGTTAAAAGAATAAGATATACAACATCTCATCCAATTAATATGGATGAAGAATTAATTCAAGAACACAAAAATAATGCGAAGCTGATGCCATTTTTACATTTACCTGTTCAATCTGGTTCAGAATCAATTTTAAAAAAAATGAATAGAAAATATGATCCTGATTTTTATCGAAGAACTATCGATAGATTAAAGAAAGCAAAACCAGATATAGAAATATCATCAGATTTTATTGTTGGGTACCCGGGTGAGACAGATCAAGATTTTAATGATACATTGAAACTTATTGATGACATAGAGTTTACCCAATCTTATTCATTTATTTATAGTTCAAGACCTGGAACTAAGTCATCGACAGAAGCCGACTACACTCCCATTTCAGTGAAAAAAGAGAGACTCCTGGTGTTACAAGAAAAATTAAAAAAAATTCAATATTCCTTTAATAATGAGTTTTGTAATAAAACTGTAAAAGTATTGATTGAGAATCAAAGTTCAAGTAATCCTGAGTATTTCTTTGGAAGAACGCCATTCATGCAATCTGTTTATATCAAGTCCAATGATCTAGTGCCAGGTCATGAAAAAGATATTGATATTACATCTTGCAACCACAAGAGTTTATATGGTACTTGTTAAAAATTGATTAGCTGCTTAATTTGAAAAATAAACAAATAAAATCCATATCCGAAAATCAAAAGGATCTGACATCAGGGTCTTCTATAATAAATATTGATAACTTAGATGTTGTAGAGATATTTGGAGTTAATAATAAAAATTTAAACTTTTTTGAAGATCACCTTCCCATTAAGGTCTTTCAAAAAGGAAATCAACTAAATATTCAAGGTGCAAAAAAATACAGAAATATTTTGCGAAATGCAATTTTAAAAACACAACATGATTTAAAATCTAACAGAAAAGGAAACGATATTAATTTAATGCAGGAGAATCTAAAAATGCAATCTTTATATGAAAACGACAAAATAAGTAACTTGACTGTTACCAAGACAGCAAAACTTGATGTCATTGGTAAAAGTAAAATGCAAAACCATTATTTAGATATTCTTCAGAAAAAGAAAATTATCTTTGCGATTGGTCCAGCCGGAACAGGTAAAACATTTTTAGCAGTTGCTGCAGCAGTTTCACAATTATTAGATAATAAATTTGATAGAATCATTCTATCTAGACCAGCAGTAGAAGCTGGGGAAAAACTTGGTTTCTTACCCGGCGATTTGAAAGAAAAGGTAGATCCTTATTTAAGACCTTTATATGACAGTCTTTATGATCTTATGCCGTCAGATATAGCCTTAAGGAAAATCGAATCTGCTGAAATTGAAATTGCTCCCTTAGCTTTTATGAGAGGTAGGACATTAAATAATTCCTTTGTAATTTTAGATGAAGCCCAGAACGCAACTCATACGCAAATAAAAATGTTCCTAACAAGGTGTGGTAAAAATTCTAGAATGGTCGTTACAGGCGATCCATCTCAAATAGACCTGAATAGAAAAAGTGATTCAGGGTTATTAAAATCAGTTAAAATTTTAGAAAAAATTGATAATATTGAAGTTGTTGAGCTTGGCTCAAAAGATATTGTTAGAGATGAAATGGTCACAAAAATTATTAATGCATATGATTCATACGATGACCAAATAAAAGATCTTTTTGATAAATCATCTTAACCTTAATGGTGGAAATTAGTTATAATATAAAAAGTCCAGAGTGGAATAAAAATTTGCCTTCCTATAAAAAATGTATCTCTAATTCTGTTAACCAGACATTTAAAATAATAAAATTTTCTTCTAATAATGAAGTCTCTATTAGTTTTCTTCTTACATCAAATAGTGAGATAAAACTTTTAAACCATAGATATAGAAATAAAAATAAACCTACAAATGTTTTATCATTTCCAATGAATGAAAAGATTGAAAATAAAAATTATTTGGGGGATGTAGTCATCGCTTGTGAAAAAATCATTGATGAATCTTATGAGCAAAATATAAAAAAATATAAATATTTATCAAAAATCACCATACATGGTGTACTCCACTTATTAGGATATAAACATGATACTGACAGCCAATTTAATAAAATGAATTCAATTGAAAAAAATATAATTGAAGAAATTTATAAATAAATATGCTTAAAAGCTTAATAAATAGATTATTTCCGAGTAAAAACAAGAATGGCGAATCTCTAAAGGAAAGTATTGAAACAGTTCTAGAGTCTTCTCAAAAAGGCACTGAAAGTATCTCAAAGCAAGAGAGATTGATGCTTTTAAATATTCTAAAAATTGATGAAATAAGAACGATAGACATCATGATCCCGAGAGCTGATATTGGAGCAGTAGAAGTTAATGATAGCTTTGAAAAAGTATTAGAAATATTTATCAAAGAGTCTCATTCCAGAGTTCCAGTATATGAACATAATTTAGATAATATCGTTGGGATGATTCATATAAAAGACTTAGTTAAATATCAAAATGAGGGCCGAAAAGAAAGTAAATTTTTGGATATTATTAAAAGAGAAGTTTTGGAAATTCCACCCTCAATGCCAGTTTTAGATCTTCTATTAAAAATGCAAATCACACGACTACACATGGGAATAGTAATTGACGAGTATGGTTGTACAGATGGCTTAGTTACGATTGAGGATGTAATAGAGGAAGTAATTGGAGAAATTGAAGATGAACATGATGAGAAAAATTTGCCAATGTTAATCAAAACTTCCACCAATACAATTGAAGCAAGTGCAAGAGTTGAAATAGATGAACTGCAAAAAATAACAAACATAAATTTCTTATCGAACGAAAACAGTGATGATATTGATACTTTAGGAGGTTTAATTTTTTCCATAGCTGGGCGAGTTCCTCAAAGAGGCGAAATTATTAAACATAGTTCAGGTGTGACCTTCGAAATCAATGATGCTGATCCGATGAAAATAAAATCAGTTAAAATAAAAATCATATAATATTATATGTACTCAAAAGTTTTTTTTAATAATAAAAAACTTATGATTTATTCTACCTCGTTCTTGCTTGGGATACTTTTATCTTTTAGCTTTGAGCCATTTAAATTGCCTTTCATGTCAGTAATTGTCGTAGGTATGTTTTTTTTAGTAAATGATTATATTTATCAAAATTTACAAAATAAGAAGAAAATATTTTTTCTCACAGGATTACTTTTTGGGTTTGGATTTTTCATATCTAGTATTAATTGGATTTCAAATTCAATTTTACAGTTTAATGCAAATTTATATTACTTAATACCGGTACCACTTTTAATACTGCCACTTATCTTGTCACTATTTTATGCACTTATGCAATTTATTAATTATCTTTCTTGGTCTCGGTCCACCTCACGTATTTTTTATTTTACGGCTAATTGGGTAATTTTTGAATTATTAAGAAGCTATATGTTTACGGGATTTCCATGGAATCTAATTGCTTATAGTTGGTCATGGTCCATATATTTCATGCAATCTTTATCTGTGTTTGGTGTCTTTGGTCTTAGCCTAATTACTGTTTTCTGCGCAACTTGTTTTTTTTCTTTCAGGATAAAAAAAAATAATATTATATTCCCTTTAATTGCTACTTTAGTATTACTGACAACATTTCTATTTGGGTATAATCGAGTAAGTAACTATGAGGTAATAAATTCTGGTGATAGCTTGAGAATTGTTCACACTGATTTTAATCAGGATGAAAAGTGGGAAAAGGAGTCACACAAGAAGATTGCCGAGATGGGCTCAAAAGACTTAATTACAATTTTTCCAGAGACTGCGTTTGGAATGGACGGTATAGGCCCATCAAATTGGTTCATTGGCCATATTCGTAATGAAGCAGGAATTTATTACAATTCATTATCTTTTAATGGTCACCAATACGACAAAATTAAACTAGTACCCTTTGGCGAGAAAATACCATTCTCAAATTTTCTAAAAATATTTTTTCCAAAAAACTCTTTATTATTAAATTCAATGAAGAGTGGTGATAATGATCAATCATTTGAAAAAAAAATTACTCCACTCATATGTTATGAGGCTGTATTCCCTAATTTTGTTCGAAATAAAATTAATAATGAAACTGAATTACTAGTAAATATTACTAATGATGCATGGTTTGGTACTTTTAGTGGTCCAAAGCAACACTTTGTGCATGTCTTATATAGATCAGTTGAATTGGGACTACCTCTTGCGAGATCATCTAATATGGGTATATCTGCATTAATAAACCCTATTGGCCTTGTAGATAGAATGGCTAGTTCAGATAAAATTGCCTTTATTGATGCAGAAATACCAAAAAAAATTGATACGACTATTTATCGGCAGTACGGTGAATTAATGGTGTATTTTTTAATAGTTTTATTTTTTATTATTGGCTATGCTATCGATCAATTATTTTTGAGGAAAAAAAATGACTAAAGAATATTTATTTACAAGTGAGTCCGTGTCGGAAGGCCATCCTGATAAAGTGTGTGATATCATTTCAGATTCAATAGTTGATGATTTTTTATCACAAGAAAATCCGGAGAATGCTAGGGTAGCAATGGAAACATTGGTTACTACTAACAAAGTAGTTATTGCTGGGGAAGTTCGTGGCCCTGAAGGCTACAATTGTAACTATGAAGAGTTAGCAAGAAATGCAGTAAAAGACATTGGATATGAGCAAGATGGATTTCATTGGAAAAACTTGTCTTTTGATTCTTCAGGAGTTCATAGTCAATCTGCAGATATAGCAATGGGTGTTGATGCATCCGGGAATAAAGATCAAGGTGCGGGAGATCAAGGAATAATGTTTGGATACGCATGTAAAGAAACACCATCTTTAATGCCAGCTCCAATATATTATTCTCATAAGATACTTGAGTTAATGGCATCAGAGCGAAAATCTGGAAACACCATTGGAATACAGCCTGATTCTAAAAGCCAGGTTACGTTAAAATATAAAAATGGCGAGCCTGAAATTTGTACTAAAATAGTTGTTTCTACTCAACATGATGCTGAACTTGATCAGCAAGCTGTTAGTGATCTGGTAATTCCAATAATTAAAACTGTAATGCCTCAAGAATGGATAGATAATAATACTGAGATACTAATTAATCCAACTGGAAAGTTTGTGATTGGTGGACCTGATGGTGATACTGGACTAACAGGAAGAAAAATTATTGTTGATACTTATGGTGGTGCTGCACCTCATGGTGGAGGAGCTTTCTCTGGAAAAGATCCAACAAAAGTTGATAGATCTGCGGCTTATATTTCAAGATATATAGCTAAAAATATAGTTGCAGCTGGATTAGCTGATAAATGTACACTTCAACTTGCATATGCTATTGGCGTTTCTGAACCATTATCAATTTATGTAGATACCCATGGAACATCTCAAATAAAGGATGATGATTTAATAAAAAAAATAACAGATAATATTGATTTATCACCTAGAGGTATAAGAGATCATTTAGGTTTGCATAAGCCAATCTATAAAAAAAGTGCTGCATACGGGCATTTTGGTAGAGAACCTATGGCGGATGGCTCTTTCTCTTGGGAAAATTTAGATCTAGCAGAAAAATTATAATTTATTGTTAGACTTACGATCTAAATTTCCTGATTATTATCAGTATCATGGAAGAAATATTTCTAAGAAGCTTTCATTACTAAACGTAAGAGTTCTAAATGATCACTATAGCAAATATTCATTAGACAAAAAAATATTAAATTTTTCTTCAACAACAAGCACAGAGCAGCTGTTGCAATCAGCCTTATTTAAAAAAATAACAATAGAAGTTGGTTTTGGTGATGGTGAACACCTCATTGATAGCGCTCTTAATAACCCTGAAACCTTATTTGTTGGATCAGAGGTATATGTTAATGGAGTTGCTAAAGTATTAAAACAAATCCTAGATCAAAATATTAAAAATATTCGTTTATGCGGTATGAATTTTGTATACTTGCTTAATACACTTGATCAAAATAGCATTGATGAATTGAAAATCATTAATCCTGATCCGTGGCATAAAAAACGTCATTTCAAACGAAGATTAGTCAATTTAGAAAATATTATTAAGATAAGTGGAATAGTAAAGAATAAATATTCTACCTACATTACAACAGACTCCGAAAGTTACTTTAACTATATCAATGAAATTTTTAGTTCAAATTCAAAGATACTCCATTCAAATAAAAATAAGATTTTATTGAAAAATGACAGATTATACGGTGTCTCAAGATACCAAAGAAAAGCTATAAAAAACGGAAAGAAAATATACCAACTAACATTCTGATATCATTATATATTTAGGTACTTGATTTATGATAATTAGCAGTGTATAGATCTTTCAAAATATAGCTAAACCAAAGCAAAAGTGGGTTAAGCCCACTTTTTTTTTACGCAAAAAGGAACAAAAATGGTTAGTGCAAATAAGATTGAAATTTTAAGAATAGCTGAGACAGTTGCTCAGGAAAAAATGATTGATAAATCAATTGTAATTTCAGCATTAGAAGAAGCAATTGAAAAAGCTGCAAAAAGTAATTATGGCGAAGAAAATGAAGTTGTTGTTGAAATAAATCAAGAGAACGGTGATATATCTATTTCTAGAAAAATGTCAGTTGTTGAAGACGTAAAGAATAAATTTCTAGAAATTACTTTAAAATCAGCAAAAAAAATTAACGGAGCTGCCCAGTTAGGTGATGTGTTACTTGATCCATTGCCAGCAATTGACTTTGGCAGAATTGGGGCCCAAGCAGCTAAGCAAGTAATTAATTCCAAAGTTCGAGAAGCAGAAAGAGAAAGACAATACAATGAATATAAAGATAGGGTTGGAGAAATAGTAAACGGAATTGTAAAAAGATCTGAATTTGGAAATATTGTACTTGATTTAGGTAAAGCTGAAGGAGTTGTTAGAAAAGATCAAACTATACCAAGAGAGAATCTTAGAAATGGCGACAGAGTAAGAGCATATATTTATGATGTAAGATCAGAATTAAAAGGTCCACAAATTTTTTTATCAAGATCCCACCCACAATTTATGGCGAAGCTATTTATGCAGGAAGTACCGGAAATTTATGATGGCATTATTTCTATTAAGAGTGTCGCAAGAGATCCAGGCAGTAGAGCTAAAATCGCAGTATATACTGAAGATGGCTCAATTGACCCAGTAGGAGCCTGTGTTGGAATGAGAGGTAGCAGAGTCCAAGCAGTGGTTAATGAATTACAAGGTGAAAAAATTGATATAATTAACTGGTCTGAAAATGTAGCTAATCTTGCAATTTCATCTCTTTCTCCTGCTGAAGTTCTTAAAGTAGTTTTAGATGAAGACCAAAATAAAATAGAGGTTGTAGTTTCTGAAGAACACTTAAGTCTTGCAATTGGAAGAAGGGGACAAAACGTTAAACTTGCAACTGAGCTGACAGGTTATGAAATAGATATTTTAACTGAAGATGAGGAATCATCAAAAAGACAAGAGGATTTTTCAACTAAAACAAATGTATTTATTGATTCACTGGATGTTGATGAAACTCTCGCGCAACTTTTAGTAAGTGAGGGATTTGGAAGTATTGAAGAGGTAATAGATGCTGAAGAAAGTGAACTTTTAGCAATTGAAGGGTTTGATGAAGAAATTGCAGCTGAATTAGTTGAGAGATCAAAGAAATATATGTCAGAGATGGACGAAAAAAATAATAAGAAACTTGAGGAGTATAAGGTTTCAAAAGATTTAATTGATTTCAGCTTTTTGTCTAAAGCCATGCTAGTAAAACTTGCTGAGAACAATATAAAAACATTAGAAGACTTTGCAGGTCTTACCACTGATGATCTAATTGGGTATCTTGAAGATAGGAGTGATAAAAATTCTAGAGTTACTGGGTTATTTGAAGAATTCAATATTAATAAAGATGAAGGTGACCAATTAATTATGGAGGCAAGAAAAATATGGCTTGATTAGTCATATATAATAGGGTTCTCATGAATGAAAATAAAGAGATAAAAAAAGGAAAAAAAACTTTGAGCCTTAAGCTAGGTTCAAAACCTATCATCTCTAACAAAAGAGGGATTGAGGCAGGAAAGACGGTAATTGTAGAAAAAAAAAGGTTTAAAAGAAATACTAATATAGATCAGAAGTCTGAGCAGTTATCTCACAATAAAAAAGAAGTTGCCAGTACACCTAAAGTAACTGAAAAAACAACTACAGATAAGAAATCAAGATCCGGTGTAATTTTGAAACCACTTACGAAGGATGAACAAAAAAAGATTTTACAAGCTGATAGTAAAGAAGAAAAAAATGATGCTATTGACAAAATAAGAAAGCGCAATTTAGCTGAAGAGTCCACTTATAAAAAAGATACAAAATTTAAGGACAATTCAGAAACAAGTATAGAATTTAAAGAAATTAAAAAAGACGCTGAGAAAAAGAGAGCAATCCAAGATAAAGAAATAGATTTTCAAGAAAAAAAGAAAGCTTCCAATACCTTCGGAAGAAAAAAGATCAGGGAGCGAAAAGTAACCATTGTTACTGCTTTGAGCGATGTTGATGAAAGAACCAGAAGTTTAGCTGCATATAAAAGAGCTAAGCAAAAGACGAAAAAAAGCCAATCAGATCAAGAACCCGCTAAAAAAATAGTAAGGGATGTTTATATTCCTGAGCATATAACAGTGAAAGAGCTTGCTAATAGAATGACAGAAAAATCAGGAGATTTAATCAAATCACTGATGAAGATGGGAATGATGGCTACAATTAACGAGTCTCTTGATGCAGATACCGCTGAACTATTAGTAACTGAATTTGGACATAACTTTAAAAGAGAAAATATCGAGGAAATAGAAAAAGATTTAATTTCGAAGGATACAGAGGCAATAAAGGATGATCCAAGATCACCCATTGTTACAATAATGGGCCATGTTGATCATGGAAAAACTTCTTTATTAGACAAAATACGGAATGCAAATGTTGTTTCGGGAGAGAGTGGTGGCATCACTCAGCATATAGGCGCTTACGAAGTTGATCATAAAGGTAGCAAAATTACATTTATTGATACTCCTGGACATGCAGCATTTACAGATATGCGAGCAAGAGGTGCAAATGTAACCGATATTGTAATCTTAATTATTGCCGCTGATGATGGAGTAATGCCTCAGACAAAAGAAGCTATAGCTCATGCTAAATCGGCAAATGCCCCAATCATAGTTGCGATTAATAAGTGTGATAAAAAAGAGGCTCAACCTCAAAAAATTAAAGAACAATTATTATCAGAGGAATTAATAGTTGAGGACCTATCTGGAGATATACAATGTATTGAAGTATCAGCGGAAACAGGACACAACCTTGACAAACTCCTTGATTCAATTGTTGTGCAGTCAGAAATATCAGAGCTAAAGACAAATAATAAAACTTTTGCTGAAGCTACTGTAATCGAGGCTAATGTTGATAAAGGTAGAGGTCCAATATGTAATATAATTATTACAAATGGAAAACTATCCATTGGAGATATTGCTGTTGCAGGAAGTGAATACGGCAAGGTAAGAGCAATACTTAATGATAAGGGAAAAAATTTAAAAGAGGCAACTTCATCTATGCCTGTTCAGGTATTAGGTTTAAATAATCCTCCTGAGGCTGGAGACAGTTTTGTTACTGTTGAAAGTGATGATAAAGCAAGAGAACTTTGCGAGATAAGAAGCGATATTAAAATTAATAAAGCTCTACCAAAGAAGATTAAAAACTTAGATGGAGATAAAACATTTGGCTCACTAAATGGAAAAAAGGAAATATTAGAAGTTGTGGTGAAGTCTGATACACGAGGATCTTCAGAAGCTATAGTTCATCAAATTGAAGGTATTGATAGTGATAAGATAAATATAAAAGTGATTCATTCAGGAGTAGGATTTATAAATGAAAGTGATGTTGCCCTTGCATCAGCATCTAATGCGTTACTTATTTCATTCAATACGACCGCAACAAAAGAGGCAAAATCAAAAGCTAAGTTAAGTAACTTAAATATTCAAAATTTTAATATAATCTATGAACTTCTTGAATATGTCTCAGATTTTGCAAGTGGTAAACTTAAGCCTACTCTTCAAGAGAGTTTTATTGGTAAGGCCGAAGTTCTACAAATTTTCAAAGTTTCAAAAATAGGCTCAATTGCTGGTTGTATTGTCGTCGAAGGTTCAGTTAATAAAAATGCAAAGGTAAGAGTGATAAGAAATTCTGAAACTATATATAATGGCGATATTCTTAGTTTAAAACGGGAAAAAAATGAAGCAAATGAAGTTAAAGCTGGAACAGAATGTGGAATTAGTGTCAAAGAATTTAACGATTTCCAAATAGGAGACAACATAGAAGTATTTAGTGTTGAGGAAATAGCGCAGTCACTGTGATCCTAAAAAGAAAATACGAAACCACAGATAGATCCTTAAAAGTTTCTGAAATAATTAGAAAAGCAGTAAGCGAAGTTCTAGTGAGGAATGAGTTTCCAATCAATCCATCATTCAATTTCCCCCTAAGCGTTGTTAATGTTGAAATGAATAAAGATTTAAAAATTGCATATGTATATGTATTAACTCATGAAGAAATAAAAAAGGAAGAAATTATAGAAAGATTACAGAGTTGTAAAAAATATATTTCTCAAGAGGTAAATAAGTTAGTGGATCTTAAATTTATTCCTAAGTTAGTATTTCGAAATGATGAGACAATTGATCAATTAAATAATATCAATACTCTTTTAAAATCTGATAAATTTAATAAAGATAGTAATGTAGTTTAAGATGAAAGATGGGTGGATCTTTATAGATAAGCCTAAGGAGATCAGTTCATTTGAAGTTATTAGAAAACTTAGAAAGATTCTTAATATAAAAAAAATTGGTCATGCAGGAACGTTAGATCCATTCGCAACTGGAGTACTGGCAGTGGCATTAGGTGAAGCAACGAAAAGTATATCATACTTTAATGCTAGCAAGTTCTATCAATTTCGAGTTTTATTTGGCATATCAAAAGATACTGATGACTCCACAGGTAAAACACTTCAGACCTCAGATACTATTCCATTAAAAAAAGAGATTGATGAATGCCTTAAACATTTCGTTGGTTTTCAGCAACAGGTTCCTCCCAAATATTCAGCGGTTAAAATAAATGGCAAAAGAGCTTACAAATTGGCAAGAGAAAATAAAACGTTTGAAATTAAACCTAAGGAGGTGAATATCTACAATCTCACATGCTTAGCCACACAAAAAAAAGAAGAATTCATATTTACAATGGAATGTTCTAGTGGAACTTATGTAAGATCATTCGCTAGAGATTTAGGCAAAATGCTCAATACATTTGCTCACGTTTCTGAGCTAAGAAGGATCAAAATTGGAAAATTTGGTGAAAATAGTATTATTTTACTAGATAAATTAGCTGAATTAGTACATATTGGCGATCATTTTGTGATGATGCATTCAATCAAAGATGTACTGGACGACATCCCGGCAGTGCAACTAAATAGTGATTTAAGCAAGAAATTTCAAAATGGACTAAGCTTTGATTTTTTTAATAAAGACACATTTGAAGATACTTTATTAATAACATCTAATGCAAAACTTTTAGGCATTGGCAAAGTTGTAGAGGGAAAAATAAAACCTGTAAGGGTTTTTAATTTGTAAAAGGATAAGAGATGTCGATAAAAAGTGAAAGCAAAAGTAAACTCATAAATGAGTACTCAAGATCAGAAAAAGATACGGGTTCTCCAGAAGTACAAATAGCGATTCTTACTGAGAGAATTATCAATCTAACGGGACATTTTCAATCTCATAAAAAAGACAACCATTCTAAAACAGGATTAATGAGGCTGATAAATCAAAGACGCAGTTTGTTAGCGTATTTAAAGAAGAGCAATAAAGATTCTTATGAAAAGTTAATCGATAAATTAGGAATTAGAAAATAACAATGAACTATATTAAATTTAAAGGAATGAATGTATATGAAGGATGTGATTTCAAGAGAAATGAACTGGGGCGACCAGAAACTAATAATAGAAACAGGCAAAGTAGCAAAACAAGCAACTGCATCAACAATTGTTAGCTATGGAGATACAGTTGTTATGGCAAATGTCGTAGCAGCGAGAGAGCCCAAACCAGATTTAGATTTCTTTCCACTAACAGTAAGTTATCAGGAAAAATTCTATGCTGCTGGAAAAATTCCAGGTGGTTTTTTTAAGAGAGAGGGAAGGCCAACTGAGTTTGAAACCCTTACCTCAAGACTAATTGATCGTCCTATCAGGCCACTCTTTCCAGAAGGCTTTAAAAATGAAACTCAAGTTATATTAACTGTACTGTCGCATGATGGAGAAACCAACCCTGACATAGTTGCATTGATAGCAGCCTCTAGTGCATTAACGTTATCTGGAATCCCTTTTATGGGTCCTGTTGGTGGCTGTAGAGTGGGTTATGATGGATCGAATTATATATTGAATCCAAAAATAAACGATGATGGAGATCTTGATCTTGTCGTTGCAGGTACTAGTGATGCTGTGCTAATGGTTGAGTCTGAAGCCAAACAGCTCTCAGAAGAAATAATGTTAGGGGCAGTAAAGTTTGGTCATGAGTCAATGCAAGATGTAATAAAAATCATAATTAATCTTGCCGAAGAGTGTGCCAATGATCCGTGGGATTTCAGTCATACAATAAATGAGTCATTATTAGATGAAATTAAAAAAGCTTGTGAAGATAAAATTGCGAAAGGTTACTCAATTGTTGATAAGATGGAAAGACAAAACGCACTTTCAGAGATTAAGTCTAGTTTAGAAGATCAATATAAAGATAATGAGGAATATAGCATTAATGAAGTGATGGGATATTTTAAAAAAATTGAAAAAAATGTTGTAAGATCTCAAATATTAAATAATCAATCTAGAATTGACGGCCGTAAGTTGGATGAAGTAAGAAATATCTCCTCGGAAGTATCATGGCTACCAAGAACACATGGATCTGCTTTGTTCACAAGAGGTGAGACACAGGCAATTGTTGTAGCAACATTAGGTTTTAGTGAAGATGAACAAAGAATTGAAGCCTTGCAAGGTTCATATAAAGAAAATTTCATGCTTCATTATAACTTTCCTCCATATTCAGTGGGTGAGGTAGGAAGACTAGGAGCAACAGGTAGACGTGAAATTGGCCATGGAAAACTTGCATGGAGGGCTCTAAAGGCAGTTTTACCCTCAAAAGATGATTTTGATTATACTATTAGATTAGTCTCAGATATTACTGAGTCAAACGGATCATCTTCTATGGCAACTGTGTGCGGCTCGTCTCTCGCGTTGATGGATGCAGGAGTTCCTATCAAAAACTCTGTTTCAGGAATAGCAATGGGATTAATTAAAGAAGGTGATGACTTCGCAGTTCTTTCAGATATTTTGGGAGATGAAGATCATCTTGGTGATATGGACTTTAAGGTAGCTGGAACCAAGGATGGCGTGACGTCTCTTCAAATGGACATTAAGATCACAGGCATAACCTATGAAATTATGGAGAAAGCTCTTGATCAAGCTAAAGGTGGGAGAGACTATATTCTTAATGAAATGAATAAAGAACTTTCAGAAGCTAGAACAGAATTAGGCCCATATACCCCTCGTAGTGAGACAATAAAAGTTAAAAGAGACAATATTGGGGAAATAATTGGTAAAGGTGGTTCTACAATCAAAGATATTATAGAAAAGTCTGGTGCGAAAATTGATATAAGTGATAACGGCAATGTAAAAATTGCTGGAACTAATAACGAAAGCATTGAGGCAGCTAAAGAATTAATTAATTCTATAATTGAAGAGCCAGAAGTGGGACAGGTTTATGAAGGTAAAGTTGTTAAGATTATGGAATTTGGTGCGTTTGTTAACTTCTTTGGAAAAAGAGACGGCCTTGTTCACATTTCTCAACTCTCAAAAGAAAGAGTTGAAAAAGTTACTGACGTAGTAAATGAAGGTGATATAGTCAAGGTAAAGGTTCTTGGTTTTGATAAGGGTAAAGTTAAGTTATCAATTAAGGATACTGAAGAATAATTTTTAAAATTTGAAATGATCCAAATAGATACTTCTGAAGATAAACTTCATGAAGAATGCGGTGTGTTTGGTATATTCGGAAGCCCAGACGCATCAACTTTAACAGCTCTAGGATTGCATGCACTACAGCATAGAGGACAAGAGGGTGCTGGAATAGTAACTTTTGACGGTGAAAAATTTCACGGCGTTAGAAGACCTGGGCTAGTTGGTGATCACTTTAATAAAACAAAAGTTATAGATAGGCTCTTGGGTAGCAACGCTATAGGCCATGTAAGATATTCTACAACTGGAAACTCAATACTAAAAAATATCCAGCCATTATATGCAGACCTATCATCAGGTGGATTTGCATGTGCGCACAACGGAAATTTAACAAATGCATCAATTTTGAGGGACTCCCTTGTTAAAGAAGGTGCTATATTTCAATCAACATCTGATACTGAAACAATTCTTCAGCTAGTAGCCAAATCAAACAGAAAACAAACAGTAGATAAATTAATAGATGCTTTATTTAAAATTCAAGGAGCTTATTCACTAGTAATATTAACGAATAAGAAATTGATTGGGGTAAGGGATCCTTATGGTATTCGTCCTCTTGTTCTTGGTGACTTAAATGGAGCACCTGTGCTTACTTCAGAAACTTGTGCGCTAGATATTATTGGCGCTAAATATGTCAGAGATGTTGAGCATGGTGAAATAATTATTATATCTGAAGATGGCATGGAAAGTATAAAGCCATTCCCTAAAGTACAAGAAAGACCATGTATTTTTGAGAGAATTTATTTTTCAAGACCTGATAGTTTAGTAGGGGGTAAAACAGTTTATACTTATAGAAAAAATCTAGGGCAAGAGCTTGCAAAAGAAAACAATTTTGATGCTGATGTCATTATTCCAGTACCTGATTCTGGTGTACCGGCAGCACTAGGATACTCTCAGGAATCTAAAATCCCATTTGAATTAGGTATTATAAGGAATCATTATGTAGGTCGTACATTTATTGAGCCATCACAATCTATTAGACAATTTGGAGTAAAGTTAAAACATAATGCAAATTCTTCTTATATAAAAAATAAGAAAGTTGTTCTGATTGATGACTCAATAGTAAGAGGCACGACAGCAAAAAAAATTATTAAGATGGTATATGACGCTGGAGCGAAAGAAGTGCACCTTGGAATTGCTTGCCCACCTATTAAGCATCCAGATTTTTATGGAATTGATACACCAGATTACAATGAGCTAATAGCTTCAAAATCCTCGTTAGAAGAAATCAATGACATCATTGGATCAAAATCAATATTTTTTCTTTCTTTAGAAGGTACATATAAAGCGATGGGTTATGAAAAAAGAGATAATGAAACACCCCAATTTACTGATCATTGTTTTACAGGTGACTATCCAACGAGTCTTTTAGATAGAGAACAAGGTACAGTATCAAAACAATTTTCGCTTTTGTCTGAGAAGAATTAAATTTCTTTTGGAACTCCCACCTTATTATATCCGCAATCAACATAATGAACTTCTCCTGTAACCCCTGAAGACATATCGCTAAGTAAATACAGGCCTGATTTACCAACATCTTCGAGGTTAATATTTCTATTCATAAGAGAATTTTTCTCAGACCATTTCATCATATCTTTACCACCTGATATTCCAGCCATTGCAAGAGTTTTCATTGGGCCCGCTGAGAGAGCATTAACTCTTATATTTGATGGCCCCAGATCAGCCGCTAAATATCTTACACTTGACTCCAAAGCAGCTTTTGCAACTCCCATAACATTGTAATTTCTAATATATTTTTGGGAGCCGTCATAGGTTAAGGTAACCATTGAACCTCCATTTTTCATAAGTTTTTCTGCCTCATGAGCAATTTCAGTAAAAGAAAAACATGAAATCAACATAGTGTTTGAAAAGTTTTCTCTAGAGGTATTTAGATACTTACCCTTTAACTCGTCTTTATTTGAAAAAGCAATAGAGTGTAAAATAAAATCTATAGTTCCCCATCTTTCTTCAATGAGTTTAAAAGAGTCTTTTATAGAACCATCTTTTAAGACATCACACTCAATTAAAAAATCGTTATTGATCGATTCTGCTAACGGCTTTACCCTTCTTTCTAAAGATTCTCCTTGGTAAGTAAAACATAGTTCAGCTCCCTCATTAGCAAGTTGTTTTGATATTCCCCAAGCGATCGAATGGTCGTTTGCAACTCCCATTATAATCCCTTTTTTACCACTTAGTGACTTCATTACTCATACCTCCTGAAAACTAAAGAAGCGTTTGTTCCACCAAAACCAAAACTATTACTCATTGCTGTATTAATTTTTTCATCGATTCGAGAAGTCAATATATTCATTCCATTGGCATCTTCATCTAATTCTTCAATATTTGCTGACTCTGATAAAAAATTGTTATTCATCATAAGTAAAGTATAAATTGACTCATGTACTCCAGCAGCTCCTAGTGAATGTCCACTTAAAGACTTAGTCGAGCTTATAAAGGGAATTTCGCCTTTAAAAACTTCTTTAATAGCTTTCAATTCTGCTTTATCACCCACAGGAGTTGAGGTTCCATGCGCGTTTATATAGTCAACTTTTTCTATATCTTTAGTTGCCATAAGCATGCACCTTGTCGCACCTTCTCCAGAAGGTTGAACCATATCATAGCCATCTGAAGTTGCTCCATAGCCAACGATTTCAGCGTATATTTTTGCATTTCTTTTTATTGCAGTTTCCAGCTCTTCAAGAACAATCACACCTCCTCCACCAGCAATTACAAAACCATCTCTTTGAGAGTCAAAAGCCCTTGAAGCTTTAGTTGGATCTTCATTATATTTTGACGAAAGAGCTGGCATTGCGTCAAATAAAGCAGATAAAGTCCAGTCAAGTTCTTCACCGCCACCCGCAAAAATTCTATCTTGCTTACCTAATTGAATAAGCTCATATGCATTACCTATGCAGTGTGCGCTTGTTGAACAAGCGGAACTGATAGAATAGTTAACTCCTTTAATCTTAAAGTATGTCGATAATGTTGCGGAGTTTGTACTGCACATAACTTTGGGAACACTAGTGGGTCCAATTTTTTTTGGGCCTTTTTCCCTTGTAATATCAAACGCTCTTAATAAACTTTTAGTTGACGGGCCGCCAGACCCCATGATCAACCCTGTTTGGTTATTAGAAATTTCATCTTCACTTAAATTTGAGTCACTTATAGCTTCATTCATTGCTAAATAATTATAGCTTGCTCCATCACCCATGAACCTCAAGAATTTTCTTTCGATTGAGTCTTCTAAATTTAAATTGATTTGCCCACTAACCTGACTTCTAAATCCCATATCTTTTTGAGACTCGTCAAACGCGATACCAGATTTAGTATTAAAAAGCGAATCATTCACTTCACTTTTATTATTTCCTAAAGATGAGACTATTCCTATTCCTGTAACTACAACTCTTCTCATTGTTTGATTAGACCAACTTTGAGCCCCTCTGCTGTATATATTTCTTTACCATCCACTAAAACAGAACCATCGCCAACACCAACAATGACCCCTCTTTTTATTATTTTCTTCATATTAATCTTATACTCAACAAGCTTAGATTCTTTTAATATTTCTCCACCAAATTTTACGCTTGAAGAGCCTAAAGCCCTGCCTCGTCCAGGGTTACCTATCCAACCTAAATAAAAACCTACGAGTTGCCACATTGCATCTAATCCCAAGCATCCAGGCATCACAGGGTCCATTTCAAAATGACAATCAAAAAACCAAAGATCTGGACTAATATCTAACTCAGCGAGTATTTCACCCTTTTCGTATTTCCCACTGTCATCTGTGATTTTGGTAATGCGGTCAAACATTAACATTGGTGGTAAGGGAAGCCTTGCATTGCCAATACCAAACATGGTTCCATGAGCGCATTCCAGTAATTCTTCTTTTGTAAAACTTGATTTTTTTTCCACTAAGGTTATTTATCTCATTGTTTTATATGAAGTTTAATTAGATTAATGTATTATTATTGTAAAATACATTAAATTTTAATAAATAGTAAAATTATGAATGATATTAAGCAGTTTTTAAGATCTAATTCTTTGAGGCCAACAAAGCAAAGAATAGTTATAGCAGGCTACTTATTTGATGGTACTGATAAGCATATAACTGCTGAAAGCTTATCTACGGAGCTTACAAAAAGAAAGCATATAATATCACTCGCTACAATATATAATACACTTCATGATTTTTACGAAAACGGACTTTTGAAAAAACTTATTCTCAGTTCTGATAGGGTTTATTTTGATACCAATACGGATGATCATCATCATTTCTATTCAGAAAAAGATCAATTTCTAATTGATATTAATAAGAACATAAAAGTAAATGGTCTGCCTAAGACACCAAAAAATAAAAAAATTAATAAGATTGAGGTTATTGTACACCTCGATAAGTAATTGATAATAGTTATCAATATCAGTTTAGAATGATTCTAAAGTGTTGACAAATTTTGAATCAACTTTATATAAAAAAATTAATTGTTAATTAATGTTAAGGAAGAGAACATGACTGAATTAAAGGAAAGTAAAACTCTTGATAACTTGAAGGCGGCATTCGCTGGAGAAAGTCAAGCAAACAGAAGATATTTATATTTTGCTCAGAAAGCAGATGTTGAAGGCCATAATGATGTAGCTGCAGTATTTAGATCGACTGCTGAAGGTGAAACTGGCCATGCTCATGGTCATTTAGAATTCATGGAGGAAGTTGGTGATCCAGCGACAGGTGAACCAATTGGATCAACTGAAGACAATTTGAAAGCTGCAATCGCAGGTGAAACGCATGAGTATACAGATATGTATCCTGGGATGGCAAAGACAGCACGTGAAGAAGGTTTTGATGAAATTGCTGACTGGTTTGAAACTTTAGCAAAGGCTGAAAAATCTCACGCAGGAAAATTCCAAAAAACATTAGACTCAATCGATTAAGTTATTTGGGGCTGTAATAGACAGTCCCTAACTTAAGTAATGGATTATAAAAAAGAAGGAAGTCTTGCTGCTCCTACTAGGGACCTAGTAGATTGGGATTCTGAAAGCTACACGAACGAAGAAGAATTAAACGCCGAGATGAAAAGGCAGTTCGAGGTTTGTCACAGTTGCAGAAGGTGTTTTAATCTCTGTGATAGTTTTCCAACCTTGTTTGATCTAGTCGATAATTCTCCAAATGAATCAGTTAATGATCTCGCCAAGAAAGATTTTGAAGACATTACAGACAAATGCACATTATGTGACATGTGTTTCATGACTAAATGTCCATATGTTCCGCCACACGAGTTCAACATTGATTTCCCCCACCTAATGTTGCGTTATAGAACTTTTCAGGACAAGCAAAATAAGTTACCAAAAATTCCAAAAGAGTTAGCTAAAATAGACCGCAACGCAAATCTCGCTAAAATTTCTCCTACTCTAGCAAACTGGAGTTCCGATAAAAAAAATAGACTAACACGGCGTCCAATGGAGATTATTAGCGGCATTGACAAAGACGCAGAGTTACCTAAGTTCGAAAAAAAAACATTCCATGAATTATCGCAGAAAATTGATATCAATGTAAACGCAAGTGCGCCTGCTTATGGAAGAAAAGCTGCAATTTACTCGACGTGTTATGTAAATTTTAATAATTCGAAGGTCGGAATTGCTGCCCAAAAAGTTCTGAACCATAACGGTGTTGAAACTATTTCTTCATATCCCGGATGCTGCGGAATGCCACATTTAGAGCAAGCTCAGCATGAAAAGGTTATTAAACAATCTGAAATCGTGTCTAAAGAACTTTGTAGTTTGATAGATCAAGGGTTTCAAATTATCACTTTAACCGCAAGTTGTGGGCTAATGCTTAAATTTGAATGGCCACTTCTAAATCCAAATAATGAGTTTGTAAAAAAACTCTCGAAAAATGTTTTTGATATTGATGAATTTATTGTTGATATAAGTAAAAAAGAGGGGTTGATTGAAGGTCTTAATTCTCTTGATGGAGGAGTCACGGTTCACAATGCATGTCATGCAAGAGCTCAGAACATGGGCAATAAAGCTATGGAGATGTTAAAGAAACTTCCTGATACAAAAGTTGATGTTGTAGAAAAGTGTGCAGGGCATGGAGGAACGTTTGGAGTTATGAAGAAAACACGCAAGTCGGCAAATAAGTATGGTAAAGCAACAGCTAGACAGATTAAAAATAAGAAAAATAAGCTTATGGTTTCAGACTGCCCACTTGCCTGTAAGCACCTTAATGAGTTTTTAAATGAAGACAAAGACTCAAATTATGTTTCAATGCATCCAATAGAAGTACTAGCGCAATCATATAATCTTTCTTGATTTTATTAAGTTAGATACTAAATAGGTTTTTATGACTGTAGAAAATAGAAAAATTGAGTCCTCTGATCTGCTTGAATATAACGCTTATGCTAAAGAAAGAAGAAGTATAAGAAAAGAGGTAGTTCAGATGAAAAAAAATAGAAGAGTAGAGCTTGGCCCACATTCTACGTTTTACTTTGAAAACTTCTTTACTATGAAAGCCCAAATTCAAGAGATGCTTTACATAGAAAAGGGTGGCGATGAACAACTCAAAGATGAGTTAGAGGCTTATAATCCTCTTGTCCCACAAGGCTCAGAACTTGTAGCAACTTATATGTTTGAAATTGATAATCCAAATACAAGAAAAAAAGTATTATCGTCCTTAGGAAATGTTGAGAATAAGTTATTCATAAGCATCAATGGGACAAAGCTATACGCGACACCTGAAGAAGATGTAGATCGTACAGATAATTCAGGAAAGACTTCTTCTGTTCATTTTATTCATTTTAAATTTAGTGATAAGCAAGTTGAGGAATTTAAAAATCCAAGCAGCAGAATTGAGATTGGTACAGATCACGATAACTACCTTCATACTACTGTACTGTCTAAAGAAGTGAAAGAAGCCCTGGCAAAAGATTTTAAGTAACCTTTATTTACCAGTGGATCCAAATCCACCTTGACCTCGATCAGTTTCATCTAAATTGTCAACTTCTTTAAACTCTATCATGGCCACATTTGAAAAAACCATTTGAGCAATTCTTTCTAGAGGACGAACAATAAATTTTTCTTTACTTAAGTTTATTAATATTACTTTTATTTCTCCTCTGTAATCACTATCAATGGTACCCGGCGTGTTTAAAACAGTTATTCCGTATTTAAAAGCTAGGCCAGATCTTGGTCTTACTTGAGCTTCCATACCTATTGGCATTGAAATTGCAATTCCACACGCAATTATTTCTCTTTCCCATGGCTGAATTATAATATCACTTTTTATTGAGGCATATAAATCAACTCCTGAAGCTTCATCTGACTGATATTCAGGCAATTTAAAATTTTCAATATCAGATATTTTTTTAATGAGTATAGAATTTTTTTTATCGGACAAGCTTCTAACTTTTTAGATGCTTAACTATCTTGTGAGATAATTTTTCAGCAACTTCCTCTTTTCGCATCTGTTTCCAGTTTTCAGTTTTTGATTTAGATATAAAATGAATCTCATTTGTATCTTTGCCAATAACTTGTCCGTTTGAAACATTATTACCGAGAATCCAATCACAGCCTTTTTTTTTCAATTTGATTTTAGAATTTTCTCCTAGTTTTTCAGTTTCAGCTGCAAAGCCGACCACAAGGTCTGGTCTCTTATCATTGCGTTTACTTAATCTTGATAAAATATCTGGATTTTCTTCTAATACAATTTCTAAAGTTGAACCATTTTTCTTAATTTTAGTTTCACTTTGTTTCATAACTTTATAATCAGCAACTGCAGCAGCACAGATAGCAATATTCACAGGTAACGCTTTATTGCACTCGAACATCATTTCATCAGCTGATGATACATGAACAACCTTATCAACATTGGGATCAGGTAATTTAGTTGGTCCAGAGATTAAAGTTGTATGGGCACCCAATGATGATAATTTTTCTGCAATTGTGTAGCCCTGCTTTCCAGAGGATTCGTTGGAAATAAATCTTACAGGATCTATCATTTCTTTCGTTGGCCCAGATGTAACAAGAGCAGAGAAGTCGCTAAGTGGTTTGAAATCTAAACTTTTAATAAAATCATGTGTATATTTTATAATTTCACTCGGTTCACTCATTCGGCCTTCACCATATTCCCCGCAAGCCATTTCACCATTTTCTGGTCCAACAAATTTTATGCCATCATTCCTAAGAGTTTGAATATTTCTTTGAGTTGCATTATTAAGCCACATTCTTACATTCATTGCTGGTGCAACAATTATGGGTTTATTTGTAGCCACCAAAACAGTTGACGCTAAATCGTCTGTATTCCCATATGCAATTTTAGACATAATGTTCGCTGTTGCAGGTGCAACAAGAATTACGTCAGCTTGTCTGGAAAGTTGTATATGGCCCATTTCATGTTCATCAGTTAGGTTAAATAGATCTGTATAAACCTTATTTTCTGATAAGCTCTCAACGGATAAGGGTGTTACAAATTCTGAACCTGATTTCGTTAGAATACAAGTAACATCAATGTTATTGGCTTTTAGACCCCTTATTATTTCAAGCGATTTATAAGCAGCAATACCACCAGTAATTATTAACAATACTTTTTTTGTTTTATTCATTCCGTAGAGTTATACTTTTTTGCCTATCTTGAAAAGTAAATACAATTATAAAAAAGTATTCTATATCAATGATATAATTAAAGCCAAGCTTGAAATTAAGACTGTTCCGCCAATTATAAAGTACTTTTTATTAGTCTTTTGGGATGTATTATCTGAATTGCCTTCAGTTATGATATTAAAAGCTTGATCGGCTCTTGAGATAAAATCAGGAATGTCTGGCATTTTACGTGCAATACTTTGAAGCGTTTCCTGTGTTTGTTTTAACCTATTTTTTATTCCCAGTTCATCTTTAAGCCAAGTTTCTATTTCAGGTTTAGAAACTTCCCAGAAATTTATTTCAGGATCCAGTTTTCTTGCTACGCCCTCAACAGTAATCATAGTCTTTTGCAGTAAAAGAAGTTGAGGTTGTAAAAACATATTAAATTGCTCAGTTATATCAAAAAGTTGAATTAATAAATTGCCCATAGAAATATTTTTTGCTTTTTGATTAATTATAGGCTCTCCAATTGATCTCAACGCTTGTGAAAAGTCTTCAGTAGATTGACTTTTATCAATTAGTCCAGCTTCTTGATGAATTTTCGCTATCAAATAATAATCTTGCTTTATAAATCCATAAATAATTTCTGCTAGGTAAGATCTATTCTTCTTATCAAGCCTACCCATAATTCCAAAATCTACCGCAAGTAAATTTCCATTTTTATTTAAAAATAAATTACCTTGATGAAGATCTGCATGAAAATAGCCGTCTCTAATTGACTGTCTTAAAAAATTTACTATTAAATTTTCAGCCGATTTTCTGATATCATAATTATTTGCATTAAGTTTTTCGATTTTGTCAGCTGGAATTCCATTAATTTTTTCCATAGTAAGTATTTTTTGAGTAATTTTTTCCCAATAAACTATTGGAACATAAAAACTCCCGTCTAATTGAGTATTCTCTTTAAGTTCTGATGCAGCTGCTGCCTCATATCTCAAATCCAACTCAAACTTGATCACTTCCTTTGCTTTTTTAATAATTGAATTGGGCCTTAATCTCTCAAATTCCTTAAAATTCTCCATGAAAGAAGTCAGCCATTCTAGGCGTGACATTTCTTGTTCTATGATTTTTTCAATTTGAGGTCTCAGTATTTTAACCGCTACTTCAGTTTCAACCCCATTATTGCTTATCTTTGCAAAGTGAACTTGGGCTATGGATGCTGCAGCAATTGGTTCGCTGAAATCAGTAAATACCTTATCTATAGTTGTTCCAAACTCACTTTCTACTATTTTAATCGCAGTACCCTTTGAGAAAGGGGGTAAACTATCTCTTAAAATAGATAAGTCATCCGCAATAGTATTTCCAACAATGTCTGGTCGCGTTGAAATCAATTGGCCCAATTTGACAAAAGAGGGGCCCAGCTCATTTAATGCTTTCGCAACCCTAACTCCGTCTGAGTCATTCATTAGTTCTTTATTTTTAGAAACTCCTATAGATAAAATTTGAGTGATTATTGTATAAATAATTCTGTATCTCAGATTTTGACCTATTAGACGCAATATGTCGTGTGCTTTAAATATTCTGACTATTTTTAATAGAAACAAAAAATTATTTATCACAATTCTTTCTTTTCTGCTGAATGCATTGCAACTACGCCATTAAAAATATTGCGGTAGTCTACTGTTACAAAATCTGAACTTTTAATTATTTCTAGAAACTCCTCTTGTGACGGGAATTCTTTAATTGTTCGAGTTAAATATTTATAAGGCTCTTCATCGCCAACAATAATTTTTCCAAATATCGGAATTAATGAAGAATATAAGTTGTATACCTTAGATAAAGATTCATTTTTAACCTTAGAAAATTCAAGACATAGAAATCTACCACCAGGTTTCAAAACTCGTTTCGCTTCCTCCAAGGACTTTTTAAGATTACTAAAATTTCTAACACCAAAAGAAACTAAATAAGCATCAAAAGTATTATCTTCAAAAGGCAGTTCCTCAGCTGGTGCGACTACCCACTCAATATCATTAGAATATTGATTTATTCTTTTTCCTGCTTCAACCATATTTTCATTTGGATCACAGACTATAGCCCTACCTTTTCCATTAACTCTTTTAAGGAAGCGTCTTGAAATATCTCCTGTACCGCCAGCGACATCAATTATTTTCATTTCTTCATGAGGTGAAAGCCAGTCAATCATTAACTCTTTCCAATACCGATGAACGCCCATAGACATTACATCGTTCATAATATCATATTTACTTGCAACTGAATTAAAGACTTCTTTTGTTTCCATCTAATCAATATTTGATAAGTTAAGTATCTTTTATTTTATAACTAATAATTAATATATAAAAATATATGCCTGAGTTGCCTGAAGTTCAAACTGTAGTTAATGGGATAAAAAGTAAACTTATTGGATTAAAGATCAAAGACACAGAGGTATTTGTCAAAAAACTCAGATATCCTGTACCAATAAAACTAAAAAATAAAATTAATAAAAGCTCACTATTAGATGTCGAGAGGCGAGCAAAATACATAATTTTAGGGTTATCAAATGACTATTCTCTAATTATTCACCTCGGTATGTCTGGAAGAATAATTATTGGTAAAAAAAAAGAAATAAAATCGATAAAACATACACATTTTCAGGTATATTTTTCTAATGATTTAGTATTGCAATTTATAGATCCGCGAAGGTTTGGCTGCATATTGCTGAGAGAAACCAGCAAGCTATTAGAAGAAAAGCTTCTTAAAAATTTGGGAGTTGAACCACTCGATAAATCATTTAATCAAAATTATTTGCGTGAAATTGCTAGCAATAAATCATCACCAATTAAATCCATTATTATGAATCAAAAGTATGTTGTAGGTGTTGGGAATATCTATGCATCTGAGTCTCTATATTTATCTAAAATAAGTCCCTTTAAACTAGGGAATAAACTGACAATGTTTGAAAGTAATCGATTAGTGCGTTCGATTAAGAGGGTACTGAAAAAATCAATTCAAATGGGGGGATCAAGTATTAATGATCATACGATGATTTCTGGCAAGTTAGGCCATTATCAGAATAAACTTCAAGTATACGGTCGTGATGGGCAAAAATGTAGAAATAAATCTTGTCAGTTGCCCATAATACGCATAGTAATAGCCCAGCGATCGACATTCTACTGTAGTGGTTGTCAAAAAGAGTAAATACAAAAAAATATGGCTAATACTAAATCTGCAAAAGCAAAAATAAGAGAAATATCTAATAAAACAGACATAAACAAGTTCGTTAGAAATAGATATCGTACCTTTATCAAAAAAGTTGAACTAAATATTGTAAGTGGTGATAAGTCAGCGGCTAAAGCCGCTCTGAAATCAGCTGAGTCTGAGATGATGTCTGCTGTATCAAAAAAGATTGTTCATAAAAACACTGCAGCAAGAAAAATTTCTAGACTATCGAATAAGATCAAATTACTAAAATAGATTCATCAAACTTTTTCCGTATGTTAAGGTCCACAGTGGAAGTTACGTGGAAACAATTAAGTTTAATTTCATATTAAATTTTATCATCAAGTAAGTAATAATTTTTATTGCGATTCAATTTTATTAACGTTAGGTTAATTTAATTAAAAATAATCATTTTAATTATCCAAATTATTTTTTTTAAACTGAATTTACTACTTGAATTCAGTTAGTGCTTTTTGGAATAAGTTTTTTCCAAGTAAAAAAAAGTACAAAAAAAAATACGCTTTTTACTAAATTTGGATACAATTTTAATGATAAGAATTGAGGGAGTTTGTAATTAATGTTTCAAGATCTAGAAAATGCACAACCCTCAAGATCCAGTATTCGAGATCAATGGAATACTGTCTTAAAAAAACTTAATGCTGAATATGGAAATGAAATTTTTAATAGTTGGATAAAAAATATATCTATAAAAAATTTAGACAACGATATTATATATTTTACAGTTCCAACAAGGTTTATAAAAGACTGGATCACTTCACATTATTTAGACAAGATTATCTATTTTTTAAATCAAGAAAATCCTGATATTAGGCGTGTAAAAATAAATATAGATAACGCACTCACTTCGAACATGTTTAATCTAAATAAGGACACTTCTTCAGATAATGATAAGACTAACGGTTCATTTAATTCAAACTCGTCAGATGATTGGCCATTAGATGAGAGATTTACTTTTGATAAATTTATTACGGGTCCAACTAATGAACTTGCTTTTGCATCAGCAAAAAGACTTTGCTCAGATGATACGTATGAATTTAACCCACTTTATGTTTATGGTGGAGTTGGACTTGGCAAAACGCACCTATTACATGCTATAGCCTGGCAGATAAGTGATGAGAAAGTAAATAGTAAAGTACTTTATCTATCAGCTGAAAGATTTATGTTTCAGTTTATAAAATCTCTTAGACAAAAAGATACGATGACATTTAAACAGAAATTTAGATCCGCTGATGTTTTAATAATAGATGATATTCAGTTTATGATTGGAAAAAATTCAACTCAAGAAGAATTTTTTCACACTTTTAACTCACTTTTAGATTTGAATAAAAGAGTTATTATATCTTCAGATAGATCGCCAAGTGAACTCAGTAGTTTCGATGACCGTATGAAGTCAAGATTATCAGGAGGTCTAGTTGTTGATATAATGCCAACAACATATGAATTGAGATATTTGATAACAAAAAATAAGTACAGAGAGCTAAGAGAAAAAAATAAAAAATATATATTTGAACTTGATGAAAATATTTTAGAATTTTTAGCTAAAACAATAACATCAAATATAAGAGAACTAGAAGGTGCTTTAAATAAAGTTTTCACTTTCTCAAATATATTAGGAAAAAAGATTGATATCGAATTAACAAAATCAGTTCTCAAAGATTTACTTAAATCAAGCAATCGGAGAATAACAATCGATGAGATTCAAAATAAGGTTGCAAATTATTTTAATATTAAAACTGATGATCTAATTTCAAGTAGGAGGATTAGAACTTTTGCTCGACCAAGGCAGGTGGCGATGTACCTAACAAAAAAATTGACAACCAGATCTTTACCAGAGATTGGAAGGAAATTTGGAGGAAGAGATCATACAACTGTAATACACGCTGTTAAAAAAATTGAAGAATTAAAACAGAATAATCCAAAATTTGATGAGGATATTAATTTAATTACCCAGATGATCACATCAGTTTAGTTATTTCATATTATTCAAATAATTGAAGAAATATGATATAGTAATAATAATTAAGTAGATTTATGGAAATTAAAGCAAACAGTTCTGACCTTTTAAAAGCTCTAAATCATATTCATGGCATTGTCGAGGTTAGGCATACATTACCAATTTTATCTAATATTGTATTATCAGCTGAAAATAACGAGCTTAGCCTATCTTCTACCAATCTTGATATTTTTTGCTCTGATATTATAGCTGCAGAAATAGCGAACTCAGGAGAAATTTCTGTTCCTGCGATAACTTTCTTTGAAATTGTAAAAAGATTACCTTCCGGATCAGATGTAATACTTAGTATGGCCGATGAGGATACAAAATTAGTTTTAAAGTGTGGCAGGTCTAAGTTTAATCTTTCTACATTGAAAACTGAGGATTTTCCAATACTTTCAGATAAAGATTTATCTACTAATTTTATAATTAGTGCTGATGAACTAAGCAGGATGATAGACAAAACAAAGTTTGCGATATCTAATGAAGAAACGAGATACTACTTAAATGGTATTTTTTTTCATAAAGCAGAGAGTAATTCTATTAAATTTTTAAGAGCCGTGGCTACTGATGGGCATCGACTGGCCCAATATGATATACCTCTTCCTCAAGGAGCTGATGAAATTACTGGAATAATCATTCCTAAAAAAACAGTTTTTGAATTAAGAAAGGTATTAGATGATGCTGATGGTGATGTAAGTGTATCTTTAAGCGAAAATAAAATTAAGTTCTCGTTTAATAATTTAAAAATAATATCAAAAGTAATTGATGGTACTTTTCCTGATTATACAAAAGTTATTCCTCAGAATAATGATAAAAAATTTAAAACTAATAATTTTGAGCTTAAAAATGCTATTGATAGAGTATCAGCTGTAGCTATTAATGAGGAAACAAAATCAAAGGCAATTAAATTAACAATTGAAAACAATAAACTAAACCTCAGTGTTGAAAGTCAATCTAAAGGATCTGCAAAAGAAGAGATTGATATTAGTTATAATAATGAAAAAGTTGATATTGGTTTTAATTCCAGGTATCTACTGGATATTTGTAATGAGGTTGATGGCGACGAGATCGATGTAAACTTACTCGATTCAATATCACCTGCTATTATTTTAGATAAAACTGACGAAAATTTATTCTTTGTTCTAATGCCAATGCGTATTTGAATGAGTCCCAATGTTAGTATTGAAAAAATTACATTAATTAATTTTAGAAATCATAAGAATACTAATATATCCGAGTTAAGCCCATTCATTGTGCTAACAGGAGAAAATGGATCTGGAAAAACAAACTTATTAGAAGCAATATCATTGTTTGCTCCTGGAAGGGGGTTAAAGAATGCTCAACTGAATGAGATACCTTTTCTTAAAAATGGCGTTGGATGCTTTGAGATAAAATTAGAGATAAGATACGACACGGGAAACATTATTCTACATAGACATTTTTCTGACGAGAACAAAAGAAAAAATTTTATTACATTAGATGATGAAAAAATAAATAATTTAGAGTTATTAAATTATTTAAACATACTTTGGGTTACTCCAATAATGGAAAAAATAATGCTACAAAGTAATTCGGAAAAAAGGAGTTTTTTTGACAGATTAACTTTCAATGTGAACAATAATCACTTAAAAAATCTCTCAAAATTACAAAAATTATTAAAGGAAAGACTAACTCTGTTAAAAAAAGTTAATTATGATTCGGAGTGGATTAGCATATTAGAGAATAAAATTGCAGAAATATCATTTGTTATAATTAGTGATAGAATAAATTTTATTAAGGTCCTAAATCGAAAACTTTCAGAAATAAAAAAACCATTTACTTCATGCTTTGTGGAATTTGTTCATGAATTAGGTAGTTTAGATCAGTTTATATCTAAGGAGAAAATGTTTGTTAGCAAATATAGATCAGTTTTAGAAGCTAAAAGAGATTTGGATGCAGAGTTAAATAAAACAACACATAATATAAACAAGGTTAATATTTCTATTTGGAATAATAATAATCATAATATAGAAGCTAAAAACTGTTCGACTGGGGAGCAAAAATCAATCTTGCTCTCAATTATCATTTCAGTTGCGTACTTGATTAAAAACAAACATCTGGGTCGCTCGCCCATATTATTACTTGATGAAGCTATGGCCCATTTAGATGACATGCATAAGGAATACCTTTTTAAAGAATTATCAAAATTAGAATCTCAAGTTTTATTTTCAGGTGTTTCAAGAGACTTATTTACCAATATTGCTGATCAAACAGTTTTCTTTGAGATGAAAAATATTATATAATATCCTAGTGAATAAACCCTCTATCAACTATAGCGCAGACTCAATCAAGGTATTAAAGGGTCTCGAGGCAGTCAGGAAGAGACCTGGCATGTATATTGGTGATACGGACGATGGCAGTGGTCTACACCATATGATATTTGAAGTTGTTGATAATTCAATTGATGAAGCTCTCGCAGGACATTGTGACCGAATCTCGATCACGTTAAATGCTGATGGCTCTGTTTCTGTCGAAGATAACGGTCGAGGAATACCAACGGATATCCATCCTGAAGAAAAAATTTCTGCCGCAGAAGTTATAATGACACAATTGCATGCGGGCGGTAAATTTGACCAAGACTCTTACAAGGTTTCGGGAGGACTGCACGGAGTTGGGGTTTCAGTAGTGAATGCACTTTCATCAAAATTAAGTCTCAATATTTTTAGACAAGGTTTTGAATATTATATTGAATTTAATCATGGAGACGCAATTAACCCCTTAAGTCAGATAAATAAAAATATTGAACATAATGGTACAAAAATAACATTTTTCCCTGATGAAGAAATATTTTCAAATATTGAATTTGATAGCAAAGTTCTTAAACAAAGATTTAGAGAAATGGCATTTCTAAATTCTGAAATTACAATTATATTTTCAGACAATAGATCAGCCGATAAAAAAGAAATATCGTTTAATTTTGAGGGGGGCATTGGTGAGTTCGTTAAATATTTAGATAAATCAAAAAAATCATTAATCGAAAAACCTATTTTTATTGAAGGTACAAAAAATAAAATTGAATTCAGCTGTGCTCTTTGGTGGAATGATAGCTATTATGAGCAAATATTAACATTTACCAATAATATTCGGCAAAAAGATGGAGGTACACATTTGTCAGGTTTTCGTTCAGCCCTTACTCGAGTAGTAAATAGTTATCTTGAAGGAAGTAAAAATTCTAAGAAGCACGGTGTTCAGCCGAATAGTGACGATATTAGAGAAGGTCTGACGTCAGTAATTTCAGTAAAAGTTCAAGATCCTAAATTCTCGTCGCAAACTAAAGATAAGTTAGTGTCCTCAGAAGTAAGGCCTGTAATAGAAGGAATCGTTAATGAAAAACTAACAGACTGGTTTGAAAGGCATCCAAATATATCAAAAGAAATAGTTCTTAAAATTCAAAAAGCTGCTGAAGCAAGGGAAGCTGCAAGAAAAGCAAGAGAGTTAACAAGGAGAAAAACTGCATTAGAAATTACAAATCTTCCAGGCAAACTTGCTGATTGCCAAGAAAAGGATCCTTCACTTTCAGAAATTTTTATTGTTGAGGGAGACTCAGCTGGGGGTTCTGCTAAGCAAGGAAGAGACCGTAAATTTCAAGCAATACTTCCTTTGAGGGGAAAAATTCTTAATACTTGGAAATCAAGAACTGATAAGATTCTAGCTTCTACAGAAATTGGAACACTTATAACTGCACTTGGTACAGGAATAGGCAATGAAGAATTTGATCTAAATAAATTAAGATATCATAAAGTTGTTATAATGACAGACGCTGATGTTGACGGTTCACACATTAGGACTTTATTACTAACATTTTTCTTTAAGGAAATGAGAAGTCTTATAGAAAATGGAAATTTGTATATAGCTAGACCACCACTTTTTAAAATCAAAAGAGGAAAGGAGGAGCGCTATTTAAGTGATGAAAATGCTCTTCAAGAATCTCTAATTAAATATGGAACTAAAGACTTTTTGTTTAAAACTGCACTTAAAAGCCAGTACTCTGGCAAGGATCTCACAAGTATGCTCATGAGAGTTGGTGAAATAATTGAGATTTTCAATAAAATACCAGATCGATATGATCAAAAAGTTCTCGAACAAATTGCAATTGCAGGATGCTTAGATACAGAAAAATTTTTAAATTCTAAAGAAAAATCAAAAGAAGCCGCAAATTATGTTGCTCAAAGAATAAATATTAGTAGACCTGATTTTGATCGTGGATGGAAAGGAGAATACTCCAAAGAAACTGGCTTTTTATTCAAAAGAGAGTTAAGAGGCGTTGAAGATATTATTAATATTGACAACGACTTACTCTATTCTCAATTAATTGAGAATCTCAATAAAAATTACAGTGATATTTTACAACTATTTGAGTCTCCTGGATTACTTATAAACAAGGAAAGTGATAAAGTTGAAATTTATTCACCTTCACAATTACTATATACGATTAATGATCTAGGAAAAAAAGGCCTTACAATGCAAAGGTATAAAGGCCTCGGTGAGATGAATCCTGAACAGTTATGGGAAACAACGCTTGATCCAAAGAACAGATCTTTAATTCAAGTTAAAATTGACGATGAAGAGTCATCAAAAGGTATTTTTGAAGATTTAATGGGAGAAAATGTTCTCCCAAGAAAAGAGTTTATTGAAAGTCGCGCTGAGAGCGTGACTAATTTAGATATTTAATCAAATCGTAAGCGATACAGATAATTATCATTTTTTTTTAACCATCTAATTTGTTTCTTATAATCAGGACATAAGCTTTCTACTTGATGCCAGAACTTATCGCTGTGATTGAATTCAACTAAATGACTCAATTCATGAGCAACAATATAATGCATGACATTATGAGGTGCAAAAATAAGACGCCAGTTAATACTTATGACACCCGCTGAATTGCAGTAACCCCAATAATTGTAGCTACTGGATAATCTTACTTTTTTTACATTAACTTTTAACTCTTTAGAGTAACTTTCAATAAGATTATTTAAGTTAGATAGAGTCCTTTTTTTCATCCAATCTCTTAATATAATTTTGTGTTTATTATTGTTTCCTTTTATAATAATTTTATTGTTCTCAATAAAAACGTTTGTATTGGTACTGTTTTCAAATATTATTTTTTTTCTTTTTCCTTCAAATAAAATATGAGAGTTATTTTCAATGAATATTAGAGGAGAGAATGAACTGAATTGTTCATATATCCAATCAGCATTTTCTTTGGCAAATGTTAGTCCTTCATTAAAACTAACATATTTTGGTATGGAAACTAATCCTGTTATGTTTTTTTTGTCAAAGGTGAACTTAAAATTTCGTGATAGTGTATTCTTTTTGACTATGATATTAATTTCAGTATTTTTATACACTAAACAAAAATTTTTTTGAGTTTTACTAGCCATAAAGAAACTATAAATTATTATATACATATTTAACTTTTAAATTCTAAATGTATTTTAAAAATTCTCTTGATCTATTACAAAGTGAAGACATTAACTTACGATTAAGAACACTTAATCTTATTCGTTGGACTGCTGTACTTGGCCAATTCTCTGCTGTTGTTATTGCTTTCTTTTATTTTCAGATAGTTTTTAATATATATATATGTATTTTACTAATCTTACTCAGCGTAACACTTAATATTACTGTAAGCGTCTTATATCCTCTAACAAAAATTCTAAATTATAATGAAACTTTCTTTTATTTAGTTTTTGATCTAATCCAGTTAGTCTCATTACTATATTTAACTGGAGGACTAACAAATCCTTTTTGTGTGTTGGTATTAGCTCCACTTGTAATTGCAGCTACATATTTGGATTTAAGAAGAACGGTTATGATAACAGTAATTGCCATAGTCTCACTCAATTTCTTAGCCTATTATTATTATCCTCTTGAAAGCGTATCCCTTAAAATTGGTAAAGACGATTTTTCTGGATTTGAAATATTTTTAATATGGTCAGCCTTAGTAATTACTTCGATCTTTATAACAGCTTATTGTTTTAGAGTTGCTGATGATTCAAGAAAAACAAGACAAGCTTTAAGACAATCACAATTATCACTATCCAATGAAGAACAGGTCTCTGCTCTGATGAGCCTGACTGCTGCAGCTGTTCATGAACTTGGAACACCATTATCAACAATTTCAATCATCAACAAGGAATTAGTTAATAATAACAAAGATGGAGCCTTTAGTGAGGATTTATTGGTTATTCAATCTCAATTAGAGAGATGTAAGGAAATATTGGAACGACTGAGATCAAATAATTTATCTGATAAAAGTAATGAATTTATCAATCAATTAAATTTTATTCGTTTGATAAATGAAATTGTTTCACCGTATGACGATAATAAAATAAAATTTCACATATCTTTTGATGACTATTTTGAGAGAGACAAAGTTGTTATTCCAAGATCTGCTGAATTAGTACATTCACTAACCAATATTATAGATAATGCATTTAAATATGCAGCAAATTCTGTAGAAATTAGTTTAAAAAATGAGCATGAAAATATCGTAATAGAAATTGTTGATGATGGTCCAGGTTTTGCATCAGAAATTTACCCATTTTTGGGCGAGCCCTATTTACGTAATAATAGAGATAAAAACAAGGAAGGCCTAGGTTTAGGGTTATTTATTTCAAAGAACTTGCTTGCAAAGTCACTTGGTGAGATTAAATTTCTTTATAGAAAAAATAAAGGTGGGTGTGTTCAGGTAATTTTAACTAAACGTGCTTTAGGACTTCAAGATGAATAACATAGAAAATTTAAATTTGGATAAGACGTTATTGATACTTGATGATGATGACGTATTTAGAAATAGACTGATCACTGCTATGAAAAGAAAAGGGTACGAGGCATATGGTGCAGCTTCGGTTCAAGAGGCTAAATCTTTATTATCTGAAAAATTCCCTAAATATGCAGTAGTTGATTTAAGGTTGAATGATGGAAATGGATTAGAGATAGTTTCCCTGCTTTCAAAGCAAAGATCTGATAGTAAAATTGTTATGCTTACTGGATACGGCAACATACCAACTGCTGTAGCAGCTGTTAAGGAAGGAGCTTGCGATTATTTAGCGAAACCTGCTGACGCAGATGATATTGATGCAGCTTTAAAAGCGCCTTATTCGTCTAGCCCAGAACCTCCAAAGAATCCTATGTCGGCTGATAGAGTGAAATGGGAACATATACTAAGGGTTTATGAGTTATGCAATCGTAACGTTTCTGAGACTGCTAGAAGATTAAAAATGCACAGGAGAACACTTCAGAGAATTCTACAGAAAAAGTCACCAAAATAGAATTATTTCTAATTAAGCAACTTTACGGCCTTTATTAATTTGTTCAAGTTGAGCTAATCCTTCATTTGCTATATCAATACCAGCAACCTCATCGTCTTCAGCATTTAGCTCTTCCATGTTTACAAATTCGGCATAAGTTTTTCTCGTTCGTTCAGTGATAATATTTGCTTTAAGCAAGGTTTTACACAGTACTCTAAATATATTGTTACTTTCCATCATCTCTTCACGTATCACGGAGTCCCGATCAATTTCTTGTATAAAATGTTTAGTTACAAATTTGTGATCAAGGCCAACACTTTGATAAATTGCTTTCTTTTCCCAAGGGTTAACGAGATTATAGAGTAAATCTTTGAATATCATAGCTGACCAGTCTTCTACTTTGTACCTTTCTGATTCAGATAGTTTTGGAACAGTCCTATCTGCCCATATTTTTCCAAACTTATGATGAAATGCTTCATCACTCATTGTAAATTTCAAAAGAGTTTTTAGGAGTGGATCATTAGTGTCTTGGTGAGCCATTCCGAATGCTCCCATTGCAAGACCTTCAATCATCATCTGCATGCCTACAATTTTTTTATAAACAACATCTGAAGATACAATTTGTTCTAAGATTCGTCCTAGCGTTGGACCAACCGGATATGGAGATCCCCATCTTGCTTTTATATAATTAGTGAAGCCTGTAACATGTCTAGCCTCTTCACGAGTTTGGTTAGCAGCGTATTCTTGTGCTCCCGGATCTTTTAATACATGACAAAGGCTTGCACTTAGAGATAAAGCACCTTGCTCACCGTGCAGGATTTGAGAAAGTACCCACCTAAAACTTTCATTATTTAATTTAATTTTTTGTTTTTCAGTCAAGCTATTAGCAATTGCAGGAACTCTAAGTTCCATACAAAAGACATCAGGATCGACTATATATTCATTTTCCAAGTCAAATGGTTCGTCAAAATCAATGTAAGATTTGTCATTTGGATCCCAAAAATGCTTGTGAGTAGCTGATATCATCTGATCAAAACTATCTACTCTCTCGATGTACCTGTCCTTTTCTATCATAGGTATGAAATGACTTGGGTTGGTAGCATTATATGCAGGATCTTTATTCATCGCATTTTTTCCGTTACGTGACATTTGCCACATTCTTTTTAGTTTAAAGATCTGATCTTTTGCATATATTTTTGCAAAGTCTAATTTTTGTTGTAATTCAGCCATGGCCTTATTATACACAGTTTAAGGCATGATCATAGAAAATTATGAGCATATGCTCATAAATAATAAGTAATAATTAAATTATTTCAGTATCTTATAATTATTTAAAAATTACGTCACAATTTTTATACACTTAATACAGTTGATATTTATATTAGATTCGAAAAGATTTAGTTGTACAAATCAGTTTTTTTTCCATAGTTTGTGCCACTATTATAAATACTTATAATGTTACAAAAAATAGAAAATTGGTTTTTTAAATTTCGCCTTCCTGTTCTTGCGGTATTCATCCTCATTACAATTGTAATGGCTTACTTTGCAGTTCAAATAAGAATGGACGCTGGTTTTGAGAAACAGCTACCCAATAGCCACTCATTTGTTAAAACTTATTATGAATATCAAGACGATCTTAGCGGAACAAACAGTATTACTGTAGCTCTAAGAACCACTAAAGGAGATATATTTACAAAAGAATATTTATCTAATCTGTTTAGATTAAATAATACTATTAGATACCTTCCTGGAGTAAATCAAGGATCAATGCAATCTTTATGGACCCCCAATATTAGAGTAATGAGGGTAACAGAAGAGGGTTTCGAAAGTTCAGAAGTAATACCTGGAACTGTAATGCCTGCTAACCTTACGCCTGAAATTATTGAAAATATAAAAGAAAGAATTTTAACTGGTGGCCACGTAGGAAGTATTGTTGCAAATGATTTTACATCCTCATTGATTAAAGTTGAATTAACAGAATATAATCCTAAGACAGGAGAAAAAGTAGATTATCTTAAACTTGGACAAGAAATAGAAACCATAAGAGATCAATATGAAAGGGGAGATTATAGGGTTGAAATAACTGGTTTTGCTAAAATGATTTCTGATATAGCAAACGAAGCTTATAATGTTGTTATCTTTTTCGGACTAGCCTTCTTTCTTACCGTTTTAGCAGTTTATTGGTACTCAAGATCTTGGACATTAACATTTCTCCCATTAGTTTGCTCACTTACATCTCTTATTTGGCAATTTGGGATGTTGAAAATACTTGGTTTCGGATTAGACCCACTTGCAATTCTTGTCCCTTTTTTAGTTTTCGCTATAGGTGTTTCTCATGGAATTCAACAGGTAAATCAAATCACAAAAGAAGTTATTGAAGGACAAACTGCTGAGTATGCAGCCAGGGCTTCTTTTTCAAGATTACTCGTACCAGGATCAATGGCGTTAGTTACAGACTTAGTAGGTTTTGGTACTCTAATATTGCTTCCAATAGGAATGATACAGGAGCTTGGTATTACCGCTTCTATTGGAGTTGCGTTTAAAATTGTAACTAATCTAATTATGTTACCCCTTGCAGCATCTTATGCACGATACAATGAAAGTTTTGCTACTAGAGCCCAATCCGCGATTTCTTATAGGCAAAATCTTATGGGATTTTTTGGAAAATTAGCAAGGCCAAGAGAAGCTGTTATTACACTTTCTGTTAGTGCAGTATTATTTATAGGTGCTGCATATCTAGCAAGTGAGAGGCATGTAGGAGACTTGCATGCTGGAGCTCCAGAGTTGAGACCTGAAGCAAGATTTAATCAAGATATAAATGAAATAACCAAAAGATACAATGTTACCACAGATGTTTTAGTGGTAATCACCGAAGCATCCTTCACAGGGGGTGTTAATCCCTGCAGATCTACATATGTAATGGATGCACAAAATAATCTTCATTGGTACTTAGAAAATATCCCAGGTGTTTCGAAAGTGATATCTCTCTCAAGTGTGGCAAAAAGAGCTTTGAGTGGTTATGCTGAAGGTAATCTAAAATGGTCAAATTTACCACGAAATGAACAAGCATTAGGATTTGCCACAAGTGTTGTAGATCCATCTACTGGGCTGATAAACGAACAGTGTTCTATTATGCCCATTTATGTTTTCACAGAAGATCATAAAGCAACTACATTAAATACCGTCATTCAAAGTATTGAGGAGTATAACGAAAAGTTTCGTGAATTAGAGGATACAATAACATTCAAAACCTTAATTGCGAAACCTGCAGAAGGTACAGATGTAATACCAACAGTTGACGGTTTGGGAGGTGAAGAAACAAATATTGAAGATTTATTAAATATTAATAATCCGAAAATATTTACTGACGATGAGTTTACTGATTTCGGCTATGAGAACGGCTTCAATACTAGAAATATTATGCTTGGCCCTGGTCTAATTAATTATTATAGAAATATTGATTCCTTTGATGACAATGTAAATTACATGGTAAAGGATATTAAACAATCAGAAATAAGTATTAAGGAATTTTTTAAAAATAATCCAGAGTTCGAAAGCATCATTTTTGAATCTGATGAAATTAAAAATAGACTAGCAAGTGGATCAGTCGGAATTCAGTATGCAACCAATGAAGTCATCGAAAAAGGTGAACTACCAATGATGATAATTGTTTATATAGTTATTTTAATTCTAGTATTTGTAACTTATCTTGATTGGCGAGCAACGATATGTTGTACAGTACCTCTCACATTTGCAACTATGCTGGGTTATGCATTTATGGATCTAGCGCAAATAGGTTTAAAGGTCTCTACTCTTCCGGTTATGGTTTTAGCGGTTGGGGTTGGTGTTGATTATGCATTCTATATATACAATAGAACCCAGACACGCCTAAAAGAGGGTATGAATATAACTGAAGCTTTTGAGCATACCTTTGCCAATACCGGCGCGGCAGTTGTCTTCACAGCAATAACACTTGCAATTGGTGTCTCTACCTGGTCATTTTCTGCATTAAAATTTCAAGCTGATATGGGATCATTATTGACATTCATGTTCTTAATCAACATGGTTTGCGCAATGACAACACTGCCTGCACTTGCAGTTATACTTGATAAACTTTTTCCTAGAAAAATTACTTCTGAGTAAGCTGAAGAAAAACATCCTCTAATTTAGTTTCTATTAATTTCATATCTTTTATTTGTGATCCTGAAGAATTTAGCGCATTTAGTATTACATTAAAGTTTACTGCACTTGGTTTATAAATAACTTGAACTTGTCTATCTTTAATTTTTATCTCTAGGTTTAATTCATTAAGTCCTGACAAATCAAAATTGTCATCATGATAATCAACAATTACAGTCATTTTATCTAAAAAGGATTTTATGTTGATTGTAGTATCATGAGCAATCAACTTGCCTTCATTAATAATAGCTATTTCGTTACAAAGCTCATCTGCTTCATGTAAATAATGAGTAGTAATGATGATAGTTTTCCCTTTTTGATTTAGTTTTTGAATATTCTCCCATAAGTTACTTCTAAGCTCTACATCAACACCTGCCGTCGGTTCATCTAGTATCAATATTTCTGGATCATGGACCATCGCTTTTGCAATTAGAAGACGTCTTCTCATTCCTCCTGACAAAGTTCTAGCATATGCTTTGGCCTTATCCTCTAATGCAAGCATTTTCAGTATTTCCATTGTTTTCCTGTCTTTCTTTCTAATGCCATATAAGCCTGCTTGGATTTCTAATAGTTCGTAAGGAGTAAAAAAAGGGTCAATGTTTAATTCTTGAGGTACAATGCCCATAAGCTTCTTAGCGTTTATTAAATTGCTTTCGTGATCAATATTTAGTACTTCAATTTTGCCAGAAGTTTTTTTTGCTAAGTCTGCTAAAATATTAATGAATGTAGACTTCCCAGCTCCATTGGGTCCGAGTAAGCCGAATATTGAACCTTTTTTTATTGTCAATGAAATATTGTCTAATGCAAGTTTATCAGTATCGGAACTTGATTTATAAACCTTACTTAAGTTATTAACTGCTATTGCTAATTCAGTGTTCATATATTTTATTAATTAAGAGAATATATAGTTTTTCAAAGTAATTTCTTGTATCATTCAGCGTATGAATCCTCCAGAAATAAAAAAAAATCAAGATGAAAATATTGAATTAGTATCATCAAAAAAAGTAAGTTGTTCTGGCCCTGTTGGTTCACTCGGGCACCCTAAAATTTATCTAGATATGGGCAATAATAAAAGTGTGGTTTGCCCTTATTGCAGTAAAATATTTAAATTAATTTAAATGAAAAGCAATAACCACCTTTTTTTAGTTGATGGTTCAGGATATATTTTTAGAGCATATTATGCATTGCCGCCATTATATAGAAAGAGTGATGGTTTACCAACAGGTGCAGTAAATGGTTTCTGTAATATGCTTTATAAGTTAATTGAGGATACTAATAAAAGTGTTGGACCAACTCACTTGGCTGTAATTTTTGACAGCGCAAGAAAAACTTTTAGGAATCATATCTATAAAGACTATAAAGCCAACAGAGGTGATCCACCAGAAGATTTAATACCACAATTTAAAATTATAAAGGATGCAGTGACTGCTTTTGGGATTCAATCAATAGAGTCAAGAGGATTCGAAGCAGACGACATAATAGCTACATACGCTGATACTGCTGTAAAAAAGAACTGGCAAGTTTCTATTGTTTCATCTGATAAAGATTTAATGCAATTGGTCTCAGAAAAAATTAATCTTGTTGATACAATGAAAAATAAAAACATAGGACCAAAAGAAGTTGAGGAAAAGTTTGGTGTAGGGCCAGATAAGGTAATTGATGTTCAAGCTCTAGCTGGGGATAGTTCAGATAATGTTCCTGGGGCGCCTGGAATAGGTATAAAGACGGCAGCTCAACTAATAAATGAATTTGGAAATCTCGAAAAATTGATAGAAAAGTGTGGAGATATTAAACAAGAAAAAAGAAGAGATAATATCAAAAATAATATAGAGCAAATAAGAATAAGTAAGGAGTTAGTAACTTTAAAGAAAGATGTAACAGATATCCCATTACTTGCAGATTTAAAAAATAATAATTTAGCAATAGAGAAATTAGTACCGTTTTTAGAGGATCTTGAATTGAAAAAGTTGGCAGATCGTATTAGAAAAAAAAATCCAGAAGCAATATTTGAAACTAAATATATTAAAGAATCAAAAGTTGAAAAAAAAGAAAAAAATAATATCAACACTGATAAAGAAATTTCAACTAAAAATGTAAGGACTAAATATATACTCATAGATAACTTAGAAAAACTCGAGGAATTAAAATCAAATATCTACGATACTGGTCATTTTGTTTATGATGTAGAAACTGACTCTTTAAATATATTAGAAGCCAATCTTGTCGGTATATCGATTTGTTATAGCCTTGAAACCTCTTACTATATTCCATTTCAACACACTGATGAGCTGAATCAAATAATAAAAAAACAAATTAGAATGGAGGAATTCTCTAAAATATTTAAGCCCATAATGGAAGACTCATCAATTAACAAAATTGGACACAATATAAAATATGATAATGCGATATTAAAAAAATATGGTATCGACGTTATTGGTTATGATGATACAATGTTAATGTCATTTATTTCTGATGCGGGAATCAATCGTCATGGAATGGACGATCTTGCGAAGATACATCTCAATAAAGAAACTATAAAATACAAAGAAGTTGTAGGAAGTGGAAAATCTCAGATTACATTTGATAGAGTTGATTTAAATAGCGCGTTAAACTATGCAGCCGAGGATGCAGATATTACTTATAAACTTTATTTATTATTCAAAAAAAGAATCAACCATGAAAAAAATAATTATATTTATTTCAATATTGAGAAGCCCTTAATTGATTGCATTCAAACTATGGAATTAAATGGTATAAAAGTTGATAAAGAATACTTAAAAAAGCTATCAACAGATTTTTCAAAGAGAATATTAAAATTAGAAAGTAAGATATACAAGGATACTGGTACAGAGTTTAATATTGCATCACCAAAGCAACTGTCTGAAGTATTATTTGATAAACTCAAACTTAAACCACCAAAAAAAACAAGAACAGGAGAAAAATCTACAGGAATAGATGTACTTGAAGATCTTGCCTACGGTGGCAATAAAGTTGCTGAAACTATTATTGAATGGAGACAGCTATCTAAGCTAAAGAATACGTATACAGAAGCTTTACAAACTCATATTATTAAATCTACAGGAAGAATACATACCTCATATGCAATGGCATCTACTAGTACAGGTAGACTTGCATCCTCTGACCCAAACTTACAAAATATTCCAATCAGAACTGAAGAAGGTCGATCAATTCGTAAAGCGTTTATTCCTGGTAAAGACCAAACAATTTTTGCTGCAGACTACAGCCAAATAGAATTAAGAGTATTGGCTCATATGGCTGACGTATCTCAACTAAAAGATGCTTTCAATAATAATGAGGACATACATCAATTAACCGCATCAGAGATTTTTAATGTTAAACACAAAGATGTCACTAAAGATTTACGCAGAAAAGCAAAAGCTGTTAATTTTGGTATAATTTATGGGATTTCCGCATTTGGACTAGCAAAACAGTTATCAATATCAAACTATGAAGCAAGTGATTTTATCAAAGAATATTTTAAAAAGTTTACTGGAATAAAAGAATATATGGAAAATACAAAAGAGCTTTGTAGAAAAAATGGCTATGTTGAAACACTGTGTGGGCGAAAGTGTTTTTTTCCACGGATAAAAGATAAAAATTTTGCTTTAAGGTCATTTCAAGAAAGAGCGGCTATAAATGCTCCAATTCAGGGGACTGCAGCAGATATAATAAAGTTAGCTATGATAAAGATTAATGATAAAATAAAGTCTACTAACGAATGTAAGATGCTGCTTCAAGTTCACGATGAGCTAATTTTTGAAATCAAAAATGATAAACTTAAAAAATTTAGAAAAATAATTGTGGCCGAAATGGAAAATGCGCTAAAGCCAAAGTTTGATCTTTCGGTACCTCTTTCTGTTGATAGTAATAATGCTGATAATTGGAGCGATGCGCATTAATGACTGAAATCATTATACTTGTCACAGGCGGATTTGATCCTATTCATAGTGGACATATTGCTTACTTCAAGGATGCAAAAAAATTAGGAAATAAGCTAATAGTTGGTGTTAACTCAGATAATTGGTTGATACAAAAAAAAGGTAGTGCGTTTCTTCCCATTCAAGAAAGAATAGACATTGTTTCTAATTTAGCAGTAGTTGATGCTGCCATTGAATTTGAGAATGATGAGTATCAATCTGCGTCAAATGCGATTCAAAAAGTTTTAGACATGTATCCAGATGATAAAATAATTTTTGCAAATGGTGGCGATAGAAATAAAGCTAATATTCCTGAAATGGAAAAATTTTTGGATAATGAAAGAGTAAGTTTTGAGTTTGGAGTTGGAGGAGATTTTAAAAAAAACTCGTCAAGTTGGATATTAAAAAATTGGAAAGGACCAATTGAATATCGTCCGTGGGGATGGTATCGAGTTTTATATGATAGTGATGACCACAAGGTCAAAGAGATTGAGGTTAATCCTAAGTCACGATTGAGTTATCAATCACACACTAAAAGATCTGAAGTTTGGACTGTGATCAGTGGAGAGGCTTTGGTTACCATTGACGATAAAATAACAGAGTTAAAGATAAATGATTCAATATTTATTCCTGTTAATTCTAAGCACCGTTTAGAAAATAAGTCAGATATGAAATTAAATATTATCGAAATTCAAACGGGGTCATATTTTGGTGAAGATGATATAGTTAGATATGAAGATGACTACAATCGATCATAATGTATGAAGGCAAACTATTCCTATATTTATTTAGCTTTCTTTTTACTTCTAAATATTTTTAATTTTGTAGATAGAAATCTACTTATAGCTTTTGCTCCTCAAATAAAGACTGAGTTTAATCTTACAAATGTACAATGGGGACTGCTGACAGGTGTTTACTTCCTCTTTTTCTATTCAGTATTTGGTATATTAATGGGCGTACTTGGAGATAAATTTAGTAGGATGAAAATTGCTGCCGCAGGAGTATTTTTGTGGAGTTTAATGACCGCTCTCACCGGTGTTGCTAAAAATTTTTCACACTTAATTGTTGCTAGAGCCTTAATTGGCGTTGGAGAGTCTGCATTAACCCCCAATGCGATATCAATGCTATCTGACCTTTTTAACCAAAATAAAAGAGGAACGGCATCTGCAATTTATTACTTAGGTATACCTTTAGGTGTCGGATTTGGAATGTTGATAGCAGCTTTTTTTGGACCAGTTTTTGGATGGCGCGCAGTATTTATAACATTAGGTTTGATTGGAATGGGACTTGGCATAGTAACATATTTTCTTTTGGAACCGAAGCGTGGGCAATTAGACGTATCTTTTGATGAAGATAATAAATCTGCAAGTATTCGAGAAATTGTAAGTATGACAAAACATGCTCTCTATAATTCTAAATGTTTAACATTTGCGATTATTGGCAGTATTTTTCTCCATATTCCATTAGGCGCCGGTAACTTTGAGGTTTTATGGGCAGTAAATGAAAGAGGTTTTACTGCTAGTGCATATAATTTTTTATTTGGCATTTTTTTTATATTAGGCGGTACCGTCGGGGCAGTCCTTGGTGGTGTTTTGTCTGATCGTTTAAGTCATTACTTCAAAGGTGGTGTAATGACTTTTTTAGTTATATCTTATTTGCTTTTAACACCTTTAACAATAAGCTACAGATTTATAAGTCCTGATACTAACTTTTTTTATTTAACATTATTCTTCGTTTCATTTAATGTCACTTTTTTTTATGGTCCAGTTTTTGCTTCAGTGCAGGAATTAACTCCAGTAAAAGTGAGATCAACTATGGTTGCAGTATGGATACTAGGAGTAAACATTATTGGAATGGGAGCGGGTAGTTTTTTTACTGGCTATCTTGTTGATTATGTATTTAATGATTTTTCGTCTCCATATACACTTTCTTTAATTTCAATTGGACTAACGTCAATTTTAGCAATTATTTGTTACTATACTGCCAGTCTTAGTTATACAGAAGATATCGAGAAGGTAAATAAATCCTAATAGGCAATAGGTCCTGAAGTTTTAATATTCTCTTCAACGTCAGATTCAAATTTAGTAAAATTACTAATAAACATTTGTACTAGTTTTTTTGCCTGCGCATCATAATCAGACTCACTTTGCCATGTTTTTTTGGGATCTAATATTTGTTCATTAATTCCATCAACCTTAACTGGGACTGAGAAGCCAAAATTTGGATCCTTTCTCATTTCGGCATTAGCTAGTTTGCCTGAGAGCGCAGCGTTAAGTAATGCTCTAGTATTTTTAATCGATATTCTTTTACCAACTCCATAAACACCGCCAGACCAACCTGTATTTACAAGCCAACAATCAACCTTATGATCTGATATCTTTTTTTTAAGTAAATTTCCGTATTCTATTGGATTTCTCGGCATAAATGGTGCACCAAAACATGTTGAAAATGTTGCCTGAGGCTCGTTTGAAAGACCAATTTCAGTGCCTGCAACTTTTGCTGTATAACCTGATAGAAAATGATACATCGCCTGATCTGCAGAAAGTTTAGCAATTGGAGGCAATACGCCAAATGCATCAGCAGTAAGCATAATTATATTTTTAGGGTGACCAGTTTTTCCAGATATGGTAACTCCTGGTATATAATCTAAAGGATAGGCTCCTCTTGTATTTTCTGTTAAAGAATTGTCATCTAAATCTAAAGTTCCGTCGTTTTTCATGACAGCATTTTCAATGACTGTACCTTTCATTTGAGTAGTAGCATAAATTTCTGGTTCTGCAACTTTAGATAATCTTATGAGTTTTGCGTAGCATCCACCTTCAAAATTAAAAAGTCCATCATCTGACCATCCATGCTCGTCATCTCCAAGGAGTGATCTTTTAGGATCTGCACTTAATGTAGTTTTACCTGTACCAGATAGACCAAAGAAGATTGCAGCGTCACCATTTTCACCAGTATTAACAGAACAATGCATTGGCATAACATTTTTTTCAGGAAGCAAAAAATTCAAAAGAGTAAATACAGATTTTTTTGTTTCACCTGCGTACTCAGTACCTGCTATTAAAATTATTTTTTCCGCAAGATTAACAGCTATAACAGTTTCACTATTTGTACCATGAATACTTGGATCCATTTTCAAACTTGGAAAGTTTACAATAGTATACTCTGGATTAAAATGCTTTAGCTCATCAGCACTTGGTCTTACAAGTAAATGTCTGGCAAATAATCCGTGCCAAGCATATTCTGTTATTATTGAAACATTTAATGAATGATTACGATCCGCCCCACCCATTAGGTTGTGTAAATATAATGACTTATCCTTTGAAAAATCTATAAATGCATGAGCAATTTTTGCATAATATTCTTCTGAGATAGGTACATTTGTTTCACCCCAATGGATTTTTTTATCATTTACACCTTCTTTAACAAAAAATTTGTCATTAGCTGACCTACCTGTATGTTTACCTGTTTTGACAACTAAAGCTCCATGCGATGATAGTTTGCCTTCGCCAGAGGTATGTGCAACTTCATATAGTTCCTCAGAATTAAGGTTACTTTTAATTGAAGAAGCATTTTGTATAATGCTATTTTTTACTGAATTTTGCATATTTTGAGGTTGTGATAAAAACATATAATAACATGTATGTTAAGTGCTAATATCTAAATAAATAAAAAAAACTGTTAGTTAAATTATATAATATTTATGCCATTTTATGGTCATATAGTAATTTAAAATATGATGAAAATTTAAAATGAAACACCTTATTGCCCTAGTAGATGACGATCGAAATATTTTAATTTCTCTCGAAGAGCTGCTTAAAAAAGAAGAATTTGAAATACATACTTATAGTGACGGTCAGTCAGCATTGATCGGGATGTCTAGGTATCCGCCAGAACTAGCGGTAATTGATATAAAAATGCCAAAAATGGATGGATACGAATTATTTAAAAAAATAAGAGAAAAAACGGAAATACCAGTGATCTTTCTGACATCTAAAGACCAAGAGGCCGATAGATTAAAAGGCTTAATGCATGGTGTTGATAGCTATGTTACAAAAAGTGGAAATTTTTCTAAAGAAATCTTAATAGAAACAATTAAAAATACACTCAACAGAAAAAATATAGAGAATGAAAATTCTGAAAAAAAACAAATTATTATAATAGGAAATCTGAGGCTTGACTGTTTGAGATACGAGTGTGAGTGGAAGGAGAAATCACTTTTAGAGCCTTTAACTACTACTGAATTTAAAATAATAAAAGAATTGGTTGAAAGACCAGGCATTGTTAAATCAAGAGATAGATTAATGGAGATTGCTTACAGGGATGAATTGGATGTTGATGATAGAACAATAGACAGTCATATAAAAAGGATTAGAAAAAAATTTAGAAAGATCGATCCTGAATTTAAATCCATTAATACTTTATATGGATCAGGATATAAGTGGAAATAATACAGTATATAACTTGAACAGCCTATTTAGAAAATTTTTATTATATAATTTTGTTGGATTACTAATTTTAATAGTTAGTACAATACTCATAATTATTTTCCTAAATAACTATCAACTTAATAAAAGACTTAAACAAATCGATAATCAGTCGTTGATTATTTATAACTTCTTAAAAACATCAAATTTACTCAGGGACATTAAAACAGAACTAAATGCTGAGGCTATTCTCTCCAAGTTAGAAATCAAAAATCTTTCTATTATAATCATGGATGAGAACATGAATATCTTACTAGATACGAAAGGATATGACTTAGAAAACAGTTCTTTTATAAATCAGTCTGCTACTGAAGTAGAGATCATAGACAAAAATAGTTCAATAGTCACTTTTAAATCAGATCAAAAAGAAAATTTAGCTAATAGAGATTTTTTAAATCACCCCAAATTCCTGACTAATTTCAAAAATTTAGAAAAAGGAATTCGAAAAAATTTTTCGATTGAGTTGAAAAATAATAAACTTGAATTGGTCTCAATATTTCCTATTAGTTATGATGACATTTATTACTATATTGTTGCGCACGAAGATAATACGAACATTCAAAGTATTAATAATCAAATACAACTAAATGTATTACTAACAGGTTTAGCTATTGGAGGTTGCTTGATATTATTTTCATTTTTTTTAAACTTTATAATTCTCAAACCTATTAGAAACTTGGCAAATGCTGCGGAAAAAGTCCAAATGGACTACAAAACAAAACCTTTAATTTCTGGATTAGATAAAAGAGATGATGAAATTGGCCAACTTTCTAAAATCATTAATGAAATGTTGAATAGTTTATATAATAAAATTGATAATGCTGAAAATAATTCAGCTGATTTGATGCATGAAATTCGAAATCCCCTTGCTTCAATAAAAATGGCATCCGAGGTTATTACAGATGAAATGAGTGATGGTCAAAAAAAATTTCTAAATCTTATTCAAAATGATATTTCAAGAATTGAAAGCATCATTACCGATTATTCAGTGATGATTAAAAATGAGGTAAATCTGTATAAAAGTCAGCAGCAAAAATTTGAAATAAAATCTTTATTGCATGAGATTATTGAAGACACCCAAAAAGTATTACCAGATCAAATCCAAGTTAAGTTTTTATATGATCAAGATAATCAAAAGGAAATTTTTGTTGATGGTCAGAAGAAGTTTGTTTCTCAAGCTATTAAAAATATTATAGACAATGCAATTTCCTTTTCTCCAAAGCCTGGAATTATAAAAGTTAATTTATCATCAACAAGTAACTACTTGAGCATAGCAATTGTGGACGAGGGACCAGGCATTAAAGAGCCTGACATGAAAAGAATTTTTGAGCGTTTTTATTCTCTAAGAGAAGAAGATAATAAATCACATTCTGGACTTGGATTGAATATTGCCAAACAGATTGTTGATGCACATGAAGGCTCAATTTCTGTAGATAATATCATAGAGGAAAATAATATTAAGGGAGCGAAGTTCATTGTCAATTTGCCCCAGGTAAATATTAATAAATAATCATATTGAATATTAGTCTATTTAACCCTATATTTTACAAATAACTATGGCCAATGAAGATTTTAAAGTAGCAGATATTGAACAAGCCGAATTTGGTAGGAAAGAAATATCTTTAGCTGAGACAGAGATGCCAGGACTTATGGCACTCAGGGATGAGTATAAGGGCCAGAAACCTCTAGATGGTGCAAGAATAGTTGGCTGTCTTCACATGACTATACAAACTGCAGTCTTAATTGAAACGTTAGTAGAATTGGGAGCAGACGTCAGATGGTCATCCTGTAATATTTTTTCAACACAAGATCATGCTGCTGCAGCAATAGCTAAAGCAGGCATTCCGGTTTTTGCCTGGAAAGGAGAAACAGAAGAAGAGTATTGGTGGTGTGTTCGACAAACTATTGAGGGAAAAGAAGGATGGAAACCCAATTTAATATTAGATGATGGTGGAGATCTTACAGGACTTATGCATAAAGAATATAAAGAGCTGCTTCATAATGTAAAAGGGCTTTCCGAAGAAACTACCACTGGGGTGTTAGCGCTTAAAAAGATGGAAATTGATGGAAATCTTATGGTACCAGCAATAAATGTGAATGACTCTGTGACTAAATCTAAATTTGATAATCTTTATGGTTGTAGAGAGAGTTTAGTGGATGGAATTAAAAGAGCAACTGATGTGATGATGTCAGGAAAGGTTGCGATCGTTGCCGGGTTTGGAGATGTTGGAAAAGGAAGCGCAGCTTCATTACGTCAAAGTGGGGCAAGAGTAATGGTTACTGAAGCAGATCCAATATGTGCATTGCAAGCAGCAATGGAAGGTTATGAAGTTGTTACAATGGATGATATGATAAAAGAAGCAGACATTGTCGTAACTGCTACAGGTAACAAAGATATTGTAACTGCCGATCATATGAGAGAAATGAAGGATAGAGCAATACTATGCAATATAGGACACTTCGATAACGAAATTCAAGTTGAGGCACTAAAAAACTATAAATGGGATGAAATTAAACCTCAGGTTCACGAAATTACTCTTCCTAGTGAAAAGAGAATTATTTTACTAGCAGAAGGTAGATTGGTTAACCTTGGTTGTGCAACAGGTCAT
>CABZEU010000002.1 GCA_902524795.1 uncultured Pelagibacteraceae bacterium
CTTGGAAAAAAGTTGCTGGCCTTAGTGATGACAGGATAATTAGAATTTCAACCAAGGATAATTTTTGGTCCATGGGTGAAACAGGTCCATGTGGACCTTGCTCTGAGATATTTTATGACCATGGTGAGAAATTTACCGGAAAGTTACCCAGTGAAGCTGACGAAACTGGAGACAGATTTGTTGAAATATGGAATCTAGTTTTTATGCAATTCGAACAGTTGAATTCTAACGAGAGAATTGATCTGCCTAAGCCCTCAATTGATACGGGAATGGGAATTGAGAGAATTGCCGCTGTCATGCAGGGTACAAATGATAATTATCAAGTTGATAGCATAAAAGAAATTATTAACAATTCAATAGATCTAACTAAGGCTGATGACAATAAGTTAATTTCAAGTCACAGAGTGATAGCTGACCATCTACGTTCTTCATGTTTCTTAATAGCTGATGGCGTATTACCTTCTAATGAGGGAAGAGGTTACGTGCTTAGGAGAATCATGAGAAGAGCAATGCGGCATGTTCATCTGCTTCAATACAATGATACTTTAATGCATCAATTGGTCCCAACCTTAATGCTCAACATGAAGGACGCTTATCCAGAACTGTTAAGGGCAGAAGTATTAATCAAAGAGACATTAAAGTATGAAGAGGAAAAATTTAAAAATCTTTTAGAAAAAGGTATTACGCAATTAGACTCTATATCTCAAAATCTTGGACCTAATGATATTTTTCCAGGAGAGTCTGCATTTAAGCTCTATGACACTTATGGGTTTCCTATTGATCTAACTCAGGACATATTAAAAAGTAAAAATATTTCTATAGATATTGAAAGTTTTAATAAAAAACTTGAGGCGCAAAAAGAATTAGCACGAAAAAATTGGTCAGGTGCAGGAGGAACTGCCACAGATAGGATTTGGTTTGAATTAAATAACAAAATATCTGCAACAGAATTTCTTGGATATACCAGTACAGAAACGCAAGGAGAAGTTTTGTCAATAATCAAAAATGATCAAAGGGTGAATAAGTTAGAAGATAACGATACTGGAGCGCTCATATTAAATCAAACCGTTTTTTATGCAGAGTCAGGTGGGCAAATCGGGGATACAGGATTAATAAAAGGAGAAAATTATGAGTTCAAAGTTGAAGATACTCAAAAAAGAGGACATGTAATTATTCATATAGGCGTCATGGTTAGAGGAAAAATAGAAATTGGCTACAATGCATTGTTATCGGTTGATCAAAAGCAAAGAAATGATTGCCGGGCATATCACTCAGCTACGCATATTTTGCACCAATCTCTGAGAGATAGGTTAGGGGAGCACGTTACGCAGAAAGGATCTTTAGTTTCAAATGACAAATTAAGGTTTGATTTTAGCCATCATAGATCAATGACAAATATAGAAATTGAAGATGTTCAAAATAAAGTAAATGAAATTATCAAGAGTGGATCTGAGGTAGAAACACAAATAATGTCCCCGGATGATGCTGTAAAGGCTGGTGCTCTAGCCCTTTTTGGAGAAAAGTATTCTGATGAAGTAAGGGTTCTCAAAATAGGAAAATTTAATGACAAAATATATAGTACTGAGTTATGTGGAGGGACACATGTTTCAAATACAAAAGAAATTGGGGAATTGAAGATTATTAGCGAGTCCTCTGCTGCCTCAGGCGTAAGAAGAATTGAGGCTTTAAGGGGTGATGATTTATTAAAATATAATGAAGAGAAGAAGAATGAAAATCTCAGGTCAGAAGAAAAAAAATTAGATCTAAAAAAAGAAAAAGAAATTTCTAATGTAAACATAAAACTTCTTGAGGAAGCGATGCAAATGAGCATTAGTAATGTTTCTGATCAAAATATAATTATTGAGTTCTGTGAGAATGTTCCAATTAATGAATTAAGACCAGTGATAGATAAGTATAAAAAAGTAATTTCTGGAGATTGCGTTATAATTATCTGCGCCAAGAAGGATGATAAGTTAAGTTTCTTAATTGGCGTTACTGATCTACTGGCTAACAAAATTGGAGCTGACGAAATAGCTAAATTTGCATCTTCTATATCAAATGGAAAAGGCGGTGGAGGCAGAAAAGATTTTGCTCAATCAGGAGGTATGCTAATTAATGAAAATGATCAAAAAAAGAAACTGAGAGAGTTTATTATTGATAAGTTACAGTAAGTTTTTTATTAAGGTTTCGTTCAATAATTTCTAAAAAATCCTCAGTACTATGCCAATCTTGTTCATGGGGCATTAATAAAGCTAGATCTTTTGTCATTGATCCACTTTCAACTGTCTCAACACATACTTTTTCTAACTTATCTGCAAATTTAATTAGTTCATCATTCTCATCCAGTTTCCCACGATATTTAAGACCCCTTGACCATGCAAATATAGAGGCAATTGGGTTAGTTGAGGTCTGTTTACCCTCTTGATGCAGTCTGTAATGCCTTGTGACTGTTCCATGAGCAGCCTCTGCCTCGATTGTTTTTCCATCTGGAGTCATTAATACACTTGTCATGAGACCTAGCGACCCAAATCCCTGAGCAACAGTATCAGATTGTACATCTCCGTCGTAGTTTTTGCAGGCCCATACAAATTTTCCATTCCATTTTAATGCAGATGCGACCATATCATCTATTAATCTGTGCTCGTAATCTAAATTGAGTGATTTAAATTTCTCAGCAAATTCATTTTCATATACTTCCTGAAAGAGATCTTTAAACCTACCATCGTATTGTTTTAAAATAGTATTTTTTGTAGATAAATAGACAGGCCATTCGCGCATTAATGCATAATTCATACAAGATTTTGCAAAGTCTCTGATTGACTCGTCTGTATTATACATTGCCATCGCTACACCGCTCGATTGAAATTCATAAACTTCTTTTTCAATGGGTTCTATATTTGGATTCTCTGGAGTCCATTTAATACTTAACTTCCCTTTGCCAGGTACTTTAAAATCTGTTGCTTTGTATTGATCTCCAAAAGCGTGTCTACCTACAACAATTGGATCAGTCCATCCAGGCACAAGTCTTGGAACATTATTGCAAACAATTGGCTCCCTAAAAACTGTTCCACCAAGTATATTTCTTATAGTTCCATTCGGTGAACGCCACATTTCTTTCAGTTTAAATTCCTCTACTCGGTCTTCATCAGGTGTTATGGTGGCACATTTGACTCCAACACCGTATTTTTTTATAGCATTTGCAGAGTCGACTGTAATTTTGTCATTGGTTCTATCCCTGCTTATTACTCCAAGATCATAATAATCAAGGTCTATATCAAGATATGGAAGTATGAGTTTATTTTTAATAAACTGCCATATAATTCTTGTCATTTCATCGCCATCTACTTCAACTAGTGGCGTTTTAACTCTAATTTTATTCACAAAGTTCCAATTCTTTTTTTAATTCTGAGTGATTTTTGATTACTTTATATGCTTCTTTCATATTTTCTCCAGCAAAATCCTCATCAATAAGACGATCTATTAGTTTGATGAGTCCATCCCAAAAGTTATTTAAATTATAAATATAAATAGGCTTTTTATGTAGTTGAAGTTGTTTCCAGGAATATACTTCAAAAAATTCTTCCAAAGTTCCAATTCCTCCTGGAAATATAACAAAACCGTCTGCTTGTATAAACATTTCCATCTTTCTTTCATGCATAGTTTTGACTATCTTAAGATTATTAAGGCTGTTATTTTTCTTTTCTATATCGATTAAATGCTCGGTAATTACCCCATATACATTTCCTCCGCCATCAAGAACACTATTGGCCAATATACCCATTAATCCCATGTTGCCGCCACCATATACAAGCTTGATTTTATTTTTTGCTAAAAGCGATCCAAGTCTTTTAGCTTCATCTTTATAGATACTATTTATGTGATTGGAGGAGCCACAATAAACAGCTATAGACCTCATTAATCTGCCAGGGCCTTATCATTTAGTATTTTAGTCTTGCTATAAAATATATTGTTTAAACTTTTTGGTAATGCAAGAAGAGCCGGCGTAACAAACAATGTGGCAACAGATGCAAATCCAATACCCCAAATAAGCGACCAAGCAAGAAGAACAAAGAAGTATGTTTCTTCACTCTTATATGCAATTGTTCTATCAAAAATATCCAAACTTATTTGAAGTGCTGATGGAAGTAACCCAGTAATTGTTGTTATTGTAGTTAAAAAAATTGGCCTAATTCTATTTTTGCATGCAATTAAAATTGCTTCATAGACATTGCTTTTATCCTCTAAAAGTTCTTTACGATAACTGTCAATTAAAATTATATTATTATTTACAACAATTCCCATGCAAGCAACGATGCCCAAACCTGAAAATACAATGCTGAATTTTAATCCAAGCAATAGGGTTCCAAGTAATATGCCTCCAATTGATAGAATGACAGAAAATAAAATTACAAATGTATGATAAAAGTTATTAAACAAGGTAATCAATACTATAAAAATTCCCACCAAAGCCCCTAAGAATGCTAATATTAAAAAATTCATCGAGCTGGCCGAGTCTTCTGCTTCACCAGCAAACTTAATAAATACATTTGAAGGCAAATTCAATTCATCTACCCAATTTGTTAGTTCCTGCTTGACTGTCGATGCATTTAATTCATCCTTGATATTCGCATCAATCACTAGTGTTCTCATGCCTTGTTGCTTTCCAATAGTAAAAATTTTCTCTCTTTTTTGCTTATCGACAAAGTTGGATAATGGAACTAGTCCTTGAGATGTTGAAATATTGGTCTTTTCAATCGATGAGAATGTTTTTTCATCAGAAGGTAAATATATTTTTACAGGTATTCTGTCCTCAGCATTATCAGGAATAATATTGCCTATCGTAAGACCTGAGGTAGCAATTTTAATACTATCGCCAATGATATTTTTTGATAGATCATATTTTTTTGTTTCTTTTGAGTCGACATTATAGATCCATTCGATCCCAGTAATTGGATTTTTAATATTTTCATCAGTAAACGACCCATCTGTAGTTAATTTCTGGAGCACTATGCCAGCAAACTGTCTAATTTTGGTGGAATCAGACGATTGAACTTCAATAGTGAGATCTTTAGCCCATTGCGACCCACTATAATCGTTCGCACTGACATTAATATTTAAACCTTGAATTGATGATAATCTTTTTTCTAAGTCCTGAATGACCAAATCAGTATCTGGCCTATCTTTAAAGTCTATTAAATCTACCCAAATATCTGCCACCATATCTGTAGGGTTATTGTCAAATAACCATATTCTATCTCGATAGATTGTATTTCCATAAAAATTCTTGATATGAGGGTGTCCAACTATTACATCAATTGTTTCTTCTAAATAACCTTTTGATTCTGAAGGAGACAAATTGCCTTTCGCCAAGATCTCAATTTCTAGACTATTTGCCTTATCCTCAGCAAAAAAAACATATTCTGTATTAGATTTTATTATCCCAAATACGATTGTCGAAAATATAAAAATTCCAAATAGCGAAACTTTTATTGGATTTAGAATTATATAATTAATGACTCCTCCATAATACGCATAAAACAAATTATCGTAAGGATCTTTTTTTGTCTCCATTCCTGCAGTTTTCATTCCAAAAGATGATCCAAGTACAGGAATTATGATCATTGTAACAAAGAAAGAACATAATAATACAACTAGAACTGTTCTTGGTATTACTCGAATCCATACACCGAAAAAGTCTGGCCAAAAAGCTAAAGGTAAGAATGCTAAAACAGTAGTTAATGTAGATGCAAATATTGGATAAAACATATCATGAGCTGCATTGAGGTAGGACAATGATCTCCTAATACCTTTTTCCTGCTCTCTTCTTGCATATTCAGTAATCACGATTGGACCATCCACAAGTAGTCCAACAGATAATACAAGACCCATTATACTCATTAAATTATAAGACATGCCCATGAAATTAAGAATCGTAATTGAAAGCAAGTACGTGGTAGGTATGGAAATGCCAACAAGAAGCCCTACGCGCCACCCAAGAATAGCTACAATTATAGTCATGACAATGATAACTGCGGTTATTACAGTATTCTCAGACGCTGAAATCCTATCATTAATATCCTTAGATTCATCGGCGATTAGTACAGCTGATGCAAAAGGATTAATTGTTCCATCTAATTCAGCGAGTTTATTCTTAATGCTATCGTATAGTGTAATAGTGCTTGAATTTTCTTTTTTATTTATTTGAAGTAATATGCCCGGATTGCCGTTTATGTTGACGTAGTCTTTGTTTTTGTCAAATGTTTGCTTTACGCTTGCAATATCACTTAAATAAATTGTCTTATTAGATGATGATTTTATAGGCAACCTACTAAGTTCTTCTGCTGACTTGTATAAAGACTTAATTTTAACAGAATAGTCAGAATTATTATTTGTAATCTTTCCTGCAGAGATAAGGTTGTTATATTTCTTAAAAGAATCAAGGACATTATTAATTCCTAATCCATATTTTTCCATTGAGGATGCATTAACATTTATATCTATTATTTCATCTTTCTTTCCTTTGTACTCAATATCTGTAACATCGTATAGTTTTTCAAACTCGTCTTCATATTTTTCAGCAATCTTAATTAATTCTCGATAACCCATGTCGCCATGAATACCAACTAATACAAATTGATAATTAGATGATTTGTGTTCTACCACTTCTCTGAGATCATAACCTTGAGGCAGATCCTCAATGTTTAAAATTTTATTTCTCACTTCTTTTGCAATATTTGGCATTTCCGTATCTAATTCAAATGCAATTAAAAATGATACCAGTCCATCTTTCGTAATAGAGATAACTTCCTTTGAATCTTTCATTGTCATCATCTCTTTTTCTATCGGCGCTGTAATTAATCTCTCCACATCTGTTGAAGATGCTCCATCATAATAAATAATTACGGACACAGATTTTAAGTCTACATTTGGCCACTCATGCCTTGGAAAACTAGTGTAGGACAGAATACCTACTAAAAATATCCCTACCAAAATAGTATTGATTGTTTTTTTTCTGAAAAAAATTGTATCAAGTATTTTTTTTAGCATTTAAGCAAATGAAGGCTTTCTGTATTTTTTGATAATATCTTTGATATGATCTGGTAAAACTAAAAGACAAGGTGTTAGTACTAATGTTAAAATTGCTGAAAAAGAAATACCATAAATGATACATTGAGCTAGTGGAGCCCAAGATGTGGAAGCATTCGAGTCGTATGCAATATCTCTAGCTATTGGATCGATAGAATAGTTCAATGCTAACGGTATCAAGCCTAACATTGTTGTTAGTGATGTAAGAAAGATAGGTCGCAACCTCTGCGCACAGGCCTTAATTATTCGAGTTCTTACATCTTCCTCAGACTTAGAAGATATAACATTAAAGCTGTCTATTAGAATTATATTATTGTTTACAACTATTCCTGCCAAAGAAACTATTCCAATTCCAGTTAAAAGTGCACTGAATACTTGATCAAATATAAGCAAGCCTAACATTACTCCGGCTGTACTGAGTACGACGGCGCTTAGAATTATCGTCATCTGATAAAAATTATTAAATTGGGTCACCAATAATGCCGCCATAAGCATAATTGAAATAACAAATGCCTGTGTAACAAAATTTAGTGAATTTACTTGTTCTTCATTATCACCTCCAAACTCAATATCTACATTCGCTGGAACACTTTGTTCTTTGATCCACCTTTCAAATAATTTCAATCTTGATTCAGGTGTAAATTCCGAAGATACGTCAGCTTTAATTATTGTAACATGCTTAGAGTCAAATTTTCTTATATAGTTTACTTTTTGTTGGGGTTTTTTTTCAACAAAATTTGAAATTGGAACCATGCCTGACTCAGTATTTATTAAAATATTTTCCAGTTCATCAATATATCTTTCCTTTTTTGGGTATCTCAGGACAATATCTAATTCTTCATCAATATCTTTTGGCCGATAGGACCCAATTGTAAGACCACTTGTTATTAGTCCAATCGAATTCCCAATGGTAGGTATATCTGCACCAAACTTTGCAGCTTTCGGCTTATCAACAAAAAGTTCCCATTCAACACCCGGCACTGGAAGCGTACTTTCTAAATTAACTATGCCATCTACTGTATTCAAATAGGTTTGAATATCTTGAGCAATATTCATTGTAGAGCTTCTGCTGGGCCCAAGAACTCTTATTTCAATATCCTTTCCAGTGGGCGGACCGCCTTCTTGCGCTTTTATCTCAGTTTTTATACCCGGGATTTTATCTAATTCTTTTCTCATGTTTTCAATTACAATTCTTCCGTTTTCTCTGTCTTCTCTATCAGTAAATTCAAAGAAAAAAGATGCAATTGTATCATCCGAACTGCTACCACCTGTTCTGAAATTATTAAATCTACCTGTTTGTAGAAATAGATTTTTTATACCTTTTGTATTGAATACGATATCTTCAACTGACTCAGACAATTGATCAATTTGTTCAATTGTAAGATTTCCGCGTGCTTGGATTTTGCCAAAGCCAGCAAATGGATCACTTTGAGACACCAAAACAACACCCTGACCTATTGATGTATAAGTTGAAATAACAATAAACGAGAAAGCAATGATTGATCCGCTAATAAGCAAAGGTCTTTTAAGGACCAATGTCAAAAAATTAATGTATTTCCCGACAATTCCCTCAACTTTTGTAAGATCGTATGCATGTTCGGAACTTATTGACTGAACAGTTTTTTTACTCATTTCAGACGCCTTGCCAAAGATGCTACCAATTACAGGTACAATCATAAGACTATAAATTAAAGCCACAGTTAAGATAATGAATATTGTAAGAGGAAGAACTCTCATGAACTGCCCACTAACTCCGGGCCAGAAAAATAAAGGTATAAAAACAGCTAACGTTGTCGCCGCTGATGCAGTGACAGGCCAGAACATCCGTTTTGCAGCATAAATAAAAGCTGTTTTCTTATCATATCCTTCTACCATTTTTCTATCAGCTAACTCTACAACAACAATTGAACCATCTATTAACATCCCTAAAGCTACCAACATTCCAAAAATAACCATGAAATTATATGTAAACCCAAGCGCATATAAGATGAAAATAGCAATAATAATCGATACTGGGATTCCTGATCCTACTATTAAGGAAGATCTAATTCCAAATGTAATCATAGCTACAATTAGCACGAACATAGTAGCCATTATAATATTTCCTTGAAGCGAATTAACTTGTTCAAGCATTGTATCTTTAGTATTCAATACATAGCCAAGACGAATATCAGGAGAAATTTTTGACTTATATTTTTCCACAATATTTTCTACTTTATTAATAGTGCTTATTAGGTTTGCCCCGCGGGCTTTTTTAACTCCTAAGCAAATACTTTGATTTTGATTAATACTTGTAAAGAAAGTTCGCTCTTTAAAATTTCTCTTTACATCAGAAATATCAGACAACAGAACAACACCATCAGAAGAGGATCTAATAGGTATAGAGTTTATTTCACTTTCATCTTCAAACAAGCCTGGCACATCAACTGAGAACTGTCCCTGTCCTGTTTCAATTTCACCGGCCATAACAGCTTGATTATTATTATTTATAGCTCTTATAATTTCATAAATAGAGATATTATAATTTTCAATTTGATTACGGTTAAGAATTGCCTCTAATTGCTCATCTCTATTGCCAATTAAATCAACTTCAAAAATTTCTGGAAGAAGTTCTATTTCATTCTTGATATCTCGCATAATATTTAAGAGGTCTCGTTCTTGCGCAATATCTGAAGAAATTGCAACAATAATTGATGGGTCATCAGATAAAGATACTTCTCGAACGATTGGCTCTTTAGCGTCATCCGGAAACTTTGATTTAGCTTCATTTACAGCGTCTCTGACACTATCTAATGATTTTGACATTGTCTCGGCCGCTTCAAACTCTACAACTGCTGCAGCATAACCCTCAAAACCAAAGGCTTGAAGTTTTTTTACACCCTCTATTGATCTCAACTCTTCTTCTAAAGGACGTACTAATAATCTTTCAGAATCGGACGGTGATACGCCTGGCAGTCCAACTCCAGCATAAACAACTGGAATCGTAATATCAGGTTCAGCCTCAACAGGAATATTCATTCTCCCAAATATGCCAGCTACAATAAATACTAACAAGAAAGCAAGAGCTGTTCTTTTTCTGTCTACAAAAAACTCGATCATTTAATAATTAATTTCCTGTCCCTCAATCACATATTCTTGGCCGACTGTAATAATCTTTGTTATTTCAGGTAATCCTTCCACCCAGAGACCATCTGGAGTGTCTTCAATAATAGATATTTTTTTAAAAGTTGCTCTGTTATCAATTGCGATTTTAACACCTAACTCTCCATTATCATCCAAAGATAATAAATAAGAAGGTATTAAATGCGCTGTTGTTTCGCGCACTGGTACTTTTATTTCTGCTGTTAATCCCTCTCTAATTTCTCCACCTATGTTAGATATTTCAGCTTCAACTGTATAAGTTCTTGTTAAAGGTGAAGCACTCTTACCGACAAAGTTAATTTGGCCTTTTAAAATTATGTTATTGAGAAGCTCAATTTCTACTTTTGATTTCTTTTTAACTTTACTTACTTCTTTTTCAGTTACCTCTCCCACAACCTTCATTGGATCTAATTGAATAATTGTCACACACGGCAAGCTTGGACCAATTAATGAACCTTTTTCAACATGCACTTCTTCAATGTATCCGTCAAAAGGGGCTAATATTTTTGTATTATTCAATTCATTTTGTGTCATCTCAACTTTAGCATCAGCACCTTTAAGTCTCGCCTCAGCCATTGCCAAATCATTTTCTGAACGATATCCGTCAATCTTAAGCTTGTTTATTGCGTCATACTGAAGGCTAGCTTGTTTTTGAAGAGCGAGCGCTTCATCTAAAATTGCAGCTCTGTTTTCTTCTTCCAAACTGCAAACTAAATCATTTCTTTTGACATAGTCACCCTTTTTAGAAGTAAAAATAACATTTGAAGAAGTTTTTGGATTTAGATTAATTTTTTTATTTGCTTCAGTTTTGCCTCTAATAGTTAGATAAAAAACTTTTTTCTCAGAACTAGTCTCCATTACTCTCACAGATACTGATTCATCTACTTCGATAGATTTCTCAATATTTTCAACAACTTCAATATCATTATCTCCACTTAGAACTCCTGATAAAATCCACAGAAGTACACCTGCAAGGATGTAAAAAGCTATCATGTAATTACTTAATAAAAATCTCATATTTAACCTCGATAATGTTTAATTTATTCCTTTAATAGATGTCTATTCTTCTCAACGTACCCAATTCCCGTTTCAAAAAGTGTTGATGCTAAACCTCTAATAAATTTAATTGATTTTTCATTTCTTAAAGCAGCAAGTTCATCGGGGATAGGGCCATCATATTTAAATTGTTCAAGCTTCTGTTTTAAATATAGAACTCTCTCATTCATTACAGTGTCTAACATTTCATTTGGGAGATATTTGGAGAATAATATCAATAAAAAAAATTCAGATTTTATCTGATCGCCAAAATTCCCTGATCTTATATATTCTGCAGCATCACTTAGTAAATTAGACTTCATCAGCTCTAATCCTTTTTTTGTGATTGTATAAACTTTTTTGTCTGGTTTTTTACTTTGTGTGTGCTGTTTGCAAGAAACATATTTATTAGATTGTAGATTATTTAATGTGGGATAAATTGTTCCAAAACTTAAACTGTAGAAATCTGAAAGAGGACCTTCAAACATTTGTTTTATTTCATATCCAGATCTTGGACCAAGTGATAAGAGACCTAAACAAAGAGTTTCTTTTTGCACTTTAATTTACCTCTAAATTTTCTAAACTAAGTATCCCAGCTAGATACATAATTTGAGTTTTTACTATTTCTCTATCTTTTTGTTTATTAAAATAATTGATTTCTGAGTTAAGCAACGCTTGTCTTGCAATTAAAACATCAAGTACACTTCTTTCACCAACTTCTTGCTCAATCACAGTACCTTTGTACGCAGTTTTATTGGCGTTATAATTCAGTTCTGCAGCTTTAATGGTTTGCTCTGAAATTTTATATTTATCCCAAATATTTTCAGAAAGGATTACTGTTTCATTTTGTGTTTTTTGCAAAAGAATTAATTGTGAATTTTTAAGTTCCTTTGCTTTGCGAACATTAGACAACGATTTACCAGCAGTAAAAATTGGCCAATTAAGGGTAGCTTTGACTTCTTCATTGGTCAATTCATCTACCTCTGATGAAAATTCATCTAACTCAGATTTAGTGGCAGTAAGATTAAGTTGGGGGTAATAAGCCGAACGGGCAACTCCTACATTAGCATTCATTATTTTCATATTTACTTCTGCCATTCTAATTGAGTAATTATTTAATATTAAAATATCTTTAAACTCTTCATATGAGTTCGGGATATCAACATTAATTTCTGAAAAAATTAAATTAATGGCTTCAACACCAACTAAATCAAAGAATGAGTTTTTTAAATTTTTTAGAATTATTTCCGAATCTAATAAATCAATCTTTGCAATATTTAAGTAAGCTTCAGCCTGAGCTACATCAGTTTTTGATGCAAGGCCAACCTCATATTCTTTTATTGTTGCATTTGATCTCTCTGAAACAGACTCAAGGTTATCCTTGTATGATCGAAGCGATTTTTCAGCAACAAGGACATTATAGTAAGCTTCAATTGTTTCTAAAATTATATCTTGAGTAACTTTTTGCTGATTAAGTATTTTTAAGTTTAGAGATTCTTTTGTTGAAACTGAATTGTAAAACCGATTGAAACCACTAAAAAGATTTTGGGATAAAATAATTGACTTACTACTTGGGGTTAACTCATATTCAGTAGCACTAATTCCAGATTGCGTTTTAATATTTAAGTATTCGTTTTCAGATATATTTGCATTAAGACTAATAGATGGAAAATAATTTGATTTAGATTGAAAATAATCCTCTTCAGCAATATCTACATTATTAGCCTCCATTTTAAGAAGTAAGTTATTAGCTAAAGACTCACTTATTGCATCATTTAGGCTTAATGCGCCAGCATTATTGCTTGACAATAAAGCTACTACTGTTGCTAAATATTTAAAATATTTCATATAAACGTCCTTTGAAAAAAAGTATCTATATCAGGTTGATATATATAATCAATACCTATATCAATGTGATATAGTAGTATTTGCCTATTTTTCAAGTAAAATACAAAAATTGTTAAATAATTGAAAAAAAACAATATTATGAAAATTAAAAATAAATCTTTTAAGGATAAAAGTAAGAAATGGCTCAAAAGGCATGTAGATGATGAGTTTGTGCAAAAGTCTATTAGTGATAATTACAGGTCAAGGGCTGCTTACAAGTTAATCGAAATCATTGATAAATATAAAATATTAGATGAGGCCAAAAATGTAATTGATCTTGGTTCAGCTCCTGGAAGTTGGTGTCAAGTGCTTAAAAATCGAGGGAAAGGTCTGAATTCAATAATTGCTATAGATATTTTGGAAATGTCAGAAATTAAGGGCATTACTTTTTACCAAACAGATTTTTTATCTCTCGAATTTGAAAAAATCTCTAACATCATTGGTAAATTCGATCTAGTACTCTCTGATATTTCGCCAAATTTATCAGGGAATAAAGTTTCTGATTTCCTTCTTTCTAGAGATTTGGTTGAAAATGCCTTAAGTTATTCACTTCAGAATCTTAATGCTGATGGGCATTTTATAGCTAAGTATTTCAGATCAGGTGATATTTCAGACATTCTTACTATATGTAAGAGGAACTTTTATAAGGTTACATCATTCAAGCCAAAATCAAGTAGGAAAAATTCAAGTGAAATGTACTTAGTTTGTCTTAGAAAAAAATAACACCTTGATTGACAGAATTTGTTAAATCATTTAAACATCAGAGATGGAGCGCTCCACTATTCATAAATCTCTTTCATTTGATGATGTCCTTATAAAGCCTGCACGCTCGTCTATTCTTCCAACTGAAGTCCAATCAAATGTAGCTATAACTTCAAATATTAATCTTGGTATACCATTAATTTCTTCAGCCATGGATACTGTTACAGAATATAAATTAGCTATTGCTATAGCTCAATCTGGAGGTTTAGGAATACTTCATAAAAACATGTTGATAGAAGATCAAGCACAGAACGTAGCAAAAGTGAAAAAGTTTGAAACTGGCATGGTCATTGATCCGGTAACTATATCACCTGAGGCTACTCTTTCAGATGCTTTAGATCTAATGAAAGAGCATCAGATTTCTGGTGTCCCCGTAGTTGATAGTAATGATAAATTGCTTGGCATTTTAACAAATAGAGATGTTCGTTTTGCAACCAATATGTCACAAAAAATTAGTGAGCTAATGACAAGTGAAAATTTGATTACCGTAAAAGAAGGAATTTCTAGTGATGATGCCCAAAAACTACTACATGCCCATAGAATCGAAAAATTAATCGTTGTTGACGACAATAGAAAGTGCATTGGTTTAATTACAGTTAAAGATATTGAAAAAAGTCAATTAAATCCACATGCATCGAAGGATGCTAAAGGAAGACTAATTGTAGGTGCTGCAATAGGCGTTGGAACTGAAGCAATTAGTAGAGCTGAACACTTAGTTGATGCAGGTGTGGATGTATTAGTAATAGATACTGCGCACGGCCACTCGGAAAAAGTTATTTCTACTCTTAAAGAAGTAAAATCTCATTTTTCAATTGACGTAGTTGTTGGAAATGTAGCTACAAAAGAAGCCACAGAAGAATTAATTGATAAAGGCGCAGATTGTATAAAAGTTGGTATAGGCCCAGGCTCAATTTGTACTACTAGAGTGGTTGCAGGAATAGGTGTACCTCAATTTTCAGCAATTTTAGATTGCGCAGAAATAGCAATTAAAAAAAGTATTCCAGTCATTGCTGATGGAGGTATTAAATATTCTGGAGATATAGCAAAGGCAATAGGTGCCGGAGCTAACGCGGTGATGATCGGTTCATTATTTGCAGGAACTGACGAGTCACCAGGTGAAGTATACTTATTTAAAGGCAGGAGTTATAAATCGTATCGCGGAATGGGTTCACTGGGTGCAATGGCTAGGGGGTCAGCAGATAGATATTTTCAGGAGGAAATAACAGAAAGTAATAAACATGTACCTGAAGGAATTGAGGGAAGAGTTCCATACAAAGGTCCAATATCTCCAATAATATATCAGCTTGTTGGCGGCCTCAAAGCATCAATGGGCTACACAGGCTCTAAAGATATAATGCAATTTAAGAAGAATGTTCAGTTTATTGAAATCACAGGAGCAGGACTGAAAGAAAGTCATGTGCATGATGTTGATATTACTCGTGAGTCACCAAATTATCCAACCAATATTTAAGTTGATGAAATATTTTATAATTTTAACTCTTTTTTTAAACTCATCGCATTCTTGGTCAGCGTCAAATTTTTACGATAATGCTCTAAAAAATTTCGACGAAACTAAATACAAAACAGCCATTAAATATTTAGAAAAGGAAATTGTTTTTAATCCCAAATCGTCTGATTCATTTATTTTACTTGGAAAATCTTATGAAAGACTAGACGATTTAAACACCGCTCATAAATATTATAATATTGCGTTTACCTTAGTACCGCATAGTTTAGAGCTTAATTTTCTTTTAGGAAAGACAGCATATGGATTGGGTAATATAGAAGATTATGCTGAATTCATATCTAATTTAGAAATCCTTTGTGAGAATGACTGTGAAGAAATTGATAATCTAAAATTACTGGCTGAGTAGTATGATTTATATTGTAGACTTTGGCTCTCAGGTTACCCAATTAATTGCAAGAAGGGTTCGAGAGGCCAGCGTTTACTGTGAGATTGTAAGCAACACCAATCTTTTGAGTAAAATCAAAAATATGAAACCAACTGGAATCATATTTTCCGGTGGGCCCGCAAGTGTTCATAAGTCACGTACACCAAAAATTGATCAGAAAATCTTTTCGTTAAATATTCCAATACTAGGAATTTGTTACGGAATGCAACTAATAGTGCATCAACTTGGAGGCAAGGTTGAAATATCAAATGAACGTGAATTTGGCAAAACATTAATTACGCACACCAATAAAAGTAAGCTCTTTCAAAATATTAGGTTAAAAAAGAAGCAACATTATGTATGGATGAGTCATGGAGACAAAGCAATCAAGTTACCTAATGATTTTAGGACCATTGCAAAAAGTAAGAACTCTAAATTTGCAGGAATAGAAAACAAAAAACTAAATATTTATGGTCTACAATTTCATCCTGAAGTGGTTCACACACATCAAGGTGAAAAAATAATTAATAACTTCATAATTAATATTTGTAAAACTAAACCAATATGGAGTATGCAAAACTATCTTAAAACACAAGTCGCTAAAATAAAGACCAAGGTTGGAAAAAATCATGTCATTTGTGGTTTATCAGGAGGAGTGGACAGTATGGTTACTGCGGCAATAATTTCAAAAGCAATTAATAAACAATTAACATGCATCTATGTGGATACAGGTTTAATGAGATTGAATGAAACTGAGGAGGTTCAAACTTTGTTCAAAAAGCATTTTAAATCAAAGCTTATTACAGTGAATGCCAAGAATAGATTCTTCACTTCCCTTAAAGGAGTATCTGATCCAGAAAAAAAACGTAAAATTATCGGAAACTTATTCATAAATATATTCGATACCGAGTCCAAAAAAATCTCTAAAGCAAAATTTTTAGCTCAAGGTACAATCTACCCAGACATAATAGAAAGTCAAAGTTTTCATGGAGGGCCAACCTCAGTTATCAAGTCACATCATAATGTTGGAGGTTTGCCTAGAGTAATGAAGCTAGACCTTGTGGAGCCTCTTCAGGAGTTATTTAAGGATGAAGTTCGTAGACTTGGCAAAGAACTAAAATTACCCAAAGAATTTATACAACGACATCCGTTTCCAGGTCCTGGATTAGGAATTCGAGTATTAAGTGATATTACAAAAGAAAAAGTACAGATGTTACAACAGGCAGATAAAATATATATTGATGAGATTAAGGCAGCTAATTTATATAAAGAAATTTGGCAGGCTTTTGCAGTTTTATTACCTGTTCGAACCGTTGGTGTAATGGGTGACCAAAGGTCATATGAGTTTGTTTGTGGCTTGAGGGCTGTTACCTCTGTTGACGGAATGACTGCTGATTTTTACCCTTTTAGTGGTGAATTTTTAAGTAAAGTATCAACTCGTATTATAAATGAAGTAAAAGGGATTAATCGCGTCATTTACGATACTACTTCCAAGCCTCCTGGCACTATTGAGTGGGAATAAATTAAAAATATAATAAAATCAATGACTTAAGATCAAACATTATTTAAAACGATTTGATCTCAATTTTACTCTTACTAATTTTGATTAGTTTGAATTTTTAAGGAATAATTGTAGATTTAGAAATGTCCAATTTAATTGAATGTATAGATTGCGGTCATCAAGTTTCAAAACGAGCAGAGACATGTCCAAAGTGTGGTGCTCCAGTTGATGATGGATCAGTAAAATACTTTGAAAAAGACTTCAAAGATCCCCGTATCTATAAAAAGGAAGATCCAAACCAGAAGCTTATAATTGTTATTGTATCTATTGCTGTTTTCGCTTTTTTAATTTGGGCTGGTTCTACTGATGCCGGAAAAAAAATATGGAATTCAGATTACAGTGAATGTAGAGAATATTTCAAGCAATCATATTGTGAAAATAGAGATTAACAATATATTTGCAACATTATTTCCATTAATAATTTCATTAAAAAGAAAATGAAAACTTACACAAAACTTACACACTTTAAAAATAACCTATGTGAGCATTGCTACACAAGGCTTCTACAAACTGGCACTATTGAGTGGGAATAACATAACAACTTAGCTAAAATCTAACCTAAAAATTAAATAGAATTTAACTATAATAAGGCAATGAAAAACTTTTTTTATAAAATTTTTAAATTTTTAAAATCAATATTTAAATTAAATTTTACAGATTTTACCTGGATTAAAACAGCAAAATTTATTGAATTAGATAATATAGATGTATCTGAGGATCCAGTAAGACCAGAGCTTGATCTCGATTGGAGAACCGCACATGATAGAAAAATTTATGGTTTAGAATATAACAATGAAATTGAGGGTATTATGTGTTTAGCATTTACTAAAGATGTTCCTCATTCAGTAAGAGAATTAGATTTAATGAGCCGACTAGCAGTCTACGAGCAAAATGCTGATACAATTATTGCTTATACTGTATGGTCTAGAAAAAAAGGGGCGGGTAGAAAAATTATGGAGGAGGCTTTAAAATTTGGAAAGGAGATGGGCTATAAAAGGATTGTTACTCTATCCCCATTGACACCCATAGCCACTCATTATCACATTAGAAATGGCGCTAAACTCTTAGGACATAATCCAACAACACAGAATTTCGAATATTCACTATAATACTCAAGACTAATAGTTCAAATCTATGGAAACTAGATATAATTAAGTTATATATATAATAATTATGACATCTAAAAAAAATATAAATGTAATGTGGTTCAGGCAAGACTTGAGGTTAGCTGACAATCCTGCTCTATCAAAGTCACTAGAGGAGGGTAAGACCCTGCCAATATTTATATTTGATAGCGTAAATTCAAAGGAACACATAAATGGTTCTGCAAGCAAGTGGTGGCTGCACCATTCATTAACGAAATTAAATAAGTCATTAAAAAATAAACTCTGTTTTTTTAAAGGTAATCCAATAGATATTCTTGATGAAATTAATAAACAATTTGAAGTTTCAAATATATTCTGGAATCGATGTTATGAACCTTGGAGAATCAAACGAGACAAAAAAATAAAAAAATATTTCAATGAGAAAGATATAATTGTAGATACTTTTAACGGATCGCTTTTATGGGAGCCATGGAATATAGCGAAAAAAGATGGCACTCCCTACAAAGTATTTACTCCATACTATCGAAAAGGGTGTCTAAATTCTGATAAGCCTCGAATGCCACTACCAGCGCCTAATCTATCTAATTTAATATCAATTGATAATCATGATTTAAATATAGAAGACCTGGAGCTAATGCCTAAGCATAATTGGTATAATAAAATGACTTCTCTTTGGTCACCTGGAGAAGAAGGAGCACTTAATAAGATTGATGAGTTCATTTCAAATGGATTAAATAATTATAAAGAAGGGAGAAATTTTCCATCCAATAAGAACGTTTCACAACTTTCACCGCATTTACATTTTGGCGAAGTATCACCAAACCAAGTATGGTATAGAGCGAAAACAAAAGAGGGAAAACTCGGTATCAAAAAAGACTTAGATCACTTTTTGAGTGAATTAGGTTGGCGAGAGTTTTCCTTTAATTTACTTTTTCATTTTCCTTTTCTTCCAAAAGAAAATTTACAAAAAAAGTTTGATAATTTCCCATGGGATAATGACAAAGATAAATTAAAGAAATGGCAAAAAGGACTAACTGGCTATCCGATTGTAGATGCAGGTATGCAAGAATTATGGCAAACAGGCTACATGCATAATAGACTAAGAATGGTAGTGGGGTCATTTCTTGTAAAAAATTTACTCTTACATTGGCATCATGGAGAAAGATGGTTTTGGGATTGCTTAATTGATGCAGATTTAGCTAGTAATAGTGCAGGATGGCAATGGATTGCTGGTTCAGGAGCAGATGCTGCCCCATATTTTAGAATTTTTAACCCTATAACACAGGGGCAGAAATTTGATCCTGATGGAAAATATACAAGAAAATATCTGCCTGTTCTGAGCGATATACCAGATAAATTTTTATTTAACCCTTGGGAAGCTCCTAGTGATGTTTTAAAATCTGCAGGCATAAAGCTTGGCGAAAATTATCCACTACCTATTGTTGAAATTGGTTCTTCCCGTCAAAAAGCCTTAGAGGCATTTGCTACAACTAAAACTTTAATAGCCTAATGAATACAGAAACTATTCTCCTTATTGTCCAAATGGTAGCAGCATTTGGTGTGCTGGTTTCTGTAATATATTTAGGTTTACAAATTCATCAACAAAACGAAATTACTAAAGCTCAATTTGGACATTCCCTAACACAACGAATGTATGAAAGATATTTTAATACAGCTAAAGATAAGGAGTTTAGTAATTTTTTAGCAAAGGATTGGGCTACAGGCGACTTAGACGACTCGGATAAATGGCGCGTTGCTATTTTTATAAACACTTTGTTGGTAGATATATTTGATACCTATGAAAAAGTTGACAAAGGGTTTGTCGATGAATCTCATTTAAAAATGAGGATGCACATGCTGAAGCTTGGAGTCATGAAGGCACCCATAGCACAATCATCATGGAAATATTGGAAAGGGATTAAGTCAGATGAGTTTATTAAGTGGTTTGAAGATGAAATTTATGGAGATTCTGAATCTTTCAATGAAGGTTATCAAGAAGAAGTAATCCCTAATGTTAGGCGAAAATAGCCAGTTTTTAAGCTTTTTATAGAAATTTTTCTATTTCTAAAGTATAAACCGCTGGATGAAACGTAAATCTGTAATTGATATCAAAAAACAAAAGGGAAAAACCCCTATTGTTTGCTTAACGGCATACACTTCACCGATTGCAAGATCTATTGATAGCTGCGGTGATCTTTTATTAGTAGGCGACTCACTTGGAATGGTTCTATATGACTATCAAAATACATTGCCAGTAACCCTCTTTCAAATGATAGAGCATTCAAAATCTGTTGTTAATGCAACAAAACAGTCGTGCATTATAGTTGATATGCCGTTTGGCACTTATGAAGAGTCAGTTGACAAAGCTTTTATGAATGCTGCTAAAGTAATGAAGGAAACAAACTGCAATGGAGTAAAGCTTGAGGGTGGAAAAAATATGTTTGAAACAGTAAAATATTTAACTGATCGTTCAATCCCAGTAATGGGACATATTGGTCTTCAGCCTCAAAGTGTACTCATAGATGGTGGCTATAAAGTCAAAGGAAGAAATAAATTTGATTGGGGCAAGTATATTGATGATGCAATTGCAATAGAAGAAGCTGGGGCATTTTCAGTAGTGTTAGAAGGTATGGCTGAACCATTAGCTGCAGAGATCACATCAAAATTATCGATACCAACGATTGGTATAGGCGCCTCTCCTAATTGCGATGGCCAAGTATTAGTAACAGAAGATATGTTAGGCTTAACTGACATTGCCCCTAAGTTTGTAAAAAAATATGCAGATTTAGAAAGCATAATAAAAAAGGCAGCACAACAATATGCTGGCGAGGTGAGAAATAGAGAGTTTCCAAGTAAGGAGCATACTTATGATATGAATCCTCAAATTGTTAGAAAAGGTGATGAAGATTAATGTCAGATATTTTAAGGCAAGTTGATGAAGAATTGAGACAGGATCGTCTAATAAATTTGTGGAGACGTTACCGTGTATATTTAATTGGTGGACTAATCTTATTAATTGGTTCGGTACTTGGCTATCAAATTAACAAGTCGGTAAATCAGTCATTTTATGAGGAAGAAGTAGAGAAATATCTTGGTACTTCAGATTTAGTAGATCTTAATCAAACGATTGAAAACCTAGGTGAAATAAAAAGTTCAAATCAATTACTTATTTCAGGTATTGCGCAAATTAAAATTGCAACTCTATTAATGAAAAATGGAAAAATACAAGAAAGCAAAAACAAGCTTTTAGAAATAATCAATGAAGACAAAACAGGAGACATCATAACTGACCTGGCTATCTATTTTTATTTAATGAGTAATTTAAATGACATGACAATGGATGAAATAAATATATATATTGACAGTAATAAATTAGAAAATAGTTCTTTTAAATTTCTTTTTAAGGAAATTATTGCTATTAAAAATTTATTAGCAGGTAAAATTCAAATATCCAAAGAAAAATTTGATGAACTAATTAATGATGCAAATACTCCAAGAGATATTGTTATTAGGGCAACTAAATTTTTAGACACAATTAAATAGTATGAGAAATGTTTTATATATTATTTTACTATCAACATTTGTAATATTTAGTTGCACAAAAAAAGAAATAATTGAGAAAAATGCTAATAGCTTTTCTATATTGGCCTATGATGCAGAGATATCAGAAACAATAGGTTTAAATATAGAAGATATAAGAATAGATCCTCCAAAAGAAGTAAAATATTGGTCGCAGCATTTTCAAAATCCTGGAAATAATTTGAATAATATATTCTCTTTATCTGCTATAAAAAATAAGACAAAGATTGTTTCTGGAACAAGAGGAGTCCTTAACATAATCCAGCCAATTTATTTTAATGATTTGATTTGCTACGTTTTGCCGAAAGGCTTCTTAGAATGTAAAAATCATAAAAATAATGAAAAAATATTTTCAATTGATATTAAAATTGATTCCAATAAAAATTATGAAGTAATAAGAGGCGGACTTGCTTATTTTGATAATAAAATAGTGCTAGTTGATGCTTACGGGCAGATTTTGCTTGTTGACTCTAGTGATGGAAATAAAATATGGGAGAAGAAAATTGAATTTCCCATATTATCCCCACCGCTAATTTATAGAAATCAGATTTTATTTATATCATCTGATAATCGGTTATTTTCACTTTCTTTAGAAACTGGTGACATTGAGTGGTCATTTCAAACAGTGGCTGAAGACAAGAAGAGTCTCATAACAGCCTCTCCAATAGCCTTCGAGAACGTAATTATAGCTCCTTTTAGCAATGGTGAACTAGTTGCCTTTACTAATGACACTGGAAGACCCCTGTGGTCAGAAAATGTTTCAAAAATCTCATTATTGAGTAATTTCGATATTAAAGATATTTCAGCTAGTCCAGTCTTATCAAGTAATTCAATTTTTTCTGTTAGCACTAACGGCAAATTGATATCGACAAATGCTATTAGTGGGAGAAGGAATTGGGCAATAGACATGTCAGGATACAGAACTCCAACTATTTCAGGAGGTCAAATATATGTCATTGATGAAGATGGAAAACTTATTTGTTTAAATAAAAATACTGGTGAAGTTTTTTGGATTACAGAACTCAATAAATTTAAAAAAGGTCAAAAAGCAAAGGATTTGAATTTGTGGCTAGGACCATATTTAATTAATAATTTATTATATAATATTTCTTACTTTGGCGAGTTAAAAATTGTATCACCAATGACAGGTGAAATATTGTCAACTGATAGTTTAGGTGTAAAAGGCATTATATTGCCCCCAGTAATATTGAGTAATGCAGTATTTATAATGGATGAAAATTCCAATGTCTTCCACTTTGAATAAAATAAATTTTTGTATTATTGGCAAACCAAATTCAGGTAAATCAACTCTATTTAACTGTTTACTTGAAGAAAGTATTTCTCCAGTAGGTGATGAATACGGACTTACAAAGAATTTATTTAAAGATAAATTTACGTTGTATAATTACAATTTTACAATTTTTGACACTCCAGGACTGAGACGAAAAAGTAAGATATATGATCTGGACGAAAAGAATAGAAACAAGGAAGTTATAACACTTATTGACAAGGTTGACGTAGTAATTTTACTCATAGATTCTGTTGAAAGCATTACCAAGCAAGATTTTAGGTTAGCTGATTTGGCAATAACAAAAAAAAAGATAGTATTTTTTTTATTTAATAAGATGGATCTTATTGATGAGGGAAAGAAATTTAAAACTAAGATAGAAAAATATTTATGCAATAATTATAGTCAATATCAAATGATAAACACAGATTTCATTTCTGCAAAAAAAAATATTAGAATTAAAAATTTTGTAAAACAAATTATAAACAAAAATAAACTTATACGCATTGAAATCACAAAAACTAATTTAAATAAATTCCTTAATTATTTAAATAAGCAATCAAAATATCCAAAAATTAAAAAAAGAGAAATTAAGCCAAAGTACATTGTGCAAATAAAGACTGGCTCTCCACTTTTTAAAGTTTTTATTAATTCCAAAAAGAAAGCGCCTCTTATATTTCAAAGATTCTTTGATAATGCATTTAGGGATTTTTTTAAAATAAAAGGAGTGCCTATTTCTTATCAATTCATAAGTTCCAGCAATCCTTATTCAGACTAAAGCTGAATAATCTCACCGCTTCTTTCATTTGATAGCAAGAATTTTACAATCGCGCTTGCAACGTCAACTGGATCTTTTATTTGCTTTTTATTCTCACCTGGCATGATACTTTCTCTAAATTTAGTGTTTACTGCACCTGGATAGATAATATTAGCATTTATAGAAGTGCCCTTATTCTCATTGGCGAAACTTAAGAGTAGTTCATTTAATGCTGTCATGATTGGTTGATAAATACCCCAATATTGCGACTTCATTTCAGTTTTAATTGAAGAAATAATAACAAAGTTAGATTTTTTAGAATTTTTCAGTAAAGGATGAAAATGTTTCATAATTCTAAAATTAGAAATATAGTTTAAATTGATAATGTCATTTAATTCATTTAAATCAATTGACTCTACAGGAGATAGCTTAGTAATTTGACCCGCAGATGAGACAATAATATCTAAAAATTTATCTTTTTTGAAAATTTCTTCAGAAAGATTTTCTATTACATTAGGCTTACATAAATCAATTGGAACAACTGTACATTTACATCCATTTGAAATTATTTTATCATTTATTTCTTCTAATTTAGATGTATTGCGTGACACAAGATATATGTGTTTAACCGACTTTGACAGCTCCTGAGCAACACTAGATCCAATTCCAGATGAGGCGCCCGTAATAAGACAATTTAGAGTTCTCATGTTTATATGCCTATTTCATCTAAATTTCTTGGTATATGTTCAAAGAAATCTATTCCAATATTTACCACTTCAGAAAATGAGCTGTTATCCATAAAGTCATCTAATAGACTTAAGGATATATTTTGATTCACAAAAAATAAAGTTATGACAACTATAATATATCCCCTGAAAATGCCTAGGACTCCTCCAAGTCCCATATCTACAACTCCTTTTTTTTTAGGTTGTAAAAAACCGATGAAAAGTCTCAGTATGAATGAAATAAAAATATATGAGGTTATGAGGGTAATTAGAAATATTGTAACATCAGATAAAGTTTCATTAGTAATATATTGATCTGCAACTGGCCTTAATAAGACAAAACAATTTTTAAGTATAAAAAATATTAGTACCCATTTAATTAAATTACAAAAACTTTTTAATAATCCATTTTTAATACCAAAAAAAATTGATATGAGGCAAATGATTAGGAAAGTAATATCAAAAGCATTAAGAAATTGAGAATAATTAAGATCGCTCATCTAATGAATTTTTATTAAAATACCCAAGTAATATGGGTAATATAGTAAGACTTCCTACTAAAGCAATAAACATTGCAAGCGCTGTAAATGCTCCGAAGTATATTGTAGGGTAAAAATTAGAAAATACCAAAATTGAGAAACCTGCCATAATAGTTATTGAAGTATTTTTGATTGCAGTGCTAACTGTTTTCTGGCAATTATTGACCGCATCTGCGTGTGATCCAGTTATCGCAAAATATTCACGATACCTATAAACATAATGTATGCAATTATCTACCGCTATCCCAATCGTAATAGAGGCAATCGTAATTGTCATTAAATCTAGGGGTATTTTTAACAAGCCCATAGTTCCCAATATAACAAAACAGGCTACTAAATTTGGTATTAAAGCAGCTAAAGCTATTTTATAGGATCGAAATAAAATAATTAATATTATAAATATTCCCATTAAAACAATTCCTAAAGATTTTATTTGAGAGTCAAACAGACTTTGCAACATGTTATTGTAAAGAATTAGTATGCCAGTAAGACTTACCTCAATATTTTTATTGTTATAATTTGATTCCATATGTTCTTTAAGTTTATTAACAAAATCTGCCCTTTTTAACTCTGGGTGAGTGTCGATTACCCGCAGAGATATTCTTGCTTGATTTTTATCAATCAACACATATGGTTTTAAAATTTGATCTTTAATATCTTGTGGTAATTTTTTGTATAAAACTGAGAGTTCAAGAGTATCAAATTCTTCATTTAAATTAAGTTTTTCAGCAGTTCTTATAATGGATGCCAATGAAAGTACTTTACCTACGAAATCGTACGTTTCTAGATAGTCATGAATACTCTTAACATTGTCAATTTTTTCTTTAGTAAACCAGTAATCTGAAGGATCATAATCAATGCCAAAATCCATTAAATCCTCCTCTTCAAAAGAGAAATCATCATTTGACCCATCTTTGAATTGAATAATAATATCCAATGGAGTAGTTCCACCCAATTGTTCATCAATTAATTTCATTCCTTTGTATATTTCAGTATCTTCTTTAAAGTAATTAACAAAACTATTTTCTACTTTAAGGGTACTTGCTCCATATACGCCAATAGCAAACAAAGATGTAAAAAATAATAATGTCAATACTGGGAATTTGATCGATAAGATAGAAAATACGTCCTTACTACTATTTTCATCCAATTGAGCGGTACTTTTTAAATTTAAGACTGATATTAAAATTGGTAAGAAAATAAAACTGGATACATATGTGATAGTTAGACCCATGCACATCATAAGGCCAAAATCCATAACTGGTTTAATTCCACTTGTGTAAAGCGATGCAAATGCAAAAATAGTTGTTAGAGCTGCAAATAGACAAGGCTTATACATTTTTCCTAGTGCAAGTATAATATTTTGATTTATTGTAGATTTTTCCTTCTCTAAACTTATTTGTCGGTATCTTACAACTATATGTACGGTCATTGATAAAGATAAGATCAAAACAAGCATGATAAAATTTGATGAAATAACTGTTACCTTCCATCCAAGTAGCGAAATAGACCCGATCATAGAAATTAAAATAAATATGCAATTAGCTATACATGCAATCATCCACAAAGGGCTTCTAAAAACAAGATAGAGCACAATTAATATAAAAATAAAGGCTCCAATCCCGAAAATAATAATATCATTTTTAACGAATGCGATAGTATCATTTGCGATCATTGAAACTCCACCTAGATGGATTTTAATATTCTTACCTTCGAATTGCTCAATAATTGATCTGATAATTAAAATATTATTTTCTCTCTTTATATCCTGTTTCTTTTTTTCAATTTCATACTTGAAGTCTAGTTGAGATAAAAGTTCAAGCTCAGCATCATTTTTTTTAACTAGCTCATTTAGTCTTATTCTTTCATTTACTATTGCATCGAAATTAAGATTTTTTTTTAGATTAATTAGCAGACCTGTAGTTGTTGCATCTTCACTAATGATTAAGTTTTTGAAAATTGGACTATTAAGCAATTCTATCTCAGCATCAGCGATATTTACCTGTGGTGATTTAATTGTAATTATTTCATTTGCTAGATCTGATAAAGATTGATTATTAATCTCTAATAATGGCGCGTCAAAAATTGATTGAGTTGAGTCAACAAAGGGAAGCTTTTCAATTTCTGTAATAAAAGCATTTAAGAAATCAAGATTTTGTTTTTTAATGAATTTCTGTTTTGAAGTGAATGTAACAATTAAAAAGTCACTTGAATCATAGTCCTTGATTAATTCTTGATATCTTTTTAAATCATCATCTTGTTCTAAGATGAGAGTATCAGAAGATGCGTCAAGTTGAAAATTATCAGAATTAAATAGAAAAAAAAAAGCAATTGCTACAAGTAGCAATAAAGATAATTTTGAATAATTATCAAGAACTGACGAAAATACTTTTTTCATTACTTATGAAATATATCTTCTTTGGTATCTTTTGCCTAGGTTTGTTAAAATCTCATATGGTATTGTATTTATGCTTTCACACACTTTATTGATAGGGTTCTTATTTCCAATGAATTCAAACTCTTTATTAGCTATTTGTTCTAAGTCCATAAAGTTTGTCAAATCGACTGTTACTAGGTCCATTGAGACTCTTCCAATCAAATTAATTCGTTTATTATTTAAATAAATTCTACAATTATTTGAAAAGAGTCTACTGAACCCGTCACCATAACCAATTGCAAAAGTACCAATTTGCATCTTTTTCTTTGCTTTAAATGTAGCTCCATAGCCTACGGTATCCCCTTTATTAATTTCCCTTGTTTGTATTAATTTACTCTTTAAAGATACTACATTTTTGTAATGTTTTCTCTCTTTGATTTGACAGTTGCCCCCATAAAGAGATATTCCTGGCCTAACCATATCAAGATTATATTTTCTTCCCAGCAACACCCCTCCAGAGTTCGATATGCTGTGAAGACAATTTGGAAAATGTATTCTTATCTTATCAAATTCCTTTAATTGAGTTAGATTTTTTTTGTTTTTTGGATCATCAGCACAAGCTAAATGACTCATTATCAGAACAAGATCTGAATTTTTAATTAATTTTGTTTGATTTTTAACAAGATTGACTGTTTCATTTTTATCTAAACCAAGTCGTGACATGCCAGTATCAAAATGAATTGCAATTTTAATTTTTTTATTAAATTTACTTTGGTAGCGCTCGATTTTCCTAAGCTGTTTTAAATCATTAATAACTGGTATCAATTTATATTTGCTTATTATATTTAAGTTATTTAGAACTAAGCCATTTAGAATAAAAACTTCTACTTTTTTATTTATTTTCCTAATTTCCAAAGCTTCATCTGTAGTTGCCACGAAGAAGTGCTTACATTCTAACCTTATTAGTTGAGGTAAAACTTTTTTAACTCCAAGACCATACGCATTTGATTTTACAGTTGATGCAACTATACAATTTCTCTTTACTTTTTTTTTGATTTTTAAGTAATTGTCACCTAAGGCTTTTAAGTCAATATCTAAAAAACTATTTTGATCAACATTCTTCATTTTGAAAGACTTTACTCATAATTGTTTGAGTGATCTTTGCTAATAAAGTTCCCAAACTTTGTAAACTTACTTTCAAAGCTTAGTCTTATATTTCCCGTTGGTCCATGTCTTTGTTTCGATATAAGAAGTTCAGCTTGACCATGAATTTCATCCATTTTTTGCTGCCATTCAATATAATCAGCGGTCCCAAGTGCAGGCTCACTTTTTTCTAGATAATATTCTTCCCTATAAATAAACATTACTACATCTGAGTCCTGCTCGATGGAACCTGACTCTCTTAGATCTGATAATAAAGGCTTCTTATCTTCTCTTTGCTCAACCTGTCTGGATAATTGTGACAATGCTATAACAGGAATATTCATTTCTTTTGCAAGAGCCTTGAGGCCTTGAGTTATTTCTGATAGTTCAAGAACTCGTGACTCATTTCTTGATATCTTACTTGGCCTCACTAATTGTAAATAATCAATCACGATTGCACCAAGACCGTTTTTTCGCTTTAGCCTTCTTGCCCTTGAAGCAAGTGTTCCAATATTTATTGCAGGTGTGTCGTCAATGAATAAAGGTATCTCCAATATTTTTTTTGATACTGATACTAAACTATCTAAATCATTTTCTGATAAATCACCTTTTCTCATATCATTAGAACTTATCCTTGCCTCTTCAGATAAAATTCTTCTCGCTAGTTGCTCTGATGACATTTCAAGTGAAAAGAACAAAACACTTGAATTCATATCATTATTATTATGAGCCTCTTTTGCAATATTAAATGCCATATTTGTTGCTAATGCTGTTTTTCCCATAGATGGTCTTCCAGCAATTATGATTAAATCAGAAGAATGAAATCCTCCTAATTTCGCGTCAAGATCCCTAAATCCTGAGGATAGGCCAATCACACTAGTATCTTTCTTGAATGCTTTTGTGGTAAGCTCTATGGCCTCTTCTACAGAACTTCTAAATGACCGGACTTTATTTCTTGTAGTTCCTTTTTCTGATATCTGATAAAGATCTTTTTCTGCATCTTCTATGAGGTCCCCGGGTTTTACATCCATATCACTTTCAATGGCATCATGTTGGACTTTCCCGCCAAGTTCATAAAGTCCTCGTCTTACAGCCATATCATAAATAATTTGAGCATAGCTCTTAGCATACTCTAAAGAAACTGCAGAATTCGCAAGTCTAAATAGGTAATTTGATCCGCCTATTTCCTCTAGATTTTTTTCAATCTCAAAATAACTTTGTAAAGTAATTGGTGATGCAATTTGACCTTTAGAAATCATTTTATGCATTACTTCAAATATAATTCTATGAACCGGTTCATGGAAATGTTCAGGATTTACTATTTCAGTTATATCGTAAAATATTTCATTGTTAATTAGTAAAGCGCCCAGCAATCCTTGTTCAGCCTCCATATTATGTGGAAGCTGTTTAGAAGGAATCTTATTAGACTGGATTTGAAATGTATTTGACATTGAGTCAATTAACATTAATTACAAAAAATTGTCAGTATTTTAATCAAAAAAGATACTAACAGGATTACAATATTGTTAATATATTCTTAGGCTTTATATAGAGTATTATATTTACCTTTTAAATCTTTGAAATTGGTAAAGAATTATGATTAAGTTTTTTTTGTTATTTCAAGGTGAAGATTAACCGTAATATCCTCATATAAATTAACCTGTATTTCGGTTTCGCCTAATTCTTTTATAGGACCAAAAATTATTGCATCAGGTGAAATCTTTATTTCAAGTAAAGAAAATATACTCTCACTTATAGATTTTTGACTAACTGCACCATAGAGGCCACCTTCATCGTTTGCCTCCATCTCCATTGAAATTTTTTTATCCTCTAACTTTTCCTTGACTTCTTTTGCCTCAACTATTTTTTTATCATTATTAGAATTTATTTGAGTGAGGCGACTTTCTAAATCAGCTTTATTTTTTTTATTGGCAATGATTGCTTTTTTTTCAGGTATCAAATAATTTTTGGCAAAGCCGTCTTTAACAGTGACAATCTCACCAGCTTTTCCTAATTTATTTAATGACTCTAGAAGTATAATATCCATTATCGACCCGTATATGGTAATAATGCGAGAAATCTAGCTCTTTTAATTGCATTCGAAAGGTCTTTTTGTTTCTTAATTGAAATATAACTTATTCTTCTAGGGGTAATTTTGCCTTTCTCGGAAATGAATTTTCTTAGAGAGGAAAGATCTTTATAATCGAAGGAAGAAGCGTTGTTTTTTGTATTACTATCCATCAAAAACCTACTCTTTTTCCTTGATCATTAATGTAGGAGTTTCACCAAATGATTTAACTTTAATAGACAAGTATCTGATAACATTTTCATTTAAATTTAATTTTGAGTTCATCAAGTCGATATTTTCCTGAGGTATTTCAATGTTCATGAATTCATAGAATGCTTTTTTATTGTTTTTAATAGGATAAGCAAGATTTCTCATGCCCCAACTTTCTTGATAAATGACGTTACCATTTAACTCAGAGACCATGTTTGTATAATTTTTTAGCTCATTAGAAAGTTCATTTGAACTCAAATTTTGTTTAAGTATTAATACATGTTCAAAAAGAGCCATAAATTAGTCATATTTATTATTAAAGTCCGAATAAATATTCTATAATCATATATTAAGCAAGTATTCTTTTAAATGAAAACAGCATTAATTTTTCCAGGACAAGGCTCACAAATTGTTGGGATGGGGTACGACTTTTATTCTCATTTTCAATCATCACGTGATATTTATGACCAGTTAGACAAAATAATGGGAAAAAGTCTTGTAAAATTAATATTTAAAGGTGAAGAAAATGAACTTGCCATGACAGAAAATTCACAACCTTCAATAATGGCAACAAGCGTTGCTATTATTGCTGCTTTAGAGGAAAGTGGAAAAATTCATGAACATTCTTTTCATTGTGTGGCAGGCCACTCTCTTGGTGAATACTCGGCATTAGTTGCTAATAAATCACTTGATTTTAGAGATTCTGTTGAGTTGCTTAAAGTTCGATCCAAAGCCATGCAGGAATGCATGCCACTTGGCGCTGGGGGAATGGCGGCAATTATTGGTGGCACTGAAGAGGAGATTACTGCCATCATAAGCGATATAAACTTAGAAGGAAAAGTTTTTGTAGCGAATGATAATGCAGTTGGGCAGGTAGTCATAAGCGGTGAAATGAAAGCAATTGATTATATTGTTTCAAATTCAAAAAAATTTGGTTTAAAAAAAGTAATTAAACTTTCTGTAAGCGCTCCTTTTCACAGTGAATTTATGTTAAAAGCTTCAATGACTATGCAGAAGGAGATTGATAAATTTAATTTTAAGCCTTTTTCTGTGCCTCTTTATTCAAACGTAACTTCCTTGCCTTGTAATGAAATAAATATAAAACAAATTCTAGTGGAGCAAATAGTAAAAAAAGTAAGATGGAGAGAAATAATCACGAATATGATAAATGATGGAGTGGAAAAATTTATTGAAATTGGACCTGGGAATGTATTAACGAATTTAGTAAAAAGAATATCAAAAGAAATAAAATCAATATCAATATCAAAAGTAGATGATTTTGAGAAACTGGATAATATTTAATTATGAAGAATGTTCTAATTACTGGAGCCACGGGTGGAATAGGGACGTCCATCTTGAAATTATTTTATAATAGTAATTATAATATATGCGTAACCGGCACTAATATGAATAAATTGAATGAAATTGAAGTTAATTATAAAGGCAAAGTAAAATGTATTGCCTGCAACCTAAATGATGACTCACAAATTGAGAAACTAGTCCATCAGTCTAATGAATATTATGGATCAACTAATATTCTCATTAATAATGCCGGAATCACTAGAGATAATCTATTGTTAAGAATGAAAGATGAAGAATGGAACGATGTAATTAATATCAATTTAAATTCTAACTTTAAGCTTACAAAACAAATTTTAAAGGGAATGATTAAAAGTCGCTGGGGGAGGATTATTAATATTTCATCAGATGCTGCAAAGATTGGCAATGCAGGTCAAGCAAACTATGTTGCATCTAAATCTGCAATTGAAGGTCTCACAAGAACTCTGGCAAACGAAGTGGCTTCAAGAGGTGTCACAGTTAATTGTGTCTCTCCAGGATTTGTTGATACTGAAATTCTTAAAACAGTGGATAAAAAAAACATTACAAGGTATGGTAGAAAATATTCCTCTAGGAAGAATGGGAAGAACTAATGAAATTGCTTCTGCTGTTTATTTTCTTTCTTCAGAAGAATCAGCTTATATTACGGGTCAGGTGCTTCATGTTAATGGTGGCTTGACAATGTGATGCAGAACGTACTAAAAAGCTAATATATTTAAACAGGAGTATTTATGAGTGAAGTTGCTGACAAAGTAAAAAAGATAATAGCTGAACATTTAGGCATAGATGATATGAGTAAGATCACTGATGATGCTAAGTTCATTGATGATTTAGGCGCAGATAGTTTGGATACTGTAGAACTAGTTATGGCCTTTGAAGAAGCCTTTGATGTAGAAATTCCTGATGAAAAAGCAGAATCTATATTAACTGTTGGAGATGCAATATCTCACCTAGAAACAGACTAATAAATAAAAATAAATGAAGAGAGTTGTAGTTACCGGAATGGGGCTAGTTACCCCCTTTGGTTGCGGAAAGTTACAAAACTGGAATTGCTTAGTCTCTACTAAATCGAGTGCTACTAGAATTACAAAGTTTGATCCCACAAAATATAAATGTCAGGTTGCATGTGAAGTTCCCGTTGGCAGTGGAGAAAATGGGACTTTTAATGCAGTAGAATGGATTGAAAGAAAAGAAATAAAAAAAATTGATGATTTTATTAAATATGCAATGGCTGCTGGTGAGGAAGCTTTTATAGAAAGCAACATAGGCTCCATTAATGATCCTCAATCTTACCGTGCAGGTTGTATTATTGGCTCAGGTATGGGGGGATTGCCAGGCATTGAACAAACGTCACTTGATTATGCAAATGGTAAGAAAATCAGTCCTTTCTTTATAACTGGTAGAATAATCAATATGCCAGCTGGTTATTTATCAATAAAGTATAATTTGAAAGGGCCAAACTACTCAACAGTTTCTGCGTGTGCTTCTTCTGCTCATGCAATTGGTGAGTCCTTTCGCCTAATTCAGCATGGACAGGTTGACGTTATGATGACAGGTGGATCAGAAGCTACTATAAACCCAATAGGAATTGAGGGTTTTGCAGCGTGCAGGGCATTAAGCACAAAATTTAATGATAACCCTTCAAAATCTTCTAGACCCTTTGATGAAGAGAGAGATGGTTTTGTTATGGGGGAGGGCGGTGCAGTCCTTATTCTAGAAGAATTAAGTCATGCTCAAAAACGTAATGCTAAAATATTATGCGAAATTAAGGGCTATGGAATGTCTTCCGATGCATACCATTATACCTTGCCAGATAGTACTGGAGATGGAGCTTATAGAGCTATGAATAATTCAATTGAGGACGCGAAACTTGAGCCACATGAAATTCAATACATAAATGCCCATGGAACCTCTACTCCAGCAGGGGACAAAGCTGAGGCGTTAGCTATTGATAAACTTTTTATGGAGAACCCCGAAAAAGTATGCGTATCGTCTACAAAATCTCAAACAGGCCACTTATTGGGAGCAGCTGGAGCTGTTGAGGCGATATTTTCAATTATGAGTTTAGAAAATCAAATTGTACCAATTAATTTAAACCTAGAAAAAGAGTTGGATACAAAAAATATAAATTTTATTAAATCCGATCCACTACAAATGAAACTTGTAAATGTAATTTCGAATTCATTTGGTTTTGGTGGAACAAACGTTTCGTTGATATTTTCTAAGTTTGATGGCAAATAATCTTAAATCAAAAAAAATGATTATTGTAATATCATCACCATCTGGCGCAGGAAAATCGTCTATATGCAAACAATTATTAAAGGATGATCCTCAGTTAAATATATCTATTTCAGATACCACAAGACCCCCCAGAAAGAATGAAAAAAATGGTAAAGACTACAATTTTATTGAAAAAGATGAATTCGAGAGCAAAATTAAGAAGAATGAATATATTGAATATGCAAATGTTTTTGGTAATTATTATGGGTCACTTTATAAGGATGTTCAAAACTCACTAGATCATGGTTTTGATGTTCTGTTTGACATAGATTGGCAAGGATCAATTCAACTTAAAGCCTCTAAATTCCCTAATTTGTTAACTATTTTTATTACAACTCCTTCAAAAGAAATTATTTATGAAAGACTGAAGCTAAGAGCAGAAGAGTCTGGAGATAACGAACAAGCTATTAAAAAAAGAATGGCAATGTACGAAACTGAAATGAGTCATCAAAATGAATATGAACACATTGTTGAAAATGATAAGTTTGAACAATGTGTTTTAAAAATAAAGAAAATAATATTAGAGGCTAGGTCAAAGTTAAATAGCTGATGCCAACCTACAATAATCATCAACTGATAAGTTTTCTGCTCTTAATCCGTCATCAATGTCAAACTTTTTTAAAAGGTAGTCATACTCTTTTAAGCTAGTTTTAATTTTTTTTCTTCTGTGCTCAAAAGATTTTCTAAGTAATTTTTGTAAATTAAAGATATCAACATCCAGATACTTAGTAATTGGTCTAAATTCAAGTACAGTTCCATCAACTTTTGGTTTTGGGATAAAGATATTTGACGGTGCGTTTAAAAGTACTTTTATTTCACAACGTGCTTGAGATATAACGGATATGCGACTGTAGCTTTTTTGATTGTGTCTAGCGATTATTCGATTGGCAACTTCTTTTTGAAACATCAATACCATCTTACTATAAAATGGAGGCCAATTGTGATTGACTATCCAATTAATAAGAAGTTGTGAAGATATATTAAATGGTAAATTTCCAATAATTAAAGATTTTTGATTTTTATTTATAACCTCATAATTATAATCAAGTGCATCATCGTTATATACAAATATATTTTTGTTACTTTTAAATTTATCTTCTAATTTTTGAAACAATAAAAAATCTTTTTCAATTAAATATAAGTTTTTAAATTTTTTTTTCGCCAATTGATCAGTCAACGCTCCCATTCCAGGGCCAATTTCAAAGACATTAGTATCGACATCGCTTTTAATTAATGCACTTAATTCTAAAATAAAATCTTTATTTTGAATAAAGTTTTGGCCAAGGGATTTTTTTGGGTAAGACTTATTTATATTCAATTGTTGCTTCATTAAATAGGTCTCTTATCATTTTATTACTCTTTAAATCCAGTTGCCTTTGGACGATTATATTTATTGCCGTTTCCTGAGATATATTTGGATTATTAATAACAATTTCCTCAATTTCAATTTCACTAGTTGATGTAAGTCGATAATACATCCCAGAAATTAGTTTTTGCCATGCAATTCCGTCGACTAAATATTTTTTAAATTCACTATATTTGATATCATTCATTTCAAATATTTTGATAATATCTTCTTTATTAATTTGATTATTTTGGTAATAGAGAAGTTCTTGCTCTAAATATTCTTCTTCACTAACGGATACGCCATATTCATTTATTTTTTGATTTTTCAGCTTCTCTGTAATTAATTCATCCACTACCGTATTTAATAGTTGATTATTGTTTGCAGGAGTAATCTCTATACCTGATAATATTGCACTCAACTTCATTCTTTGTATGACATCATAAGATGTAATAAGCTGATCATTCACAAGCACTGCAATTCTATGATCGTTAGTATTAAATGCATTTGCATTTAAGCATAATGATTGAAAAAAAAACAATATCAGTAACGTTTTCATTACAATATTTATTTTAAGCATTAAATTTTAGGTCCAAAAACTTTATTTTTTCCATAATTATTCGTTGAGCCAAACGGCTTTAATACTATTGTGAAGCTATATCCATAGCTTTCTGCAACATCTCTATCTTTTGTTAAGTCTCTATAATAATTTAAGTCAATCCCTAGGCAATCATTTTCATACAAAATACCATATTGGTAGCCTATATTTTTGTTTGTATCTAAGTTTTTAGAACCTGTAAATTTTATAAATAAATTATTATCTATTTTATATTTTCCTCCAATTGCAACCTGCTCCGCTGGGGTATTATATTTACCTGAAGTATAATCATAATTTAAAGCAAAAATTAAATCACCTAATGTATTAAATGTATTGGCATTAAAAGACCTAATTTTTAAATCATCTCTATCGACTATTAGAGAGCCGTCTAAATAATTCTCTAAATTTATGTTTATATTTGAATTAATAAAATAATTTGAAATTTCACTAGCTGTATCATTGCTTAGTTTGTTTAAACGATAGTTTTGGCCTAAAACTGTCTTAATGTCAGCTCCTTGTGGAGAATTAATAAACCATTCAATTCCATAGTTTATTCTTGGCCCACTTTCCCATTCATTTATTGAAGTAGCTCTATTATTTGAAAATAAATTACTATTAGTAATTGTCTGAGCGTCAGTATAATTATTATATGGAGCAATGATTGGCATAATAATAGGCGTTAAAGTTTGATTGAATAACAAGGAAGATTTTAATAGAGGGTATGATATTTTCGAACTAAATTGTGGATAGAAGCGTATATTACTTGTGTCTGAACTTGACTTTTTATCAATTGATATTGAAGTTACTCTTAGATTTACTTCATTTTTATAAATTAATCCTAGATTTTTATTTATTTTTTGGTTTGACCAATTTATCTGAGAAGAAGCATGAGATACATAGCTCTCGTTTAATTTCTTTCTAAATGAAAGCTTATTATTGAGTGACATATTTCCATTAAATATATCGTTATCAATATTGTCGATGTCATAAATAATATTTGGATATAAATACTCCCATTGCTGAGTTTCTGTTGTTAAATGTTTATACCCCAGTGTTTCAATTGAAAAAAAGGTATCGTCAACTCCTCTATCAAACTTTATTCCTGATTTTAAAACAGTTAGATTATTTATTTTATTTTTACGCATATAAGTATCATTGTTACTTGTTTCTAGGTATGTGTTTAAGTTTCCATACGGATTAAATATTTTACTTTTAAAAAAAAGATGATTACTTGTTCCGGTGTTATCATCATTATCATCAATACTTGAGTTAATTTCTAGATCAATCCAGTCGTTAAGATGCCGATAATCTATGCTATAAAAATTATTACCAGTGGTTTGAATATTTGGGGTAAAAGTAAGGTCACGGTTACTTCTTAGATTAAGAAAAATTGGTATTGAAAAAGTTTCCCCTAGCTGCTTATCAGTTTGAATAGTAGGCATCAAAAACCCTGACCTTTTTTTTACCGAGGGATCTGGATGAGAGAAATAGGGCAAATAGAATACCGGAATATTAAATAGTTGGATTTGGGCATGATCATAGTGAATTGTTTTATTTTTACTATCGTGATAAATCTTCTTTGATTTAAGTTTCCAGCCTGGACAATTTTTTATTAAATAATTTTCTTTTTTACATGGAGTATATTCAGCATTATCAACAACATTGATTTCATCTATTTTATTAAAATTAGAGCCAACGATTCTAGAGCCATCATTAAGGCGTACTTTGACTGCTTTTCCAGAAATTATACTAAAATCGTCGGTTGCATTTAGTTCATCAAGAAAAAAAGTATTATCCATTTGATCATTTATTACTACATTTCCTTTAACCTCGAGAAAATTTTTATTCTTATTATATATTAATTCATTGGACTTAATTTTAATATTATCTTCGTTTATTGCGATAGCATCTCCAGCAGCTTTTATTGTTTCATTGATTTCATCTACTTTAATCTCATCCGCAAAAATTTTGATTTTTTCTTCAGCATAAATCGCGTTATAGCAAACTAGAAAAATAATTGCAGAAACAGAAAGTATTAAGAAAACATTATTTTTTTGCATGTAGTTCATTTGAAGATCTTTTTTCGCTTCAATTCCCAGTACTGATAAATAAATATTGCCATCGTGGATGTAATAACTGGCATACTAAAATTAGCAACAACAGGGTGGATTTGAGAAGTTGACCCCAAAGCATTAAGCAAGTTGGATATAAAGTACAAGAAAAATATTATGATTAAAGAGCTTACAATGATTTTAGAAAATTTACCATTTTGTTTAATTCCCTGAACTAGGCAAAATGCTAAGAGAACAAGTGAAGAAATAAAAAAGGGAAGACTCACGAGACTGTATAAGTGCATTTTAAAATCAATTGAAGAATAACCTAATTCTTCGAGAAAACTAATAAAGGTTAATAAGCGCCATATAGAAATACTGGAGGGTGAGGAAAGGCTGTCTGATATGTCTTTAGGTTTAATGTTAGTCTTATAATTAAGGTAATTCTGATATATTGTTTCACCATATCTTGGTGTTATTTGGATATCAAACATCCTCCAATATCCTTCATCGAGTTCAGCTTTTTTCCCGTCAATTCTGCCATTAAAAGCTCCTTTATAATCGTATTCTAAAAGCATGAATGAATTTAAGACTTTACCCTCCTGCTCAGTACTTTTAGCATAAAGCACACTTGTCAAGTTTGTCTCGTAATTATCCTGTTTAAGCCAAAGACCATTCTTTGTAATAGATGCAAATTTATCAACTCGATCGATATATTCATATTTTAGGTTAGAGTATCTATCATCAAATATAGCAATTAGTGGGTTAGCTAGGGTAATGAATGTAATGCCAATAAAAAAATGAAGCATTATAGCTGGAAGAATAGTTTTTAGATTTGAAATACCCATGCCGCTAATTACTGTTAGCTCCGAATTTCTAATCAAGATTAATAATGCTAAAATAGATGAAAAAAAAGAAGTTATAGGCAAAGTATAGGCAATCAGGTTAGGAAAATTAAATAGCGTTAGTTGTAATATTATATTAAATGGCACATTCTTGCCTGCAGTTTTTCGAAATTGTTCAACAAAATCTCCAATAAAAAGAATAGAGGCTAATATGAGAAAAGTTATTAAAAACGAATAAAGAAACTTTTTAAATATATAATAATTTATTTTACTAAACATTTTGATTTCTTAATAAATACAAAAAATCTTTATATAGATATATAACTGTTGCCAAAATTAATATTAGAGGGCAAGTGTAATAAAGTGTGACTAATTGACTGTTGTCAATTAGTAAATTTGAAAATGTGATTTGAAATATTTGAATTGCAAAAGCTATAGCGGCAACAGCAATTATAGGGTAAAGCCAGCTGGCATCGGGCCTCTTAGAAAAATTAATCATGATAAGAGGAAGCAATGCATAAAATATTATGTATATTGGATTAACAAACCTTTTATGCAATTCAGCAAATTGCTCTTTTTGATATTTTGAAAAGTTTCTGGGTAAGATATTTTTCAAGTTATTTCTTATATCACCTGTAGATAATTCATCAGGGTAAATATGAGTATTTTCTTTCTTACTATACGGAGTAAGGTCAAGATTATAGGTATCAAAAGAAATTTCCGATACGCGGTTTACACCGCTGTCATATATTTGTATAGAGCCATTAAACAATTTTAAAAAATTTACATTATCACTTGAAATGAATTTCCCTTTCTCAGCTATATATGTTTGAGGTTTATTAATATTACTTTGGTCATGAATTAAAAGGCCAAAGATCTCATTATTTTTTTTCTCTTGTAAAAATATTGTAAAATTATTTGTAGGTGAGATGAATTTTTTTTCTTTTAATAAAGATATATGTATACCTGAGGACCTTATTTCAATAATTTTATACCTAAGTTCTTTTAATGAGCTTGGTGTCATGAAAATACTAAAAAACATAACCACTAAAAACATCAAAGTAGAAAATAAAATAATTGGCTTTATTAGAATATTTTTTTCTGATTTTCCTGAAGTCCCTAGTATGATTAATTCACTATCATTACGCAGTCTATTGAGATTAAACAGTATTGCAAGAAACATACATATTGGGAAAGTTAATAGAATTATTTTAGGTAATAAAAGAATTACATATGAAAGATAAGTTTCAATAGACACATTATTAGTTGTAAGTAGGTCAATATGTCTCAATCCTTGTCCTAACCATATTATCCCAGTTAGCAAAATTGCTAGAAACAAAAAACTTGAAGTGATTTCTTTAATCGCATATGTTGTAAATCTTGACATTTTCTCAATTATATCAATATTTTGTTAAAGGTATATACGTATGGACGTTCAATTTAATAACTTAAAACAAGAAAAAGGTGCTATAGGCATTATATTTTGTGATCATAGCTGTCGGCTAATAGGCTATGGTAAGAAATTAGATCAGCTCACAAAAAAATACCTATCAGACACAATTAATGCTGATGAGTCTTTTAAGCATAGAAAGTCTAAAAACTTTGATTATTTGATAATTCATCGTCCACCAAATCTCAGCCTTTTAAAACTATATATATTCAAGTTAAAAAATATAAAAAATTATTCAAATAGAAATTTTCAAATTTTAGGGGGAAATTTGTTTTCTCTTATAAAATTTTATAAGGAGCATGATGTCATTATTTATCCTGATGGAATCAATTCATCAAAATTAAGCTTTGTTAACTCTACAAGTGAGATGTTGTTGGGATTTTTATTAGCATCTTATAAGTTCACAAAATATTTTTCTAAGATAGATAAGAAAAAAGCAAGTAAGAAAACAAAGATCAAAATTTATTCATCTCAGTATACAAGATTAAAAAAAACCCATGAAACAGTAAAAGCTATTCATGATGGGGTCACTATGACCAGAAACCTTGTAACGGAACCTCCAAATATTATGACCCCGCCTGAATTAGCAAAAAATGCTGCTTCGCTTGAAAAAGTAGGTGTGAAAGTTACAATTCTCGGCGAAAAAGAAATGACAAAACTAGGTATGGGCTCCTTACTTAGTGTTGGCCGTGGAAGTGAACATGAGTCCAAACTAGCCATCATGGAATGGAAAGGTCATAAAAATAAAAAGAAAAAACCAATCGCCTTTATAGGTAAAGGAGTCTCATTCGATACAGGTGGAGTTTCACTTAAGCCTGCAGGTGGAATGGAAGAAATGAAATATGATATGGGAGGTTCAGGCGTTGTAATTGGTTTAATGAAGACATTAGCTCTAAGAAAAGCTAAGGCAAATGTAATAGGTGTAGTAGGTCTTGTCGAAAACCACATTGGAAACATGGCAACAAGACCTAGTGATGTAGTGAAGTCTTATTCAGGTCAAACAATTGAGATTTTAAATACTGACGCTGAAGGCAGGCTAGTACTTGCAGATGCTCTATGGTATACCCAAGAGAAGTACAAACCTGAGTTAATGGTTGATTTAGCTACCTTAACTGGAGCAATAATTATTGCAATCGGAAATGAATATGCAGGATTATTTTCCAATAACGACAAATTAAGTAAGCAGCTGGAAGATGCTGGCAAGATTGAAGATGAAAAACTATGGAGGTTCCCGCTTCATGATAAATTTGATAAAATGATAAATTCACCAATTGCAGATATGCAAAACATTTCTAGTGGAAGAGGAGCGGGCTCAATTACTGCAGCTCAGTTTTTACAAAGATTTGTTAATAAGGTTCCATGGGCACATTTAGACATTGCTGGAACAACATGGTCAAAAACAAATTTACCAACATCTCCAAAAGGAGCAACAGCATTTGGGGTAAAGCTTCTAAACAAATTTGTATCAAAATATCATGAGGGTAAATAATGATTACAGAAAGAACATTTTCAATCATTAAGCCAGATGCAGTTGAAAGAAATATAATAGGTGAAATCACTGCAATGCTAGAAAATGCAGGATTGAGGGTCGTCGCTTCTAAGAGGTTAAAGCTAGATCAAGCAAAAGCTTCACAATTTTATGAGGTTCATAAAGAGAGGCCTTTTTTTCAAAGTTTGTGTGATTTTATGTGTTCTGGGCCAATTGTAGTTCAGGTTCTCGAAGGGGAAGATGCTGTAAAACGAAATAGAGAAATTATGGGAGCTACTAATCCCGAAGAAGCCGCTGAAGGCACAATAAGAAAAAAATATGCATTATCACTAGAAAAGAACTCCGTTCATGGCTCCGACAGCCTTGAAAATGCAAAAATTGAGATAAGTCACTTTTTTTCAGAAGAAGATATTATTTCCTAAGTAATTTTATAATGGAAGCAGGGTAAAGCTCGTGTTCTGCTTTTAGAACTTTTTTTGATAATGTATCTGAATTATCTGTCTTTTCAATTGCAACGGAAGTTTGCATAATGATTTTTCCATCATCTACTTTACTATTTACATAATGCACACTGCATCCTGACTCGACTTCTTTTGCATCCAATGCTCTCTGGTGAGTATTAAGGCCTTTAAATTTAGGAAGAAGGGAGGGGTGTATGTTTATTATTTTATTTGGATAGCTATTAATTAATTTATCGCTAATTATTTTCATATATCCCGCAAGACAAATAAGCTCAATATTATAAGGTTTTAGTATTTTAAGAATCTCTTCTTCATAATGACTCTTGCTCTCAAAATTATTTAAATCTAGAGTATGAGTATCAATATTATTATTTGATGCAAATTGAAGGCCTACTGCATTAGCATTGTCAGAAAAAACACATACAACTTTTGCTGGAAAGTTTTCATCTTTGCAAGCATTGATAATCGATTCTAAGTTAGAGCCTCTGCCTGATATAAAAACCCCAATTGGTTTTTTATACATTTAAATCAAGTCTTCCTATAAATTCTATACTTTTTTCCTTAGCAGATTTTTTTATTTCAATATTGCCAATTATATCAGATTTTAATTTATATTTTTCTATAATTTTTCTAACTTTACTGAGATTTTTTTCATCAATTATGATTACCATTCCATAGCCACAATTAAATGTTCTCAACATCTCATTTTGAGATACATTAAAACTACTAATCCATTTAAATATTGCTGGAAGTTTCCATTTATTCAAATCTATTACAGCCTTGGTATTTTTACTGATTGACCTGGGCAAGTTTTCAGTTACACCGCCACCAGTAATGTGTGAACAGCTCTTAATGAGATTTTTGCTAAAAAGATCAAGAATTACATCAACGTAAATATGCGTAGGCTTTAATAATATCTTCCCTAATGTACTATTTTTGATAATTTTCTTTTTTAGACTAATATTATTATCTTTTATAATTTTACGGATGAGTGAAAAGCCATTGGAGTGGATTCCAGACGACTCAATTCCAATGATAAGATCACTTTTTTTTAATTGTAAAACTTTCTTCGAAATACCGCTTTTTACTCCAACACAAAAGCCAGCTAAGTCATATTTTTCCTTAGTATCATATCCTGGATGCTCGGCTGTCTCGCCACCAAGTAAAGCACAATGTGAAATCTTACATCCCTTTATAATTCCTTTAATGATATCAACACCTTTGGATACATTTAATTTTCCAGTCGAGATGTAGTCTAAAAAAAATAATGGGGTTGCTTTGTCAACAATCAAGTCATTCACGCACATAGCTACTAAATCTATACCAATTGTTTTATGGTCATTCATTTCCTCTGCAATTTGAATTTTTGTTCCTACGCCATCTGTTGCTCCAACTAGAATAGGCTTTTTAATTTTAGTGCTTAAGGGGAATTGACCTGAAAATCCTCCAATTTCAGTCTTAATAAGACCTTTATCTTTTTTGATTAAGTTGCTAATTTTGCTTACAAACTCATTTCCTTTGTTGATACTTACACCAGAACTTGAGTATGATAATTTTTTCATTTGTCTACTATATATATGATTTATCAATTTTTCGCTAAACATATTAAACAGTTACTCGCTGTTATTTTAATCTTATTTTTTAATTTTCCTGTTATGGCTAATGGTGATTTATTTTTTTCAGAAATGAATATTGAAGTGAACATTCCTTATGTTAATAATTCAAATGTAAGAAATCTAGCAATTTCAAAAGCAGAAAAATTAGCATTTGAGAAAATTTCAAAAAAACTTCTGGCACCTAATGACTTCAATCAAATTATTAAATTTAACGATATTAATTATGAATATTTAGTAGAGAGTATTGAGTTTGTTGATGAAAAAATATCACCTGAAATTTATAGCGGTAGCTTTAATGTTTATTTTAGTCCATTTAAAGTTAGAGAGTTTTATGAATCTCGCTCATTAACATATTCAGAACTGAGTTCAAAAGACATAATTGCCTATATTGCATTTTCAAACCACTTCGAGTTCTTTACATTATTTAATAATTGGAACACAGAATGGAAAAAAATAAATAATATTGGAAGTAAGATTAATTTGAACGTAAGAACCTTTACTTCATCTGAAATGTATCAGTTAGATTTAGCAACATTCTTGGAAGGATCGAATTTAAATCTAGTGAGCGATATCAAGGATGCTATATTGATTTGGTGTAATCCAACCAGTGTTGAAAATAATAAAATCAAATTCGAGATTATTATTAAGCTCATAGCCAATAATAAAGAAAACGTATTTAGAAAAACAGTCATAGAAGATAATAGCGTTTACAGAGATGATATTTTTGATCAAATTATTAAAGATATTAATTCTGAGTTATTATCAGTTTGGATTGATATAACAAAACAATCGAATGATAAGTTTTTGTATAATTTTGTTTATGATATTAATTCAATCGATGATTGGGTAAAACTAAGAACAGAACTAGAAACTTTAGAGTTGCTTAATTCCTTCCACGTCACTTCATTTAATCTGTCTAAGGTTGAAGGGGTTATTAATTTTTCTGGCAATAATAATAAGCTAGAATTAATAATGTCTCAAAATAATATTGATGTAGCTAATATGGGTCCTTACTATAAAATTAGCTTGTATGAATAAGAATATTCCAAATTTATTGTCAATATTAAGATTAATAACTATTCCCATCGTAGCTTGGTTGTTATTAATTGATTTATTTTTTTATGCAGCTCTTTTTACAATCCTTATTGCCGTTAGTGATTTTTTGGATGGATTTATAGCAAGGTCTTTAAAGGCGGAAAGTGAATTGGGTTCCTACTTAGATGCCATTGCTGATAAAGCATTTGTAATTTCAATTTATATATTAATCGGAACAGCAAATCTTTTACCAGTTTTTATCATCATCTTAGTCATATCAAGGGATATTATTATTTTAGGCTCTTTTGTAATAACATTTTTTGCAGGAATAAAAATTAAATTAAAAACTAGTAAAGTAAGTAAGTGGAACACTTTTTTTCAATTTTTTTTAGTTATAGCTACGTTATTAGGTAATACAGCAGGATTTGAAAATTTGATAAATGAGACGAGGTTAATTGAATTACTGATTGGGATTGTTGTAATTACTACATTAATATCGTTGTTTATTTATATAAGATATTGGATGGAAAGTATTATTTAGATGAATAAAGGTCAGTTAGTTTTTGATTTAGGTAAAATCGAAAATTTCGATCCTAATGATTTTTTTATTAGTGAAAGTAACCAGCAAGTTTCATCTTTACTTAATGAAACAAATAATTGGTTCAATGGTTCAGCAGTTGTCTATGGTAAGTCAAAATCTGGGAAGACGCACTTATTAAAAATTTGGACAGCTAACAATGGCGCTACTTTTCTTAATTGCAATGAGGTAAGTAATTGGAAAAATTTGTCATCTAGCTGTAATTATGCAATTGATGATTTGCATCATCTCAAAGTGGAGAGGGAAAATGATTTTTTTCATTTTTATAATAATTTAGTGCTCAAGAAATTTAAAATACTTTGTTCAGTTGACACAGAAGCTAACTTTAAAATCACACTAAATGATTTAAGTTCAAGGTTTAGTTCATTTACTTCTTCCTACATAGATAATCCAGATGATAGACTAATAAAAATCTTAATAGCTAAGTTCTTTAGTGATCTTCAATTAAAAGTAGATACTAATGCAATAGAATATCTCACTAAACGAGTGGAAAGAGATTATTCAAAACTATATCAATTTATGGAAAAAATTAATTTTTCTTCCATGCAAACTAAAAGCAAAATTACTATCCCCTTTTTGAGGGATTTTTTGAATTAACATAATCACTAAATTTACTTAGTTGCTGGTTGTACATTTTTTTATTTTTTTCTAAGCCAACCTCTTTACCTTTGGATGCTTTGATTAGATTTTTATCTGAAATAACCCAGTTCCTTGGTATATTTAGGTTTTGCGCACAGACCTCTCTCCATCTAGAATATTTTTTTAGTAGAGCTTTTTCTTTTTGATTAAAATTTTTTGTCTTAATTTTTTTATATGCAAACTTTGGATTATAGATGTCATTATTCTCAGTTAGTTCACGGTTTTTATTACTAATTTTATTAATTAAGTTACTTTTTTTTATAAAATTAATCAGATAAGTATAAATTCTTGGTAAATATAAAACATCATTTTCTGCATATGCTAGCTGATTTTTACTAAATGGCCTTGATTCCCAATCTGAAACTTGATACTTTTTAGACAATTTTATTTTAAAAAGTTTTTCCACTAAATTTGTATAGCCAATTTCGTCGCCTCCATGAAGTGCATTATATGCCATTTGAGTGTCAAAAATGTTTTCGATTTTGATATCTAAAGCGTAATTAATTACCTCAATATCTTGTTTAGCTGAATGAATTACTTTTGTTAACTTTTTGTCTATTAATATTTCTTTTAGTGCATTCATGTTCATTTGCTCAATTAGAAGCATGTCCACCAAATATACGTTTCGCTGTGTTTTAAATTGAATAGTACATAGTTTCGGCCAGTATGTACTGTCTCTTTTAAACTCAGTATCTAGATAGATAACTTTCTGTGTTTTTAGTAATTTGCATAGATTTTTGAGAGATTTATTGTCTTGGACTATTTTCATAAATCAAACTATATATGAACTTGAACTTAAAGCATGGTAAAATATAGAACACATAATTGTAACGAGTTAAAAGAAAGCGATGAAGATAAAAACATCATACTCGCTGGATGGATTAATCGTAAGCGAGAACATGGTAATGTCTTATTTATTGATTTGCGAGACCATTATGGCGTAACTCAGTGTGTCATTGAAAAAACAAATATAAAGCTATTAAAAGAATTTGAAAGCCTAAGGGCTGAGTCCGTTATTAAAATACATGGTAAAGTTATTAAGCGTGATAAAGAAACCATTAATGAGTCCCTAGTGACTGGTAAAATTGAGATTTCTGTTGATGCGTTAGAAGTTCTTTCTGCTGCAAATGAATTGCCAATGCCCGTATTCGGTGAGAATGATTATCCTGAAGAAATAAGATTAAAGTATAGGTTTTTAGACATTAGAAGAGAGGAATTGCATAGCAACATTGTATTAAGATCATCTATTATTTCCTATGTAAGAAAGTTAATGTCCGAAGCCGGCTTTCTTGAAATGCAGACACCCATTTTAACCGCATCAAGTCCCGAAGGTGCTAGAGATTATCTTGTTCCAAGCAGAATTCATCCTGGAAAATTTTACGCCTTACCTCAAGCACCTCAACAATTTAAACAATTAATAATGGCAGGGGGGTTTGATAAATATTTTCAAATTGCTCCTTGTTTTAGAGATGAAGATGCCAGAGCAGATAGGAGTCCTGGTGAATTTTATCAATTAGATATGGAAATGGCATTTGTTGAACAAGATGATGTATTTAATGCCATTGAACCCGTTTTATCTTCAGTATTTAAAAAGTTTTCAAATTTTAAAGTGACCGATTTGCCTTTTCCAAGAATTACCTACAAAGAAGCAATGAAAAAGTATGCAACAGACAAACCAGATTTAAGAAATCCAATTGAGGTATGTGATATTACTCAAGAATTCTCTGATGACGATGTTGAATTTAAGGCTTTCAAAAAAGTTATAGGTGCTGGTGGGCGAGTACTAGGGATACCTGCACCAAAATCTTCAATGCAACCAAGAAGTTTTTTTGATAATTTAAACAATTGGGCAAAAAAAGAAATGAAAGCCCCCGGTCTTGGTTATATTATTTTTGAAGAAGTAGATGGCATACTTACTGGAAAAGGTCCAATTGCAAAATTTATACCAAGTAATATTCAATTAGAAATTGCTAAAAAAGCAAATTTAAATTCTGGAGATTCCATATTCTTTGCATGTGATAAAGGTAAGTTGGTATATGATATTGCTGCAGCAGCAAGAAATAAAATCGGAGAGATTCTTAATCTTATTGAAAAAGATGTATTTAGATTCTGTTGGATTGTAGACTTTCCAATGTACGAGCAGGATTGGGACACAGGTAAAATTGATTTCAGTCATAACCCATTTTCTATGCCGCAAGGTGGATTAGAAGCATTAGAAAATAGTGATCCTTTAGATGTTCTAGGCTATCAATATGATATTGTTTGCAACGGCATTGAGCTATCATCTGGAGCCATTAGAAATCACATACCAGAAATTATGTACAAAGCTTTTGAAATAAGTGGTTATACTAAAAAACAAGTACAAGATAAATTTGGGGGAATGATTAACGCCTTTTCTTATGGTGTGCCACCTCATGGAGGTATAGCACCTGGCATCGATAGGATTGTAATGCTTCTAGCTCAAGAAAAAAATATCAGGGAGGTAATTTTATTTCCTATGAATCAACAGGCACAGGACCTCATGATGCTTGCGCCGGCAGAAGTTGATGCTAAGACTTTAGATGAGCTTAACCTAAAAGTAATACCTACAGAAGAAGATTAAGAACAGCCTGTGGTAGCCCCACACGTATCGCATTTTAGGCAAGTTCCATTTCTCACCAATGTAAATGAACCACACTCAGGGCAAGCGTCACCCTCGTAGCCCATCATCCTTGCTGCTTGAACTCTACTCATTGATGCATCTGATGTTGTGCCTGTGGAAGAAGAGCTACTACTTGATACTACTTGCTCTGCAGTTATAGAGCTCATATCTCCAGAGGAGCTTACTACCGAAAGTCCGTCTTGACTTCTTAAGTAGCCTTGGCTAGAAACTTTTTTTACTAGTTTCCAGGGTATCTCATTGTTTTTAAGTGTTCCTTCCTCGGCACCTGTTCCAAGCGAAAAGTCAACATCTGTATTATCTGCATGAGCTAAGTCATTTCTACCTAAGTAAGAAACAGCTAATTCCCTAAATACATAATCCAAAATTGATGTGGCATTTTTGATTCTATTATTTCCCTGAACAACTCCAGCAGGATCAAATCTAGTAAATGTATAGGCCTCTACGTATTCCTCAAGTGGTACTCCGTATTGAAGTCCAATGGAGATAGCTATAGCAAAATTATTCATTAAACTTCTCAAAAAAGCACCTTCTTTATGCATATCAATAAATATTTCACCTAAACTGCCATCTTCATATTCTCCTGTATGAAGATAAACTTTGTGACCACCAACAATTGCTTTTTGTATATAGCCTTTTCGTCTATCAGGGACCTTATTTCTTGACCCATAAACAATTGAGTTAACTGCTTCCTGAGCAACAGCAATTGTTTTATCAACCTGAGTTTGTTGAGCAGCAATTTGATCAGATTCTGTAACATCTTCATCTTCAACTAATTTTGATGCAAGCGGCTGACTTAGTTTTGACCCGTCTCGGTACAATGCATTGGCTTTTGTTCCCAGTTTCCAAGAGAGCAGGTAGGCTTCGTTACAATCTTCTACATCTGAGTCTGCAGGCATGTTAATTGTCTTGGAAATTGCTCCTGAAATAAACGGTTGAGCTGCTGCCATCATTCTTATATGACTTTCAACAGACAAAAATCTTTTTCCTATTCTTCCACATGGGTTAGCGCAGTCAAAAACCGCTAAATGCTCTTCTTTAATATAAGGAGAGCCTTCTAGAGTCATTGTTCCACAACAATATGTATTAGCCTCATCTATTTCTTCATTAGAGAAACCTAAGAAAGCAAGCATATTAAAATTTATATCATCTATCTGTTCATCAGAGATATCTAATTTTTCTAAGCAGAACTCTTTTCCAAGAGTGAAAGAATTAAATGAAAATCTTATATCAAAAACATTCTTTAAGTTTTGCTCTAGTAATTCTAGTTGTTCATCTTCAAAACCTTTTTCCTTCAGGGATTCGTGATTAATGAAAGGCGCATCTTTTAAGGTTCCGTATCCAACAGCATAATTTATTGTTTCTTCAACTTCTTCATCTGTGTACTGCAGTTGTTTTAATGCTTCAGGAACAGTTCTGTTTATGATTTTAAAGTACCCTCCACCTGCAAGTTTCTTAAATTTAACCATTGCAAAATCAGGTTCAATTCCAGTCGTATCACAGTCCATGACAAGTCCAATAGTGCCAGTAGGGGCTATAACTGTTGTTTGAGCATTTCTATATCCATATTTTTGACCACCTTCATAAGCTTCATCCCAAGCTTTTTGGGCTTCAATGCCAAGATTAGTATCCCTTAAATTCTCAACAACAAATGGTACAGGTTTTATATTTAAATCTTCATATCCTTCCGTATTGCCATAAGCAGCTCTTTTATGATTTCTTATTACGCGAAGCATATTCTTGGCATTTTGTTGATAGCCAGGAAATGGACCTTGTTCAGATGCAATTTCTGCTGAAGCTGCATAAGATATGCCAGTCATTAATGAAGTTATTGCTGCGCAGTTAGCTCTACCTTCTTCACTATCATATGCGACACCTTTTGACATTAGATATCCACCTAGATTCGCATATCCCAATCCAAGGGTTCGGTATTCATAGGAAAGTTTTGCAATTTCCTTAGAAGGAAATTGTGCCATCATAACTGATATTTCTAGTATTAGAGTCCAGACTCTAACTGCGTGCTTGAATAAAGTCGTATCGAGACACTTATTTTCATCCATAAAAGTCATTAAATTGAGCGAGGCTAAATTACAGGCAGTGTTATCTAAAAACATGTACTCAGAGCATGGGTTTGACGCACGAATTTCACCACTTTCTGGGCAGGTATGCCAATCATTAATTGTTGTATGAAACTGTATCCCTGGGTCCGCACATGCCCACGCTGAATATCCAACCTGATCCCATAGTTCTTTTGCATTTACAGTTTTATTGATTGAGCCGTCAGTCCTATTAACTAAATTCCATTCTTTATCGTTTATAACTGCATCAAGGAATTCGTCCGTTACACGCACTGAGTTATTAGAATTTTGACCTGATACTGTTACATATGCTTCTGAGTCCCAATCCGTATTATAAGTTTCAAATTCAATAGACTTATAGCCCTGTTTTGCAAAATGAATTATTCGTTGAATATAATTTTCAGGCACTTCGTTTCGTCTTGCGGCAATAATCTCTCTCTTCAGAGCAGGGTTCTTCGATGCCTCAAAGCAGCTTTCTCCGTCTGCTTCACAGTTGTGGCATGCACTCATAATGCTTTTAAGGTGTTTTGAGCAAATTTTTGAACCAGTAACTATAGATGCAACTTTTTGCTCTTCTGTAACTTTCCATTTAATAAACTCTTCTATGTCAGGATGATCAATATCTACGACAACCATTTTAGCCGCTCTTCTTGTGGTTCCACCAGATTTTATAGCACCAGCCGCTCTATCTCCAATTTTTAAGAAACTCATCAAACCTGACGATTTTCCTCCCCCTGATAACCCTTCTGTGGAGCCTCTTAAATTAGAAAAATTTGTTCCTGTTCCTGAGCCATATTTGAATAATCGAGCTTCCCTAACCCAAAGATCCATAATTCCGCCATCATTAACAAGATCATCATCAATGCTTTGTATGAAACAAGCATGGGGCTGAGGTCTTTCATAGGAACTAGATGATCTAGTGAGTTTGCCATTTTCATGATCAACATAAAAGTGGCCTTGACTTGGTCCATCAATGCCATATGCCCAATTTAGACCCGTATTGAACCATTGTGGACTGTTAGGGGCAATCATTTGATTAGCCAGCATATATCTAACTTCATCAAAAAAAGCTTTTGCATCTTCCTCAGAGGAAAAATATCCACCTTTCCATCCCCAATATGTCCAGGCTCCAGCTAGTCTATCAAAAACTTGTTGAGAGTTCTTTTCCGACGAATAATTGAGGTCGCTAGACTCTTCGTCTGCTATTCTTGGAGACAGCCATGATGGTATATTTCTTTCTTCAGTTCTCTTAAGTTTATTGGGAACACCAGCTTTTCTAAAATATTTTTGCGACAGTATATCACTTGCAACCTGACTCCATTGCTCAGGTACTTCGAAATCTCTAAGTTCAAAAACGATAGAACCGTCAGGGTTTCTAATTTCTGTCGAAACTTTTTTAAACTTAATATTTTGATATGGAGATTGGTTATCACTTGTAAATTCTCTATTTATTTTCATTTTTTTTCCTTATTAACAATAGCGCCACAACAGCAGTTTAAATCAAGAACAAGTTAAGAATGGTTCCGACCGTTTTATTACCAGAATGTTAAATGAGTAACTTTCTAGAAATTCAATATTTATTATTTGAAAAATGAAGTCAATATGTTGTGTAAAAAAAATGTATAACCACTAAATAAAGCACTTTAATTGTGGTTAATATTGAAAAATGTATCTATTTCAATGGTTTAAACAGCCACCATAATTTAATTTTTGTTGAAAAACCTGTTAATTTAAATAAATATAACCCTGATTTTATGCTCAAAGAAATATTTACATGGTGGAACGGCCAAACACTTGGAACCCGATTATGGACATATTTTAGGGGCATACTCGCGGGAGTTGATAGCCGAGGCAACAGATATTATCATAACAAAAAAGACACTAAAAGGTGGGTTATTTATGCTGACGAAATTGAATCTACCTATGTAAATCCAGAGTGGAATAATTGGCTAAGGTTCACATCAAAGCTAAAGGCTTCAGAAGAAAAAAAATATAAATGGCAAAAAAATCATCTTTCAAATCAAACTGGGACAGAAAATGCTTACAATCCTGAAAAAAATAACACAAACAACAGCTCCAAGAAAAAAAATGATGATTATACTAAATGGTCGCCATAAAAATTTTAGTAAGTTCGTATTTATTTTTATTATTTTACTTATATTTTACTCAAATGCCGAAGAAATTAAGATTGCTCCGCTTCTCAATCTTGATGAAATCGAACCATCTTATGATGAAGAGCTCATTTTAAATAATTTAGATAGCCAATTTATTCAAAGTAAGCAAAAAGATAGTGATAGCAAAAATGCAAATATTGCCTTTGCCCAAATTAGTATATTAAATAAAATCACAACTAATGTGGATACGATCAAGTTGCCTCTCAAAGAAAATTATCTTTACCAAGAATTAAAAATATATCCTATCGACTGCCATTTAAGTGGGCCTTATGAAAAAAACGAAGTTGGAATATATCTAAATATTCACCATAAAGAATCTAAAGAAAAAATATTTAATGGATGGATGCTCAAATCATTACCATCAATTTCATCAATGGAACATCCCATTTATGATATATGGGTCGAAGGTTGTTTCTAAGTTAAAGTTTATTTATATTTTTTTCAAGCCAATTAATTGGTACAGCTCCCTTTTTAAAATCATCTGAAGAAAGTATTTTTTTATGAAGATCAATATTAGTTTCTATTCCATCAATCACAATTTCATTCAGTGACCTAAGCCCCCTTTTTATAGCGTGATTTCTGGTTCTGCCTGTTACAATGAGCTTTGCCAACAGGTTGTCATAATAATGCGGTACTTTATATCCAGAATATATAAATGTATCCAGCCTAATACCATTGCCTGCTGGTGGATGATACATTTTAATTGTTCCAGCAGAAGGCTTGAAATCATTAGAATTCTCCGCGTTTATTCTGCATTCTATTGAGTGACCTAAAGGTTTTATGTTCTCTTGAGATGTGAATATTTTATCACCAGTAGCTACACAAATTTGCTCTCTTACTAAATCAATTCTCGTTAACATCTCAGTTATTGGATGTTCAACCTGGAGTCTTGTATTCATTTCCATAAAATAGAACTCATTCCCAGCGAATAAAAACTCAAGAGTGCCTAAACCTAGGTAACCCATTTTTGCCATTGCATCTATGCATATTTTGAAAAGTTTGTCTTTTTTTGCTTGATCTATTTCAGGCGCAAGCGCTTCTTCGATTACTTTTTGGTTTCTTCTTTGAACTGAGCAATCTCTTTCATGCAAGTGAAGAAAATTATTATGGCTGTCACAAATTATCTGAATTTCAATATGTCTTGGTGAATCAATAAATTTTTCAATGTAAATTGAGTCATTTCCAAAAAAAGATAGCGCTTCTTGTTTTATTATAGGTAAAGCATTAGACAACTCTTTTTCGTCATGTACTACCTTCATTCCTCTTCCTCCACCACCAGCACTTGCTTTTAAAAGCACTGGGAATCCAATTTTTTTTGAAGTCCTTATGGCATCTTCAAGGTCAACTACTGCTCCATTTGAACCAGGTACTATAGGAACACCGTACTCTTGCATTATTTTTTTTGCTTGTATCTTGTCTCCCATCATGCTGATGTGCTTATACTTTGGTCCTATGAATGTTAATTTATGGTCATCAAGCATCTTTGCAAATGATGCATTCTCAGATAAGAATCCGTAGCCTGGATGGACGGCCTGTGCGCCAGTAATTTCGCACGCTGATATAATTGCATGAGCATTTAAATAACTTTTGTTTACAGGATTTGGCCCTATGCAAACACTTTCATCGGCAATTCTTACATGCATTGAGTCCGCATCAGCTTCACTATGAATAGCTACAGTTGATATGCCAAGTTCTTGACATGCTCTGTTAATTCTAACCGCGATTTCACCTCGGTTAGCAATCAATACTTTATCAAACATTTAACCTATCAGCATTAATGGTTGGCCGAATTCTACTGCCTGCTCATTCTCAACAAGTATTCTCAAAACCTTTCCTTGCAGTGAGGACTCGATTGGATTCATAGTTTTCATTGCCTCAATAATAAGAAGAGTTTGACCAGACTTAATTTGGCTACCAATATCAACAAATTTATTTGCTCCTGGCTCAGGTTGAAGATAAACAGTTCCTACCATTGGAGATTTTATTGCTCTTGGATCATTTCTAAAATCGGTTTCTGTATTTTCAACTTGTTCATTCTTAGTTTCAACTGGCGATGGTAAAATAGTTTGAGTTGCCGCAGCTTTAGAAACTGATACTGAAAAATCACCATCTGAATATGAAATTTCGGTAAGATTTAAATCATCTAATATCTTTGCCAAATCTGCTATTGGTTTGACATCAATTTTCTTTTTTGTTTTATTGTTCATATTATAATTATATCTATATTAATTTATTCATGCCATCAACAGCAAGTAAGTAACTATTGGATCCAAATCCACATATCACCCCATTTACTCCCTTGCTTATAAAAGAGTGATGTCTAAAGTCCTCACGTGTGAATAAATTCGTTAGATGTATTTCAATTTTTGGAATCTCAATTGCAAGTAAAGCATCTAATAAAGCAACTGAAGTATGAGAAAAGCCTGCGGCATTTATTATAAGTCCATCGCTATTTTGATTTGAATTTTGCACACAATCAACAATTTCACCTTCTGAATTTGATTGAAAAAATGATGTCTCAATATCATATTTTTTCTGTTCTATGTGAAAATTAATTAATTTATGTATATCATCTAGTGTTTCAGAGCCGTAGATCTCAGGTTCACGCTTTCCAAGTAAATTTAAATTTGGACCATCAATAAATATGATTTTTTTCATCCTAACAATATACATTATTTAATTTGTATTTGTAGAAACTTCTTTTTTTAATATTTCAATTAAATCGTACGTTCGGTACCATTCTGGAGTATTTTTTTTCACTCCTTTTATTGCCTTTAAAGCAAAATCGAAAGAAAGACTTCTTTCGCCAATTAAAAAATAACGTTCTGCTGTTGCATAATTAGCGAGCGAGATTTCGTCAATTTGTGCATAAGCTCTCGCAAGTAAGTACCATGAATAGGCATTCATACGATTCAATTGTACTGATTTTTTTAAATAATAAATGCTATCTTTAATCTTCTCCTTTTTTTCACTCGATAACAAATAGTTTCCGAGCATCATCGTATACAAGTCATTTTCAAAACCTAAATGATTAATAGCATTTCTCTGAAAATAAATCGCTTCCTCATAGTCTTGCTTTGCAAAATATATCTCACTCATAATTTCTTTGAAGAATGGACTAATATTATTTTTTTTAATTAATATCTCTAAATATTCAATTGCTTTGTCATGCTCTCCATTTAAATAACTTGATACTGCATTTGCGTAAAGACCTTGATCATTATTTAAATTATATACCGCTTTAGTTTCATTGTATGAGTGAGTAAAGCCAAAAAGTTTGGCTTTAATCAGATTAAATCTTATTTCCAATTCCTTATCTATTTCATGATTACACTTTTCATTACTACTTAATGCTAGTTGTATCCAATTAACTCTATCTTGAGGAAGAGGATGTGTTGCTCTATAATTTTGAGATTTTGATTGAGTATTTGAACCGACTGACTCAAGTTTTTTAAGAAAATTAGAGAGATAAGATGCATCAATCATATTATTACATAATATTGAAACTGCTTTCTGATCGGCTGCAGCTTCTTGCGTTCTGGAATAATATGTAAAAGTATCAGAAACTGCAGCTTGCCCTACCATCACTCCTGCAAAGCCGGCTTCCGCTGCTCCGGTAATGAGACTTAAGATCCCCAGCAAATATATTGGCATAGCTTTACTCGAAATATTTGATAGTTCTTCTGATGTTCTAAAAATATGCCCACCGATTATATGTGCAAGTTCGTGAGCAATTACAGCGGCGAATTCTCTATAGTCCTCTGCTTCAATTATTAATTCAGTGTTGATAAAAATATTTTTACCCCCAGTAACAAACGCGTTCACTTGTTTACTGTTTATAAAATAAACATTTATATCTTTAGCCTCAATATCATTGTCAGTAAGTAATAATTTTAAAATATCATTTGTGAACTCCTCAATTTCAGTATCCCTGATAACTTCAAAAGCTTTTATGGAACTTGAAAAAGCAAAAAAAAATAGAATATTTAAAAAAAATAGAGCTTTTACTCTATTCACTTCTGCCACCAACCTGATTTCTTATCTTTTATTTCTTTAATGGGAGATATATCTTGATTTTCTGAGGTTTTTTTTGTTTTGTTTTTCTTCATGGTCGAAGTTTTTTTCTTTGTAGAAGGAATTTTCTTTTTTGAAATTTTTTTCTTAACTTCTTTATCTTGCTTCTTAATATTTTTAGTTTCGTCTATGTAATAAATTTCTGAAATGTCTATATTTATATCTTCAACAAATGTTATTTTAACTTTTGAAACATCTTCAATTTTCTTTATTTCATCTTTAAAGTTATCAGTTAAATATTTTATCATGAACGGATTTATATTTATTGATAAGGTCTTAAACTTTTTATTGTTTATTTTCTCCTTAACTAAATATAGTAATTTTAGCGCACATGAATGTTGGCTTAGCTCAGTTCTCCATTCAATAAAACTTTGTCTTAACCTCTGCCTTGACATTTCTAGAAGCCCGAATTGACTAATTCTTGAAACTTGGGTTCTAGCTCTATCTTTTCTTACCAGTTCCTTCATTTTCTTCTCTACTTGTCGATTATTCCGGATCTCATACATATCAATGAAATCAATGACGATAAGTCCTGATAAATCGCGTATTTTTATTTGTTTAGCAATTTCAATAGCCGCCTCTAGATTGGTTTTCAAAGCAGTCTTTTCTATGTTCCTTTCTTTTGTTGCTCCACCTGAATTAACATCAATTGCAACTAACGCTTCGGTGGGATTTATTACCAGGTACCCCCCCCGATCTTAGCTTAACTTCTGGGTTAAACATTTTTATAATTTCGTTTTCAACCTTATATTTGCTGAATATCGGTTCTTTATTTTTATATTGTTTTACGAATTTAGCACATGAAGGTAGGAGTTGTGACATGTATTTTTTTGTTTCCTTATAAGATTCCTTTCCCTCAACTAAAATATCTTTCATCTCTTTTGTATACACATCTCGAAGTACTCTTCTCAATAAATTTCCTTCTTCATGTATTAAAGCAGGAGCAATAGCTTTTTTTGTTTCTGTAACAATTTCAACCCATAGTTTATTAAGTGTAGAGTAATCTTTTTTAATTTCATTTTTAGTCTTATTTAATCCTGCTGTTCTTATAATTAAGCCCATTTCCAATGGCACGTTCAATTCATCAATTATTTGTTTTAACTTATTTCTATCTTCAGAAGTAGAAATCTTTCTTGAGATCCCCTTTGTTTTCGTTGAATTTGGCATCAGAACAGTATATTTTCCTGCCAACGAAATGTATGAAGTAAGAGCGGCCCCCTTGTTACCTCTTTCTTCCTTAACTACTTGAATAAGTATTAGTTGACCAGTCTTAATTACCTCTTGAATTTTATATGATCTATAGAGCTTTCTTTTTAAATTTACACTTGATTTATATTTTCTATTCTTTGTAATTTCTTCATTGTAAGTTGAGCCACTATCTTGATCAGTTTCTGTTGCAGTGATATTTTCATTATTTTTAACTTCTATTACACCTTCATTGCTTTCAATATTATCTTCATTATTGAGATCTTCCTCAATATTAGCCTCTGCTTCAATTAGTGCTTCTCTGTCCGCTACAGGGATCTGAAAATAATTTGGATGAATTTCTCCAAATGCTAGAAAGCCATTTTTATCTGAACCAATATCAATGAAAGCTGCCTGAAGAGAAGCCTCAATCCTAGAGACTTTGCCTAAATAAATGTTTCCTTTTAAATTTTTTTTGGACGTAGATTCAAATTCAAAATCTTCAAGCCCATTTTCAGATAATAAAGCAACCTGTGTTTGACTATCTCTTGAGCCGTCAATAAGTAATTTTTGAGACATCTATAGAAACCTTTCAATGATATGACTATGTTAAATAGTCGAGAATATTTTTTTTGTAATATGTATTTGTGTGTCATTATAAATATGTAAGTGTATGATTTATTGATATATTTTTAACTGTAAAAATCAATATATATTTTATTAATATAAAGTTACCTGTATATTTTACTGTATAGCCAAACGAATGCCATAATTATATTAATATTAATAACTCATTATGAATCGCATTTTTGTCAGGATAAATTACATTTTTTATTCTCTATTAGCAGCAATCTTCTGCCTTTTTGTAGTAATAGTTTACTTTTCGTTTCAGCTTCCTGATGATTCTAATTTGAAAAGTTACAAACCAGATGTAATGACACGTATCCATGATTCTAACGGCCAATTAGTGAAAGAATTTTCGAGAGAATATAGAATATTTATTCCAATAGAAAATATTCCAGACAGCCTAAAGAATGCATTTATTTCTGCTGAGGATAAAAATTTTTATAATCACATTGGAATTGATCCTACAGGAATATTAAGAGCAATAATTAGAAATACTTATTATTTTTTTTCAGATAAAAGACCTGAGGGAGCATCTACTATTACACAACAAGTTGCAAAAAATTTTTTATTGAATGATGAACTGTCACTTAGTAGAAAAGTAAAAGAAGCATTATTGGCAATCAAAATTGATGCAACTTTATCTAAATCAAGAATATTAGAACTTTACTTAAATCAAATTTATTTAGGCTATGGAACATATGGAGTAGCTGCGGCTTCGAATAGATACTTTAAAAAATCATTAGAAGAATTGGATTTATCTGAAGTTTCTTTTCTTGCAGCCCTTCCTAAAGCACCAAGTAGATACAACCCTAAAAAAAATTATAAAAAATCTTTTGATAGAAGAAACTGGGTACTAAAGAGAATGTATATAAATAAGCATATAACTGAGGAGGAGTATAAGACTTCCATCAAAAAAAATATTGAAATAGCTACTAATAAAAAGAAACCTATTTTTTCATCTGACTATTATTTAGAAGAAATTAGAAAACAAATAATAAAATCATATGGTGAGGATTTTCTATATGCAGGAGGTCTTTCTGTTAGAACATCCCTTGATACATCAACTCAAAGTATAGCTGACCTAGCATTGAAATCTGGTCTCTTAGAATATGATAAGAGAAATGGATATAGAGGCGTAATTGGCAATAAAGCAAATAAGAGTTGGTTCAATGAGCACATTGGAAAAGACCAGCCGCATAATTTCTATTTAGCAAAGGTTATTAAACTTGATGAATTGAAAGGTATGGTTGAAATTGAAGTATTAAGAGGCAAAGATGTCATTGAAGGACAATTATTAAATTTTTCTTGGGCAAGAAAGAGTCTTGGAAATGGCTATCTTGGGCCAAAAATAAATACAGCGGATGAGGTATTTAGGCAGAATGACGTTATTCATGTATCTCATAATAAAGACAATTTTTATAACTTAGAACAAATTCCTAAAATTAATGGCGCAATTATCGTTATGGATCCTTACACAGGAAGAGTTTTTGCGCTGTCAGGTGGATTTGATTTTAATGAAAGTAATTTTAATAGGGTATATCAGGCAAAGAGACAGCCAGGCTCATCTTTCAAACCATTTGTGTACATGGCAGCCCTTGAAAATGGGTTACAGCCAAACAGTTTGATACTAGACGCACCATTTGTTTTAGATCAAGGAAAAGGACGCGCTAAGTGGAAGCCAGAGAATTATGGAAAGAAATTTTATGGGCCTTCAACATTAAGAAAGGGAATTGAAAATTCAAGAAATTTAATGACAATAAGAATAGCGCAATATCTCGGCATGGATCAAGTAGCGGAATTAGCTGAGAGAACTAACATAATGGATAATATGCCCTCAGTGCTGTCAATGGCGCTTGGTGCAGGAGAAACATCTTTATTTAAACTTACAACTGCATACGCTTCATTTGTAAATGGTGGAAAGAAAATTCAGGGCACTTTAATAGATAGAATACAAGACCGTAGAGGAAAAAATATTTTTGTTAATGATCAAGCTTTATGTAGTAATTGCAGTATGCCATATATAGAGGAAATGCCTGAACCCAATATAATTAACAAATCTAAAATCATTTTTGATGAGCAAAAAGCCTATCAAATGGTCTCAATTTTAAAAGGAGCAGTAGATAGGGGAACAGGAAGAAAAACTAAGATTGAAGGCATTGAAATAGCTGGGAAAACTGGTACCACTAACAATAATACAGATGCATGGTTCATTGGCTTTACATCTGATGTCATTGTTGGCGTTTATACAGGTTATGATAAACCCGAATCATTGGGAAAGAGAGAAACTGGCTCTTCAGTGGCAGTTCCAATTTTTAAGTCTTTTATTAATGGTTACTATGAAGACAATAAAGCCCTTCCATTCATAATACCAGCGGGCATAGAACTAATAAAAATTGATTATGATACTGGAAAAATATCAAATAAAGTAAATGACGCTAAAACAATATATGAAGCATTTGGAAAAAGTGATAATCTATCTAATTTAAAGGAAACGCTAGTAGGTTCAGAAGGATTTCAAATTATTGAGATTGAGGAAAGTGAAGAAAACGAATTTTTGATTTATTAATAATGGATATTGAATTTACAAACTTAATCGCACTGGCAAATAAAAAATTAGATTTTATTCGGAGCCATCTTTGACACTGATGAAATATCAAAACAATTAGCCAGCCTCAGAAATAAAGCGGAAGATCAAGATTTTTGGTCTGATCCTGATGAAGCAAAAATAGTTATGATGAATATCAGCGAAAATGAAAACAAGATCAATCTTATAAGCATTTTTGAAAACAAAATATCCGAGGTAAGTGATTATTATAATCTCGCGAAGGAAGAGTCTGACCAAGCAATGATTAAAGAATGTCTTACTTCAATAACTTCTATTGTATCTGAACTAAAAGAAAATGAATTTAAATTACAATTTAATGGTGAGGCTGATGGTAAAAGTTGTTATTTAGAAATACATGCCGGCGCAGGTGGCACAGAGAGTCAAGATTGGGCGCAAATGCTTCTAAGAATGTATATGAGATGGGCTGAAAAGAAAAAATTTAAATTTAAACTAATGTACGAGTCTTTAGGTGATGAAGCTGGGATTAAATCATGTACTGCATTAATAGAAGGTAGCTTTGCTTTTGGATATCTTAAAAGGGAATCAGGTATTCACCGCCTTGTCAGAATATCTCCTTTTGACTCAAACTCCAGAAGGCATACAAGTTTTTCAAGTGTTTGGATTTCCCCTTTTGTTGATGAAACTATTGAAGTTCACCTATTAGATAAAGATATGAGAATTGATACATTTAGAGCTTCAGGAGCAGGCGGTCAACATGTCAACACAACAGACAGTGCAATAAGAATTACTCATATTCCCACTGGAATAGTTGTTCAATGTCAAAATGAGAGATCGCAACACAAAAACAAGGCGACTGCTATAAATTTATTAAAATCAAAATTGTATGAAATAGAAGTTCAAAAAATGGATGATGAACGTAAAGCTAAAGAAGATAAAAAGTCTGAAATTGGATGGGGAAATCAAATAAGATCTTATGTCCTGCATCCATATCGAATGGTCAAAGACTTAAGAAGCAATTATGAAGTATCTGATCCAGAGGCTGTATTAGATGGGGACATAGACGAACTAATATTTTCCAATTTAAAATGAAACAGTGAGTAAAAAACTTTTATTTTTATATATCACGTTTTCAGTCTTAGCGGTGATTATTCTGTTAGTTTTCGGCCTCACTGCCAAGGTAATCTTTGGGGGGTTAAATGTAAATTTTTTAGAGCAAAGACTATCATCATACTTAAAGAATGAATATGAAATCAATCTGAATTCTGATGACTTTGTATTAATGTATAGTCAAGACAAAGATTTATATATTGAAGTTTCAAAAGCAGATTTATCCTTTAGTGATAAAACATCATTTAGCGCAAATCAAATCATAATTGATTTTGATCTAAATGATCTTTTTTTTAATAATGAAGATCAGTTTTTAATAGTAATGATTGACGAGATTGCTATCAAAGCAGTTCTTCTCAGTAATGACATCGTCTTACAGGGAAGCATATTAGAAATAAAAGCTAATTCTCTTAGAAACATTCAGAATTCAAATGTTTCTATGTCATCAGTTTTAGTGACCGGCAATAAAGTGTTTAATGAAAAATTTGATTTTGACTTTACTTATGATTTTCTAGATAGGGAATTAGAAATTTTAGGCTTTAATTATGGGGATTTATTTATATCTGGACCAAGTTATGTAAAATTCAACTCAGAAAAAAAATTATGGCAAAAAAAATTAGAAATAAGAGCGAAAAAAGAGCCAATCAAGAAACTTCTAAATATATCTAATAACAAAGAATTAGATAGAGCTTTTTCAGGTTTTATTGGTTGGCAGTCTTTTTTATTGACATCAGAATTCAAGTTTACGAATAAATCACTTTTAAAAGATTTTATTGAAGGAATGAAATTAAAGCTTTCTGGTATTTATCAACTAAAAGAGATCTTGCCAACGAATGAATTTTATAAAAATTTTGGAAACGTTACTTCTTATAATATCGATATAGAGAAGCTTCATGATCAATTTAAAATAACAATTTTAAATTTTAAAAATGATAAAGTCACTTTCAAAAATGGAAGTTATTTAATTGTAGATGACAACTTGCAGGATTCGAATGTAAATTTGATAAGCTCAGTAAGTAAAACAGCAGTTACAGATTATATAAAGAAATCAATTTTGACAAGAGAGGGAAATACAAATAAAGCATTAGATTTTTTTATGAAAAATTTAAACGAAGAAAATAACTTAGTAATAAGTTTTAACTTTAATCCATCATCAAATGATATTGAGAGTTCAATTATAGACTTAAAAATTGCATCACAAGGAACTATTAATTCTAATTTTATATTTGATAACAATAAAAGTCCAAATTATACATCTGGATCAATAAACTATGATATTCAAATAAATAACTTTTTAAGGGAAATTCCAATAATACAAGGTGAGTTAGATTTAACGAATATTAACGCCTTTATCAGACAAATAAATCTAAAAAAATTAGACAACGAAACCTTAAAAATTAAATTTAATTCAAATATACAAGACAATATTGATAGTGAGATAACTTTCAAGTCTATTGATAGCCAAATTGAATTAGATGGAAAAATAAGAATATCTAAGACAAACCATCTCTATCTCGACTCATTAAAACTAAACAACGGTCAAAATGTGAAAATTGATATTACAGGTGATTTGTCTGAGCGAATATTGAACCTTTCAATTTATGGGGAAATGATAGACTTGTCGATGAATAAGATTTCTACTAATATAAGCATTGAAGAACACTATCTTTTAAAAGAGAATTATAAAATAAAAACAGATAAGGCAATTTTCGCAGACGGAGTGAAAGTTGATGATTTTAAGGCAGGAATAATAAAACAAGGTGAGCTTTTATCAGTAAATAGTAAAGCTCGAGTCAATGATCATACTTTAGATTACTCGCGGGAAAAGAACAAAAAAGTTGATATTAATCTCATAAGTTCAAGCGATATCACACATTTTGTAAATAACAGTCATCCCGCTAAAAAACTTTTAAGTGATGGGGAGTTAAAAATGAAGTCTGTTCGTGATTTGAGTACAATGAATGCTAGAATTGATATTGATCTAAAAGATTTTGTGTTAATAAATTCACCTGCTTCATTGAAAATCTTATCACTTCCATCAATTTCAGGTTTGGTTAGCATTGCAGAGGGAGAAGAAGGCATCCGGTTTGGTTACGGTAAAATTAGTTATACTGAAAATGAAAAATTATTTAACAATATTGATGCATTCGCAGTAAGTGACAGTATTGGCTTGGTCATGGATGGTGAAATTCAAAGAGAGAAATCAATAGTTGATATGTCTGGAGAAATAAGTCCTATGTATTTAGTTAATGCTATAATTCAGAATGTGCCAATTTTAGGGCCTATTATTATTGGTGATGAGGGGGAAGGGCTATTTTCTATTGACTTTAGTTTAAAGGGTGATGTTGAAGATCCAGAAGTCTCTTCCAACCCACTCACGATAATTAAGCCTCGTATTATTGAAAGAGCATTAGAAACAATAAACTCAAATCAAGTTATTCAATGGCAACAACCCTAAAGTATTTTTTTTTGCCAACGCTGATGACAAGTCCACCTGAGCTTTTGCGTAGCAATGCATTAACTGAAAAAAACTCATCTTTTATAAGATTCTTATCAATCTTCACAGCATTGCCACGTATAAGTTTTCTGCTAGAAGATTTTGAGGATGCAAAGTTTATTCTTAAAATAAGGTCAGAAAGTAGAATATCATTATTTAATTCTTCAGATCCTAGTTTTATTGTAGGCAAATCTGTTGACAAATCATTATCTGCAAAAATATTCTTTGCTGTTTCTTCAGATTTTTTTGCCTTATCAAGACCATGGAGCATAGTAGTGGCCTCGTTGGCTAATACTATTTTCATTTCATTTACATTCTCTATATTTTCTTTTTCAATAGCCTCAATTTCTTTTTTACTTAGATCAGTAAATAGTTTCAAAAACCTTATAACGTCTCGGTCGTCTACGTTTCTCCAAAACTGCCAATAATCATAAGCAGACAACATATCTTCATTGAGCCATACGGCCCCGTCAGCTGTTTTACCCATTTTATCTCCATTTGCATTAGTCAATAAAGGTGTAGTTAATCCAAATGTTTCTTTACCACTTACTTTTCTTATTAACTCAACGCCATTTATGATGTTACCCCACTGATCTGATCCACCTATCTGAAGTATACAGTTGTCTCTATTGCTTAATTCAAAGAAATCGTATGCTTGAAATATCATATAGTTAAACTCAACAAAATTAAGTGACTGTTCTCTATCAAGTCTGATTTTAACACTATCAAAACTTAACATTTTATTAATTGTAAAATGTTTTCCATAATCTCTAAGGAAATTGACATAATTTAGTTTATCTAACCATTCAGAATTATCTCTAGTTATCCATTTAGACTCATTATTATCTGATGTAAGAAATCTATCAAAGACCTGCCGCAGATTTTCTGCATTTGAGTCTATTTCATCATCAGATAAAATTCTTCTTGTTTCGTCTTTGCCTGACGGATCTCCAATTCGCGTTGTACCTTTTCCGATAAGAACAATTGGTGTATGGCCATATTTTTGAAATAGTCTCATAATCATTATTTGAATAAGACTGCCTACATGTAAGGACTTAGCTGTACAATCAAAACCAATGTAAAATTTTATTTTATTAGAATTAATTATTTTATTCAAAGTTTCTTCATTAGTGCATTGATTTAGGAAACCACGAAATTTTAATTCTTCAATTAATGTCATTTTATTTATTTTTCATTAATATATAAATTATTTGCAATGATTATACAAAATATATGATTAAGAGTAAGTTTTTAGCTGTTGGCGTAATGAGCGGCACCTCTATGGATGGCATTGATATTTCTCTTATTTTATCAGACGGTAAAAAATCGTATAAACATATTAAATCAAAGTTTTATAATTATAGGAAATCTACTAAAAGAATTTTATTAAAACTGGTAGATTCGTTTACTACCTCGAAGCACTCAATAGTTCTTATTAGTAACGCTGAAGAATTAGTGACTTTTGAATTTATTGCTGCACTTAAGGATTTTCTAAAAGATGAGAATTTATCAAAGATAGATCTGATCGCATTACATGGTCAAACCATATTTCATGACCCGATAAATAAATCATCAATACAACTTTGTGATGAACTAAAAATTAAAAGTAGTTTTAAATTATCTATTGTAAGTGATTTCAGACAAAAAGATTTGTCTTTGGGGGGGCAAGGTGCTCCACTCACTCCAATATTTCATAAATTACTTATGTTAGAGTTAAAAATGACTTCACCAGCATGTTTTGTCAATATTGGCGGAATATCCAACATAACAGTTATAGATAATCAAAAATATATTTATGCTTATGACACTGGTCCAGGCATGTGTCTTCTAGATCAATACATGACTCTAAAGAAAAAAATTAACTTTGATAAAGATGGTAAACATTCTTTAGAAGGGAAGGCAAATCGAAAAATTCTCAATAAATTAATGAGTGATAAATATTTTCGTGAAAAAAAGAATAAATCTTTAGATCGTAATTATTTTTCTCTCAATCCATTTATGAAACTAAATTTTAATGATGCTTGTGCAACAATTTCAGCATTTACTGCTCTCACCATAATAAAGGAGGCTAATAGATTTAATGCGAAATATTTAATTGTATCAGGCGGTGGATCAAAAAATAAATACATGATTGATTTGATGCAGGAGACTTTTAGGGGCAAATTATTTACCGCTGATCATTTAAATTTAAATTCAGATTTTATTGAGTCACAGGCATTCGCTTATTTAGGCATCAGAAGAATTAAAAACCTCCCAATCTCATTTCCTAGTACTACTGGAGTAAAATATGCTGTAACGGGTGGTAAGGTAAATTAATTATCGATATTTAGAGTTCAACTCTTTTTCAATGTACTTTCTTACAACTTTTTCTAATCTATCTTGTTCGTTATCGTAAAAATGATTTGCTCCAGAAATTTCTTCATAATCTACTGTGATATTTTTCTGTGATTTTAATTTTTCTGCTAGTCGAGCAGTTTCTTCTGGCGCGACCATTTCATCTTTTTTACCTTGCACAATTAATCCTGAAGCTGGACAAGGTGCTAAAAAATTGAAGTCGTAAAGATTTGGTTGTGGCGATACGCTTATAAATCTTGTGATTTCTGGTCTTCTCATTAGTAATTGCATGCAAAGTAATGCTCCAAATGAAAAACCTGCTACCCAACATTGATTTGTATTAGGATTTTGTCTCTGTATCCAATCTAACCCTGCTGCAGCATCTGCAAGTTCTCCAAGCCCATTATCGAATTTACCTTCACTTTTCCCAACACCCCTTAGGTTAAATCTGAAAATAGAAAAACCCAATGAGTCAAATATAGAGAATAAGTCCATTACAATTGGGTTATTCATAGTTCCTCCATATAGAGGATGGGGATGAATAATAAGAGCTACTGGAGGATTTAAAGACTGACCCTTTTTATACTTACCTACGAGTTTGCCATCAGGACCAGTAAAAACCACTTCTTTAACTTGATTATTCATATTTTAGGACTAGATAGTTGACTAAATTAGTAGGTTATTATATGTAACCACTGAGACGGTATACTAAATTTGTTATTTAAAATTCAAGGCTTTTTTTTAAAATGAGTAAAATCATTGATTTAATTGACTCTTATATTGAAAGAGACCCAGCAGCAAAAGGAAGAATAGAGGTGTTTATTACCTCTCCAGGCCTACATGCTATTGGCATATATCGCCTGTCTAATTTCTTATGGTCTTTAAGGCTCCAATTTTTTGCAAAGGTAGTTTCTTATCTAGGTAGGTTGATAACTGGAATCGAAATCCACCCTGGCTCAAAAATAGGAGCTCGTTTCTTTATAGATCATGGAATGGGAGTAGTGATTGGTGAAACTGCTGAAATAGGTAATGATGTTACAATATATCATGGCGTTACTCTTGGAGGTATTTCTCCAAATGAAGATAGTGCAAGTCAAAAAGAAAAAAAAAGACATCCAACACTAGAAGATAAAGTGACTGTGGGATCTGGTGCTCAGATCTTGGGACCCATTACAATAGGACAAAATTCAAAGGTTGGTTCAAACTCTGTTGTTACAACAAATGTTGATCCTAATAGAAGTGTAATCGGAAACCCTGCAAGATATACAATAGTTGCGAATTCTACTGGGAAGAAAAAATTTAGAGCTTACGGGTTAAGTAAGGGTGATGACAGCAGGACTGCAATTGTAGATCAAATTCAAAAAGATAACAAAGAGCTTCAAGAAAGAATTGCAGACTTAGAGAAAATAATAAAGGAAAAGTAAATGAAAATTACATCTAAAGGAAGATACGCAGTTTTAGCGATGGTGGATATAGCCAAGTTTGGTGAAAATACTCCGTGTAACTTGTCTCACGTTTCAGTCAGGCAAAATATTTCACTTTCATATCTTGAGCAAATTTTTAACGATTTAAAGCGAGCAAATCTCGTTAAAAGCCAGAAGGGCCCCGGTGGAGGCTATAAGCTTAATAAAGAGTCAAATGAAATTAGAATACTTGATATTTTTAATGCTATTGATGAGCAAATAAAAACCACTGGTTGTGGTAATGACCCAAAATCCTCTTGTTCGGGTACTGGTAAAAAATGCTTAACGCACAATTTCTGGGAAAATTTAGAGGGTGTAATTGGAAATTATCTAAACTCGGTCTATTTAAGTGATCTAACCGAAGGATACAGTATTTCTGGTGAGAGGAGAGCGATAAGTGAATAAAATAAATAAAGATAATTTTAAGCAAGATGCTTATAAATATGGATTCGTAACTGAAATTGAAGATGAAAAAATTCCAAAAGGTCTTAATAAAGAAGTAATTAAGTTAATTTCTCGTAAAAAAAATGAACCTAAATGGATGCTTGAATGGAGACTAGCTGCTTATGAGCGCTTGAAAAGCATGGAGGTACCAAAATGGGCTCGTGCAAATATAGCTGAAATTGATTTTCAAGATTTATATTACTATTCATCACCCAAAGATTTTAAAGATAAGCCTAAATCTCTTGAAGATGTAGATCCTAAGCTCTTAGAAACGTATGAGAAATTAGGAATTCCATTAAAAGAGCAAGAAGCATTAGCCGGTGTAGCGGTAGACGCTGTTTTTGACAGCGTATCAGTTGCAACCACTTTTAAAGAAAAGTTGAATGAAATAGGGGTCATATTTTGTCCAATTTCTGAGGCAATACAAAAGCACCCTGATTTAGTTAAAAAATATATTGGCTCAGTAATTCCTGTAACAGATCATTTTTATGCAACTTTAAATTCAGCGGTATTTAGTGATGGATCGTTTGTTTACATACCTAAAAATGTTAAATGCCCTATGGAACTTTCAACATACTTCAGAATCAATGCCTCAGAAACAGGTCAATTTGAGAGAACATTGATAATTGCAGATGAAGGTAGTTACGTTAGTTATCTTGAGGGTTGCACAGCTCCAATGAGGGATGAAAACCAATTGCATGCAGCAAATGTTGAATTGGTAGCGCTTGATAATGCAGAAATTAAGTATTCAACAGTTCAGAATTGGTATCCGGGAGACGAAGATGGCAAAGGTGGGATATACAATTTTGTCACTAAAAGAGGTCTCTGCAAAGGAAACAACTCAAAAATATCATGGACACAAATCGAAACAGGGTCTGCGATAACATGGAAGTACCCAAGTTGTATTTTAAGAGGTGATAATTCAACCGGTGAGTTTTATTCGGTTGCAATAACCAATAATCATCAGCAAGCTGATACAGGCACTAAAATGATTCATTTAGGCAAAAATACTAAGAGTAGAATTGTCTCAAAGGGAATTTCAGCAGGTAAGTCCTCAAATACATATAGAGGTTTAGTTAATTTTCATAGAAAAGCTGAAAATTCTAAAAACTTTACTCAATGCGACTCCTTGCTTGTAGGCAGTAATTGCAAAGCTAATACTATTCCTCTTACAGAAAATAATTCCAATACCTCATCATTAGAGCACGAGGCTACAACTTCTAAAATAAGTGACGATCAATTATTTTATTGTATGCAAAGAGGTCTGGACGCTGAAGAAGCGCAAAGTTTAATTGTTAATGGTTTTTGCAAAGAAGTATTGCAACAACTTCCAATGGAATTTGCGGTAGAAGCTCAAAAACTTGTTAGCATAAGTCTTGAAGGAAGCGTTGGATAATATGTTAGAAATTAAAAATCTAGACGTATCGGTTGAAAATAAACAGATTATCAAAAATCTAAATTTAAAAATTGGTCCAGGTGAAATTCATGCAATTATGGGTCCTAATGGTTCTGGTAAAAGTACAATAGCACATACATTAGCTGGAAAGCCTAATTATTTAGTTGAAGCTGGAAATGTAGATTTCAAAAACGAAGACCTTATAGCAAAAGATCCTTATGAAAGATCGCTGCTTGGGTTGTTTTTGGCTTTTCAGTATCCAATAGAGCTGCCCGGTGTTACTAATGCATCTTATCTAAAGCAAATTCTAAACGCGCACAGAAAATCTCGTGGAGAAAACCCAATAGATGCGGGTGAGTTTTTGAAAATACTAAAAGAAAAATCAAGAAACTTAAATATTCCTATGGAAATGCACAGCAGATTTGTAAATGCAGGATTTTCAGGTGGAGAAAAAAAGAAAAATGAGGTACTTCAAATGGACTTGCTTGACCCAAGTTTAATAATAATGGATGAGACCGACTCAGGATTAGATGTTGACGCTCTTAAAAGTACTTCAGAAGCTGTAAATAAGCTGAGAGACGGAAAAAGGTCATTCTTAATCATAACTCACTACTTGAGACTGTTAGAATATATCGAGCCTGATCATGTCCACGTTTTTGGTGATGGATCTATAATAGAGTCTGGAGATAAATCTTTAGCTTCAAGAATAGATAATGAAGGGTATAAAGTTAAATGAAGTTAGTTAGCTCTTTAGATTGTATTATAGAAATATCTGAAAAGATTAATATTCAGAATCCTTATGATGAAATTAAGATAAACTGTTCAAACGATTATCACAGTCCCATTATTGATATTGAAATTAAAAGATCTAAAATCAATAGTCGTATTCATTTAACTTGTGATGAAAAGCAAGATGTCATAGCAACTATCAATCTTCAAATACACGATAATGCTACACTAGAGTTTATAGATGAAGCAAATTATGAAGGCGCTACTGAAATTAAAATGAATACCATTATGAGACCAAATGCTGTATTTGAATTATATAGATTTAACAAATTTAATGTATCAACAAAGAATTCTTTTCTTCACAATTGTGATCTTCAATCAAACTGTATTTTCAGAGATTTTAACTTCTCAAATGGCTCAAAAGAAATGTTTAATAGTACTAAAATTTCATTAAACGAAAAAAATTCTAAATATATTGGTAGTGGGGTGGTGATTGCAGATTCTACTAACTGTAAAAATCAACTTGATATTTCTCATATGTCACAGTCGGCTATATCTGATTGTTCTTTTAAAACTGTTTCAAGAGGTAAATCTAATGTCTCATTTAAAGGAAAGGTTTTTGTAGATGACGATTGTTCAGACACGGTATCTAGTCAAATAAGTAAAGGTTTAGTTATGTCTGATGAGTCAAAAATAAATTTAACTCCAATCTTAGAAATTAATAATGATGATGTCGTTTGTTCTCATGGGGCTGCTTCTGGTAAACCAGACGATTCAGTACTTTTTTACCTAGCTTCGCGAGGTATAGAAAAGAACGATGCAGAAAAATTATATATGCAGGGTTTTCTGAGTGAATTTTTAAATAAAATTGAAAATGTACAAATGCAATCCAAAGCAAGGGATTACATTAACCAAAATTGCTAAAAATGAATAAAGATAAAACTTTACATAAAGATATTAGGAAAGATTTTCCTATTCTTTCTAAAAAAATTCTTAAGACAAAGGATTTAGTATACTTTGATACAGCGGCTTCTGCGCAAAAGCCACAAGTAGTCATTGATGAATTAAATCAATTCTACGAAAGTCACTACTCAAATGTAAGTAGAGGTGTTCATACGCTGTCAGTAGAATCAACTTTACGGTATGAAGATGCTAGAAAAAAGGTACAAAATTTCATAAACGCTAAATCAGAGAATGAAATAATTTTCACAAAAAGTGCAACAGAGAGCATAAATCTTGTAGCGCAAACATTTTACGACAAATATATGAGTGCTGGAGATGAAATTATACTATCTCTAATGGAACATCACTCAAATTTAATACCTTGGTATTTTTTAAGAGATAAATACGGAGTGGTAATTAAATTTGCAAACATAACTGAGTCCGGAGAGATTGATGTTAATCACTTTGAAAGTCTTATAACTCCTAAAACTAAAATTGCCGCCTTGACTCATCTTTCCAATGTGTATGGTAGTAAGATTGACGAAAAAGTCTCAAGTATTTGTAAAAGAAATAATGTAGCAATTTTATTAGACGGATGTCAGTCAGCTGCGCACTTAAAAATTGATGTACAAAAACTTGAATGTGATTTTTTTGTATTTTCAGGTCATAAAACTTATGGACCATCAGGCATTGGGGTTCTCTATGGAAAGGAGAATCTTTTAAATGAAATGCCCCCTTACCAAGGTGGTGGAGGAATGATTGGAGAAGTAACAACTAATAAAGTTTCTTTCGCTGAATTACCTGCAAAATATGAGGCAGGTACACCTGCAATTGCTGAGGCTCATGGCTTGGGTATAGCGATAGACTATATGAATAATATAGGCATAGAAAACATAATTAATCATGAAGAAGAGTTAACTAAATATGCTTATGAAAAAATTAGTGAACTTGACTTTGTTAAAATATATGGGGATGGAGATAATAGGAATTCAATTATTTCATTTAATATAGAAAATATTCATTCGCATGAAGTTTCTTCATTTTTAGATGTAGAGGGAATTGCAGTAAGAGCAGGGCATCATTGCTGCCAGCCACTCATGAAACATCTGGGTGTCAACTCAACATCTAGATTATCTTTTGGGATGTATAACACGATTGAAGAAGTTGATATTTTTATAAATGCATTAATTAAATGTAAGGAATTTTTTATAAAATGAATGAATTACTCAAAGAATTATATCAAGAAATAATACTCGATCATGGTAAAGAGCCTAGAAATTTTGGAGAATGTGAAATTCACAACAAAAGTGCCCACGGACATAACCCATTGTGTGGAGATAAAGTAAGTCTTACGCTATTTGTTGATGATGATGATATTATAAAAGATATTAAATTTTCAGGAGAAGGATGTGCGATTTCAGTAGCATCTGCTTCACTTATGACTGAAAAATTAAAAGGTAAAAAACTGTCCTTTGCAGAAGATATGTTCAAAGATTTCACTGACCTGGTTAAGGGTTCTGAAGAGTCACTTAGCATTATTGATGAAGATGATTCTCTTTACGCTCTTAAAGGTGTAAAAGATTTTCCTATGAGAGTTAAATGTGCAACCCTTGCTTGGCATACTTTTAAAAATGCTTTGAAAGAATAGATTATGAGATTATATCCTGTGTATATAGCCTTATTACTTCTATTTATTATTTTACAGTTGTTGTATAGTAATAATGCTTTTTCAGAAGTTGATTTAGAAGGATACGATATGACAAAAGTAAATGTAATTGATACTCCATTTTGGTGTTCCGCAACACCAGAGGAAAGAGCCGAAGCGATAAGCAAGCTAACTGATGAACAAAAGGCTATTGCCCTCAATAATGGCACAGAGAGACCTTTTGCAAATGAGTATTGGGATAGCAAAGAGAAAGGTATATATGTAGATATTATTTCTGGAGAGCCACTATTTTCATCTTTAGATAAATTTGACTCAGGTACAGGATGGCCAAGCTTTGATCGCCCAATCAATGGAACAGAAATCGTTGAAATCGTTGATAAATCACTTGGCATGACAAGAACTGAAGTTAGAAGTGAATACGGCGATGCTCATTTAGGTCATTTGTTTAATGATGGGCCAACAGAAACTGGCCTTAGATATTGCATTAATTCTGCTTCATTAAAATTTATACCCGTAGATGAACTAGATGAAAATGGTTACGGTGTTTTTGTTAAACTTTTCAATTAGTAATTAATGGAAAAGTTAGATGATCAAAAAATTATTGACGCTCTTAAGACAGTATTTGACCCTGAAATACCTGTTGATATTTATGAATTGGGTTTGATTTATAAATGTGAAGTTTCACCAACTAATGACGTTATGATTCATATGACTTTAACTACACCCCATTGTCCTGTCGCAGATGAAATGCCTAAAAAAGTTAAACAAGCAGTAGTCGATGTGCCTGGTGTAAACAATGTGAGTGTTGATTTAGTATGGGATCCTCCGTGGGATATGTCACGCATGTCAGAAATCGCTAGACTTGAATTAGATATGATGTGAGATATCTACTTGAAATACAAAAATACGTATATATTTAGCTAATATTCGTATATATAAATGAGAATATGTGCCCGTAGCTCAGTTGGTAGAGCACTCCCCTTTTAAGGGAGTTGTCCTCGGTTCGAACCCGAGCGGGCATACCAAATAAATTGCTACTCAATAAATAAAACAAATTTTGAATATGAAATTTTATGAAAAATTAGGTCCGTACCAGAAAAAAGAAGATCTTGAAAAAAAGAAAGACATTAATCCTAACGTAGCAAGAAACTGGGTTATCACCTGGTACTCAATTGTTGCAGCATCAATTATATTATATTTTGTTATAAGTAACATCTAACGATGTGGTTGCTTGATTGTGGATTAGATAGCGTTGAGTGGAGAAGAGTAATTGTAGTTTATTCATCTGCCCTAGCTCCTTTAATTCTAGCGGCTTATTTAATTTACAAAAAACAAATGAAAACGTGGATAATGTTTACTCTTTTGTCTTCATTTTTAATTGCTGCTTTTGGATGGGAATTATGGGTAAATTACGGTATCTTAAATGGTGACGAGGTTACACTTAGGCGCTCAGAAGCACTTAGCTGTGCGATACCTTTGCATGCTAACTGGCTAGTAAACTCCCTAGCCGATACAGGAATAGTTTGGTTCGCAATTATATTGGTATACTGGCTATTGCCGAAGAGAGCAGAAAATTATGAAGAGTTTAGTTACATATTTTTTACTGTCTTTTTTGTATGGTTCATGGGGCAAAATTTTATAGTTGAGACAATCATTTATCACAATCAAGTAGGAGGGGACGCCCTGTTATCTTGGGCACCGTTAATGCCGTTAGGATCATTTTTCAATCCAACACTAATGTCATTTGGCGAGCGTGAAATTACATTACAATCTCAATCCGCATGGTTAATTGGTACACCTCTATTTTATTTCATATCAATTTATTTTTATAAAAAGCATGGTAAGTAGTATAATTACTTATGATTCTTACAGATTGTATGTGGTGCAGCAAACAAGTTAATCCCATTGAGGTTCACGGTCATTATCAGTGTCCAAATTGCAAAATTAATATTGACCCTTGTTGTTCTGGTGAACAACAAAACACATATGATGTAACAATTCCTTCATGCAACACTAAAAGGTACAACGACTGAATTTAAATTAGAAAATATACAAAAACGCTAGAAGAACTAAAAAAATCATCAAAGCCATCATAGGAAATGTTAAAATTCTATACAGTATTTGCATAAACTGTTTAAAATTAAATTGTTCCATATAAGTTACGTCAATTAATCTAACTTAATCTCTCCGTCATTATCATTTACAAAGAAATCTGGAAATGGCTCAGCATCTGGCGTTGCTAAATATTCTGATAAATCAGACTTACCTGAGTGTATTAATGTGCTGTCATCGACACACATATTTCCTGTAAACTTTTTAGATTCTTGAGTTAAAATAATATAAGCAGCGTCGCCCATAATAGCTGGAGTTCTGCACTTACTTTTACCCTGATCATCCATTGATGCAGCTAATATATTATTTACAGCAGCAGTATCGATCATAGTTCTGGGCCATAGTGAATTTACTGCAATACCAGCAGACTTTAATTCTTCTGACATGCCAAGAGTGCACATACTCATACCGTATTTTGCCATTGTATATGCAACATGCGGACTGAACCATTGACTTTGCATATTTAATGGTGGACCTAGATTTAATATATGAGGGTTATTTCCTTTTTTTAAGTGTGGAATACATGATTTTGAAACCAAAAAGGTTCCACGTGTATTAATATTATGCATCAAATCATACTTTTTCATGTCTGTGTTTAAAGTTGGCGTAAGGCTAATAGCGCTTGCATTGTTAATACAGATATCAATTCCACCAAAAGTCTCTACTGTTTTATCTACTGCAGCAACAACTTGATCTTCAAATCTAATATCAGTTTTTATTCCAATTGCATTACCACCTGCTTTAATGAGATCCTCAGCTGCTGTATGAATAGTTCCAGGTAATTTTGGATGAGGTTCAGTTGTTTTTGCAATTATTGCGATGTTAGCCCCATCTTTGGCAGCACGTTCTGCAATTGAGTAACCTATTCCTCTGGTTGCGCCAGTAATAAATAGTGTTTTTCCTTTGAGATCGGTCATAAAAGCTCCTTAATAAAGGTATAAAAATTTGTCATAAAAGTTTCACTAAGATAGTTCATAATAATTTTATTTAAAGGAGTAATTATGGCTAAATTTTATATGATGGCGAAATATACCCCAGAAGCTCTTAAGGGATTTTTAAGTAAGCCTACAGACGACAGAAAGGCAGCTGTGACCAAGCTTGTTGAGTCGGTTGGCGGCAACTTAATGTCTTTTGATATAGTTAGGGGGGACTACGATTTAGTGATGGTTGTGGATGCCATTGATTTTAATTCAGCTGCTGGTGCAAAAATTGCAGTTCAATCTACAGGTATGGCAACGGATGCAGTCATACTAGAAGCAGTCGATATGACTGAGATTGTTTCTAAAGCAGGGACAGCACTTGGCAGCTATTCTAAACCAGGAGGTTAATATGGACGCAAAAGAAGTAGTACAAAGAGGTTATGATTTATTTGGCTCGGGGGATATGGAAACATTCTTTGGCGAAGTGGTTCATAACGATATAACGTGGACTTTCCCAGGAGAAGTAGGAAAGCACCCATTAGCGGGTGTGCATAAAGGCAAAGAAAATTTTATCGCTAATATGACAAAAATCCCAGAGTATTGGAATAATTTTATGGTCACACCTCAAGCAATGATTAGTGAGGGCAATAAAGTCTTTGTTTTAGTGAAAGGAACTGCCGAAGGAATGGATACAATGTTTGGTCATTACTTTGAAGTTGAAGACAATCAAATGAAAGTCATGATGACTTTTGATGATACTTTGACTGCCTATGACGCAATGATTAAGTAAATTTAAATAAAGGAGAATTTATGAGTAACGTTGAAGTAAAAAGCTTTAGCAATGCCGATGAAGTTAATAATAATTTTAATAATGCAAAAATTGAAGCTGTGAATGTCGGTGGCCAGCGAATTATGAAATTATCACTTGAACCAGGATGGAAGTGGTCAAATGATATCAAGCCAACGGTTGGAACGGATAGCTGCCAAGCTACACATCTTGGCGTTATTGTAAGTGGAACAGTTGCAGTAAAGCACAATGATGGAACGGAAATGAGTTACTCTGCGGGTGATGCATATTCTATTGCGCCTGGACACGATGGATGGGTTGTTGGCAATGATCCTGCTGTAGTATATGAATTTGCAGGTAAATGGGGAGAATAATTATGACAACAAATAAATCACAATATACCATAACTACCCAATGGATTATTCCAGAAGATAAAAAATCAGAAGTTGAAAGTTTCTTTGCTGAGCATGAAGTGTGGATGAGAGAAACTCATAATCTTTCTGGAGACGAAGAGCCACGGATTGTTGATTATTCTGTTTCTAAGGCACCTCAATACATTGATAATGACTTAGAAAAAGGTCCTTCAGGAAAAACAATTTATTCTTTGCACGAAGTATATGTGACTGAGCAAGGAGGCATGAAACATGTTGAACTATGGCAATCACATCCTGCCGCAGAAAAGATGGCAAGCATGGCTGAATATCAAACGGAAATGTCATTTAATGCAGAAGTAATTGCATCAATGGAATCATAAGGAGTAAATTAAAATATGTATGTAATGTTAACTCAAAAGCTATCAAAAGGCTTTAAATCTTGGAAAGCAATGGCAGAAGCTAATGCAGAAAAAATAAAAGGCTTTAAAGGAAAAGTACTTTATGCAGGAGCTCACGCAGATGATGACAATTCTATGGTTGTTATCATGCATTATGAGAGCAAGGACGGTTTAATGGCTTTTAAAAATGATGAAGAACTTACAAAAGCTCGTCAAGAAGCTGGGGCTCTAACAGAGACAACGGTAATGACAATTTTGTCAGACGATGCGCTAACGGACTTTCCTAATTAATCAAATTCTAACTGGCTGTAATCCGATACGAAGTGTCTTCATTGCAGCCAGTCCCTATTGATTTTCCAAAATTAACGATTTCTTGTTCAGAATACTTTTCTTTATCTAAATTATCTAAAACAATCATATTTTGATCAATGCATGTTTTGTGTGGAGATGGAAAAAGTGTTGTAAAAAAAATTGCAAAAAAAAACAAAAAAAATGCCGCAGGAACCATGCCGTATCGATTTATCATTTTTTGAATAATTCCTCGGCGTTAAGTCGATCTTTACCTTTTGATGAAATATACTGCCGTGCTTTTTCAATTTCCTTTTCGAGTTCTGAAATATATTCATTTAATTCCACAATACTCAAGGTATCGAAATCAACTTCTTTGGGCTTAATAACTGGCTCTAATTCATCAGTATCCATACAATAGAAGTGTTCCATTTTTTTCAAGAGTTGTTAAGATAAATGATGGCTAATGAGGTCAAATTTTTTGACAACCGACAGAGATATCTTTTGTTTGTTACAACAACAAACGAAAAGGCTATTATTTCAGAAAAGCTATCGCACCTAATTAATGAATTGAAACCTTCAAAACCAGCTTTAAAAATATTTGATGCTGGTGTTGGAGATGGGGCAGTGTTAATGAATGTGTTACGTATTTGTCATCAGAAATTTCCAACTATCCCTATCTATGTATCTTGCAAGGACGTAAGTATGGAAGATGCTAGACTTACAATTGAAAAACTAGCAGACCGTTTTGTTGAACATCCAAATATGGTTTTTACGATTTCAAATTTACATTACTCAGAGGCTGGCTATTTAAAGTCTAATAATGCTGATAAGCAGAAGAATATGAACTGGAGCAATATTTCTCTTGAAGGAAATTCATCATTTGGTTTTTATCAGCAATTGAGACAACTTGGTCCTCTGCTTAAGGAAAATTGGAGAGTTGAAGAAAATAAAGCTGGAAACACAACATATGAAAAACCATCAGTTTTGACTATTTATAGAAAAGACCAAGAATTTTCTCTAGAGCAGGTAATTCCAAATATTGAAAACTCAATTAATGAGTTTGATTTAGTCATTGTATCTCAAGCATATCGGTCACGTGCTTCAGTAGAAAAAAAAGTTAAGTCAGTGATTATGCCAATGACCGATATCCTTGCGCCAAATGGAAAATTAGCAGTTTTTCATTCTTATGGTGGAGATCCAGGAATGAAAGCAATCAATGAGTTGTGGCCAGAGGAAGAACCATTTCCCAATAAAGGACATGATATAATTCAATACATGAAAAATAATTTGAACGATCAAGTAAAAAACCCAATCAAGTTTAGAGATCCTGAAATCTTTCAATATAAATTAAGGTCTCAGCCAAATGAAATAAATAGTGGCATTTCAACATCTTTAGTATTTTCTGCGTGGAATGCTTGTACTTATGTTGCTCAAATAAGTGATCAGATGGTAAAAGAAAAAGAAGCAGATCAAAGCTATATTGAGTGTGTAGAAAAAGTAATTCGTGATAATGATGGGCTCTGGTTTTACGATGAAATGCTTATTGCTGAACGTTAATATTCATTGAATTTTTAGTTTTTAATTTATATCTACTAGTATGTTGGCTTCTTTAATTGTGGGCGCAGGCTGTTTTTGGGGTGTTGAAGCACTTTATGAAGATATGCCAGGGGTATTAAATGCTACGTCAGGCTATGCTGGTGGATCGCTTGAGAATCCACGTTATGAAGATGTATTAACTGGAGAAACAGGCCATGTAGAAGTCGTTAAGATAGACTATGATTCAAGTGAAGTGACTTTTGATACACTCATTGATGCCTTTTTCATTATGCACGATCCAACAACACTTAATCGTCAAGGTCCAGATATTGGTGAGCAATACAAATCAATAATTTTTTATAATAATGATGAACAAAAAAATATTATAACAAATAAAATTAAACTTATTGACGGAATGGATATACATGAAAACCCTGTAGTCACTGAAATAAGAGAGGCTGCTAAATTCTATCCTGCTGAAGACTATCACCAAGATTATGCCACGAAGACAGGGAAGTTATGTTATCAACAAATGTATGTAAGATACAACTACACTCCCATTCCCTAAATAGACTTAATATAAAGTTATATATTTTGGTAGTTTTTTATTTTCTAAGTTTCATAAAATCTTAATAAAAGTAAATTTTAATAACCTATTTTAAGGAGAATTTTTATGGCAATAGCGAGAAGTCAAATTTCGACAGCAATACCCGGTAAGGAAATGGAATTTATTTCCCTTTCAAAAGAAGGTATTAAATTAATGAATGATAAGGGTATCCCAACTGGAGTAAGAGTTAGTCACTCGGGCACTCAAGATATTGAGGTTTATACAGTATCAATGTTTGATAATTTTTCAGATTATGGTGCAGCACAAGACAAACTGATCAGTGATCCTGATTTACAGGCATGGTATGCAAAAACTGTAGCATCAGGTTCTGGACGAATTATTGATACAATGGAAATGGTTGAGATGAAAGGTTTTGAGAAGGGAGCAGGATTAATTGGCAATGTAACTGTTATTGTTATGTATAAATTAATCCAAGATCAAGGTAATATGGCTAAATTTATTCAGTCGTGTCAGACTGCAAAAGAATTTCAAGAAAAACATGGAGCCCAAGTCAGGTTGTGGCAAGTTAATGCTAGCCAACGCTATCCTGGTATGATGGCTTATACAATGGGCTTTGAAAACTTTAATGATATGGGTAAAGCATTTGATGGCTGGAAAGAAGAGAATGAAAAATTTTATTTCAAGCAACCAGTTACTGCTACAATGGAGCAACAAATTATAATGCGTTCCTCAACCATGATTGGATAGTCTACTTCTTGCCAAAATTCGGCAATTGAGGGTTAATTACTGTTGGAGTAACGTACCTGCTTTTTGCAATGTCCAAACAATTAGGATTTTTATGATTATAGTAGTTTGTACTTTTATAATCTAGGTGTTTTGCTTTATCGTAAGTTACATTACTTTGTACACTATACATAATGTCGCCGGGAATAGATATATGGCCACCAATTCCATCATTAATTGTTCCTTCATTTTTAAAAACTAAATGATCTTCTGCACACTGTGGGACAGCTCCTAATACGTGCAAAATTTCATGAAGAGCTGCTTTTGCTGTTTCATTAAATTCAGGTTTAAAACCTCCGTTATTATCAATACAAGAACCACTTCTTTTACCGGGATAATAAAGGGCTGCAGTATTCGCAATTATTCCCTCAGTTGCATAACTAGGCAGTTGTGATGAAGCACAGACATCTCTGTTAGATCCACCGTAAATAATGAAATAAACTTTTTTTGGATCATTAAAACCATGAGAGCTTATAGCTGGCTGAAGTACATTTACAGCTTGAATACCTTCTTTTGAAATTTCGTTATCTTCTTTTTTAAGTCTTAAAAAAGTAATATCTATCTTACCGTCCTCTTTACGATCAAATTTTAAATTCTGTCCATCAACATATAATCTATCTTTTGTTTTTGAATTAAACCAATTATCAATTTGATAAAGCAACATGCTTATTTTGCTGTTTAGATCATACTCTTTATCCACACCATCTATTGGTATGACATACATTACGTGGATATTATAACCATCATCAATGTCTGCTAAATCAACAAAGCTTCTTCCTACCTTTTCATCTGATGAATACACATTTGATGTAAGAAAAAACAAGACAATAATTGAATATTTTATAAATATCTTCATTTAATTAAATCTGTTAACCTAATTTATATAAAATGAAAAAGTTAATTGTTAATCCTTTTTTTCAAAAAGGTTTTCCCACAGAAAATGGGAAAGATCCAGTTAGTACAGATGTAGAAGCAGTGAGAAAATTATTGGCTATGTGCCCGGTTGCTGCTGAAACACCTCTAGTTACTTCAGATTCTTTGGCAAAAAATTTAGGAATTAATAAACTCTGGCTAAAAGATGAAAGAAATCGGATGGGCCTAGGAAGTTTCAAGGCTTTAGGGGCTACTTTTGTTATTGCATCTCACGCAGCCAATAAAGTTGCAAAGGAAAGAACAGATGATGACTGGAAAAAAAGTTTATCTGGAGAAACGTATGTATCGGCTAGCGCAGGTAACCACGGATTATCTCTAGCTGCGGGTGCACGAATATTTGGCGCTAAGGCAGTTATTTACCTCTCGAAAAATGTTCCTTCTACATTTGCTGATAGAATTCGAAGTTACGGAGCTGACGTTGTCATTCATGGCGATGATTATGAAGAAAGTCTGCAGGGAGCGCAAAGTGCAGCTGAAGAAAATAATTGGTTTCTTTTATCTGATGTGACTTGGGATGGCTATGATTATGGTCTACAAGTTATGCAGGGATATCTAGTTTTAGCAGCAGAGGCATATGACAGATGTTTAGAAATACCTACACATATATTTTTACAGGCAGGCGTTGGTGGCTTTCCAGCATCCATGGCAACTTTAGCGCGCAAATACTTTGGAGAAAAACCAAAAATAGTTATTGTTGAACCAACAAAGGCTCCAGTATTACAAGAGTCAATAAATTCAGGAAAAGCGACTACTGTAACGGGAGGTGTTTCTAATATGGGAAGGCTTGACTGTAAAAGTCCTTCATTAAAAGCTCTTTCCTCATTAGCTATAACCTGTACTCATTTTATAACAATTGAAGATGAAGATGCAGAAAACTCACTTAGCGATTTAGATGAAATTGATTTAACAACAACGCCGTCAGGAGGCGCTGGATATGCGGCGATTGCAGAAGCTCAAAAATATAGTGAATGTGGGATTGATAAAGACAGCAAAATATTAGTTTTTTTGACTGAAAAGCAAGATTAATTTTTATTATTGATAAAATCCTAAAGTCATTATTTAATTTCCGCATGATTACAAAAAGTCTTCTTGGGAATATTATCAAGGTTGGCAACTTAACCTGGATCAGCTCTAATGGTGAATTAAATACTTATGGTGATGGCTCAGGAGAGCCAATACGTATCCGCACAACAAATAGTTTTTCTGAACTAAAACTTCTTATGAACCCCTCTGTTCATTTTGGCGAAAGTTATATGAATGGCTCCCTAATTGTTGAAGAGGGTCGAATACATGATTTTCTAAAACTTATTTTCTTGAATACTTCTAGTGAGATTGATCATTGGGTCATGAAATTATCTAAAATCGTAAGAATGATACAAAACAAAATCAGAACGAGTAACTATATTTCAAAGTCGAAACATAATGTCGCTCATCATTATGACTTATCAGATAAATTGTATGAATTATTTTTAGATCCAGATAGACAGTATTCTTGCGCATATTTTAATTCACCAAATGATACTTTGGAGCAAGCGCAAATTAATAAAAAGGAATTGATATCAAAAAAATTACTCTTAGAAGAAGGGCAATCAGTGTTAGACATCGGATGTGGATGGGGCGGTATGGCTTCGCATATTTATAAAAAATCCAATGCCAATGTAGTGGGGGTTACTCTATCAGAAGAGCAAATTGCATATGCTAAGCAAAGAAAAATTGATGAAAAGCTTGATAAAGTTGAATACAGATTGCAAGACTATAGAAATGTAAATGAAACTTATGATCGTATCGTATCAGTTGGAATGTTTGAGCATGTAGGAACATCTCATTATCAAGAGTTTTTCAATAAAGTTCATGATTTACTTAATGATACTGGCGTAGCCTTAATTCATACGATTGGAAGACTCACAGAGCCTACAAATAACGATCCTTGGATTGAAAAATATATATTTCCAGGTGGATATATTCCTGCATTAAGCGAAACAATGTCTCGTGTAGAAAAATCTGGATTATCATTAACTGATGTTCAAGTATTGAGATTTCATTACGCAGAAACGCTCAAGCGATGGCGTTACAATTTCTATGATAATATTGATAAAGTTAAAGAACTGTATGACGAAAAATTTTGTCGAATGTGGGACTTCTACTTGTCATGTTCCCAAGCTTCGTTTGAAGAGGCCGGACTTGTTGTTTTTCAACTACAGCTATCTAAAAACAAAAAAACAGTTCCTGACTCAAGAAATTATATGTTCACTTAGTTGTCCCATTCATCATGAGACAACTAAGATTATTTTATTAATTGTGAAAAGCTAAAATACCAGCGTCGGTTATATTTATATGTGGCGCTATATTTGCAAATACCCATCTTTGAATATCATTTGATGAGAATATGTCCATTGCTTCACCCATGTCTTCCATATTTCCAGCAGCAAAATAGATCATTGCATTTGCAGGCAAGACAGACTCACCGCACGTAGCGCAATTTAAACTATCTACCTGAACTCTTGCCCCAGCACTTTGCATAATTTCCTGAAATTTAGGCATATTCAATAAAAAATTTATACCACTAGTTACTTCAACAAAAGCATATGCAACTGTTTGTCCTGCACCACCCATTTCAGGCATTGGACTATCGTTAGCCATAATCGCATTATTACTTGAAGCATCTTGATTTACCTCGCCATAGGTACTTGCAAACCAATCTGGATTTGCAGCAGCTAGAACTTGATCGCTCATTAGATCGCTGAAATTTTCATAATATATTTGAACAAAAGTAGTATCTTGAGGATTATCACCTCTCATCTTAGATGACGATCTTATATTAGCCATCTTAGCACCACCAGCTAGAGCTTTTTCCTTATATTCAGCGGTAGCAGCAGCTAATTCTTGTGAATCCATACCCTCAATTGTCCATACATCCATGACCCATGCTTTTGAGCTTGAAATTGTGAATGCTAATAATGATATTGAAAGTAAGAATATTTTAAAAATATTATTCATACTAATCTCCTAATTTAAAAGAAAAATTCTAATTCATACAGAATTCATAACTATGATAGATATTAGTAGTAATCTTTAACTAGAATTTAAGATATTACTCCTAAATAATTGTAATTATTATTTATTTTTTTAATTGTGAAATTTATGCTAAAGCTTTTATATATTAAATATGACTAAAGTAACGACACCGCAAATAAAACCTCAAGAAATTCTTGAAGATCATGAAATTTCACATCTTCGAGAAAAGTCAGATTTCAAGGGCATTAGCATGTTGGTTCATGCATGGCTTATAATTTTAGCTTCCTTAACGGTTTATACAATTTTTCCGAATGCAGTTACTTTTCTTTTAGCAGTATTGGTAATTGCAGGCAGACAACTCGGTCTTGCAATATTAATGCACGAAGGAGCACATGGATTAATAGTTAATAATACAAAGCATAATAATCTTCTATCCCAGTGGATATGCGCTTTCCCAGTTTGGTCTGATACATATGGATACCGACACTATCACTTAGCTCATCATCGCCACACGCAAACTGCTGATGATCCTGACTTAAGTTTATCAAAGCCTTTTCCAGTAAATAGACTGAGTTTTATACGCAAAGTATTAAGAGACATTTCAGGTATAACAGGACTTGTCCAGCGCTATGAATTAATTTTTAAAACTTTATTAACAAACGACACAAAAAAAGATGACGGTAAAAAAATTAGTGGATTTCAGTCAAAGAATACACTTTTTGGAATATTTATCTCGAATATAATTATTTTCATATTTTTTAGTGCAGTTGGTCAGTGGTGGTATTATTTCGCTTTTTGGCTTCTACCTTTGTTAACATTTTTTCAACTTTTTTTACGTATTCGAAACATTGCTGAACATGCTGGCGTAAAAGAAAATTGTAACGATTTTAATAATGCCAGAACAACGTATGCAAATATTTTAGAAAGGGCATTTGTTGCACCATATTATGTTAATTATCACTTAGAGCATCACTTACTCATGTTTGTTCCCTGCTATAAACTAAAGGAGGCTCACAAGTTGCTTCTTAAAAAGGGACATAAGAAAGAAATTGAAATAAAAGACGGATATATATCTTTACTTAGATCAGTAATAGTTTAACTGTTCATGATTAATTTTTTATATCCATGACATCAGATTTTGATGATACAGCACTGAAAAAAGCTTTTGGCTCATTTGCAACAGGTGTTGCTGTTGCTACATCGCACTCAAGTGGGTTTACTATAAATTCATTTTCTTCTTTAAGTTTGAGCCCACCATTAATTATCTTCAATATCTATAAAACAGAAACTGATCATGTCGACTTTCTAAAAAACAACTCATTTGTCATTAATTTTTTATCGCGTGAACAAGAAGACGTATCGCGATTATTTGCTACAAAAGATCCAGAAAAGGTTAATAAAACTCAACATTCAATCTCTAAGAATAAAAATATTATTTTGAACGATACTTTAGGATATATCGAGTTATCTGTTTTTCAACAAATTGATATAGCAGATCATGTGCTGGTTATAGGCCAGGTACAAAATTTAGAGACTGATGACAACAAGAAGCCACTCATTTATTACAGAAGTAAGTATCAAAGTCTCAAGGACTAATAACTCATTAGTTAGTATGATGGTGCACCGAAATCATTTTTGTTTTTACTACCTTTAAGGCAGAGAAAGAAAATTAATGTAATTATTCCAATGAAGGGAACCACAACAATCAACAACCACCAACCTGACCGATTAGTGTCGTGAAGCCTTCGAATATACAGAGCAATACTAGGCAACATAAATAAAAAGTATAAAAAAATATACATAGGCCCCAACATGATGGTCCCTGGAGAATTATTAAGATCTATTCCAAGTATTTGTAATTCAAACAATTGATCAAATTGTAAACCAATAAAACCAACGACTGTAGTAAATAAATAGAAATACCAAAACTCCGAACGAGTTGCTCTCGTTTTAAAGTCAAAGCATTTCACAAATGCATTATTAATTGATTTTATAAAGCTCATAATTAGTATTAGAATATTAATTTAATTAACTTATTATTACAAAAAAATATATAATCTTAAGATATGTCTAAGCAACTTAGAATTGGTGGAGCAAGCGGTTTTTGGGGCGACTCTGTAGTAGCAACTCCTCAATTACTAAATGGAAATAATCTTGATTTTATTGTTTACGACTATCTTGCTGAAATAACTATGTCCATCATGGCACGAGCCAGGGCAAAAGATCCCTCAAAAGGCTATGCCATTGATTTTGTTTCAAGCGTATTGAAACTGAATCTGAGACAAATTGCAGATCAGAAAGTAAAAATACTTAGTAATGCAGGTGGCGTTAATCCTCAAGCATGTGCTGAAGCTATTCGAGCGCTGATAAAAGAACTAAATTTAGATTTAAAAGTTGCAGTTGTATTGGGTGATGACTTACTTGAAGATAAAGATAAATTTTTAGATAGTGGCGTTCAAGAAATGTACTCTGATGAAAGATTTCCAGAGGTAGATAAGATTGCAAGCATCAACGCATATTTAGGAGCATTCCCAATTGCACAAGCACTCAATGATGGTGCGGATATAGTGATCACAGGAAGAAGTGTGGATAGCGCGGTAACTCTGGCTGCATGCATCCACACATACGGATGGAAAGAAGATGAATATGATAAACTGGCCTCTGGGAGTTTAGCGGGGCATATAATTGAGTGTGGCACACAAAGTACTGGTGGTAATTTTACAGATTGGGAACTTGTTTCAAAGAATCTACACATGATTGGTTATCCCATTGTTGATATATCTGAAAATGGAGAATTCATTTGTACAAAATCAAATAATACATCGGGATTAGTAAGTTTTGGAACTGTCGCAGAGCAAATGTTATATGAAATTGGTGATCCTCAAGCATACATACTTCCAGATGTGGTCTGTGATTTCTCAAACGTTATTATATCTGAAATTGAAAAAGATATGGTTAAGGTTTCGGGTGCAAAAGGATATCCTGCACCTCAACAATATAAAGTATGTGCAACATATGCCGATGGCTTTAGAGCAGGCCATGTCTGTTCATTTGTAGGTATTGATGCAGCAAAAAAGGCAAGAACTTACGGAGAAGCAATATTTGAAAGAGCAAAAATGATTATGCGAATGATGAATATTCCTGACTTTGATGAAACCAGCATTGAAATTATTGGTGATAACAGCCAATATAGCAATAAAGGTCAAAATGCAGATAATAGAGAAGTTGTTTTAAAGTTTGCAGCCAAACATCAAGACATCAGAGCTGTAGGTTTAGTATTGAAAGAGTCAGTAGGGTTAGGACTAGCTACACCTCCAGGCTTATCAGGCTTTGTTGGTGGTAGGCCCAAGCCATCACCAATTATAAGATTGTTTTCTTTCATGGTTAACAAAGAAGATGTAAAGGTTTCTATAGATTTAGAAAATTCAAATAAAGAATTTTTAGCTCATCAACCTAAAGAATTTAATATGTCTGAAATAGAAAAACCTGAAACTCCAACATTTGAAGCAAAAGATGAAAAATTTATTGATGTTCCTCTAATTAAAATTGCATATGGACGAAGTGGAGATAAAGGAAACAAGGCGAATATAGGAATTATTTCAAGAGATCCTAAGTTTTACCCTGCAATATGCAATTATTTAACTGAAGATGTAGTTATGAATTGTTTTAAGAACTTTTTAGAAGGATCGGTTGAAAAGTATTTATTACCTGGATCCAATTCCATTAATTTTATGCTCAATGATGTTCTTGGTGGCGGTGGGCCTGCTAGTTTAAGAAATGACCCTCAAGGAAAAGCATATGCACAAATACTACTAGACCAAATAATTCCTATACCTAAAAGATTGATGGATTGACAATGTCAGAACCTTTACTAAATGTTGAAAATATTGAAACTTTTTATGGGCCTATTATGGCAATCAGGGGTGTGAGTTTCCAAGTGCAAGAGGGATCAGTTGTAACAATATTAGGTTCAAATGGCGCAGGTAAGACAACAATTTTAAAGACAATTTCAGGCGCCATAGACCCTCGAAAAGGAAAAGTATTTTTGAGTGGAAGTGAAATACAAAAGAAAGACCCAGATAAAATACTTCGATTGGGCATGAGCCATGCACCTGAAGGAAGAGAAGTGTTTCCTTACTGTTCAGTCTTAGAAAATCTTGAGATGGGTGCTTACACTAGAATTGATAGAAAAGGAATACAGAAAGACATTGAACAGGTTTATGATTACTTCCCCATTCTAAAGGAAAGAAAAAATCAGCCTGCTGGATTACTTTCTGGAGGTGAACAGCAAATGCTTTGCATTAGTCGAGCTTTAATGAGTAAGCCAGAAATTATGCTTTTAGATGAACCTTCATTAGGTTTGTCACCAAAACTTGTTAAAGAAATTTTTGAAATTATAATCAGAATTAATAAAGAATTAAAAACAACAATATTACTGGTTGAACAAAATGCGAATATTGCATTAAGTAACTCTGATTTTGGATACGTTTTAGAGTTAGGAAGAATAGTCATGGAAGGCAATAGCAAAGAATTGCTTGAAAAAGAAGACATTAAAGAATTTTATCTTGGCCAACAAGATGAAGGAATAAGAGGGGAAAGACGTTGGAAAAAGAAAAAAATGTGGAGATAAATACAATACCAAAATTATTTTGGAATTCAGTTAAATCTCGAGCAGATAGAGTGGCCATGCGAGAAAAAGATCTAGGTATTTGGCAAGAAATTTCATGGACCACATATGGAGAAAAAGCAAAACTAACTGGCTTAGCTCTCCACACACTTGGACTCGAAAAAGGTAACGTTGTATCAATTGCTAGTGAAGGAATGCCTGAGTGGCTCTATACAGATATGGGAACTATTGGTGCAGGAGGCATTTCAAGTGGAATTTATACAACAGACTCAGCTGAGCAGGTAAAGTACTTAGTAAACGATAGTTCAACAAAGTTTTATTTTGCTGAAAATGAAGAACAACTTGATAAAATTTTAGAAGTAAGAAGTGAATGTCCCACACTGAAGCAGATCATTGTTTTTGATATGGAGGGATTAAATGAATTTCATGACGATCAAGTCATTAGTTATGAAGAGTTTTTAAAAATAGGTGAAAAGGCAAATCAAGAAAAGCCTGATCTATGGGAAAGTTTAATAAACAACGTCAATTCTAGCGATATTGCCATCTTGGTTTACACATCTGGCACAACAGGCCCCTCCAAAGGAGCCATGATCAATCATGAAAACATACTTTATTCAATCAATACTGGTTACGACATTTTTGAAACGATGGAACATGAAGAACAATTATCATTTCTTCCATTGTGTCACATACTGGAACGTTCAGTATCAGTTATGATACCTTTAAAAACTGGTGCTGTTGTTAATTTTGCAGAGAGTATAGATACAGTTCCTGAAAATATTCGTGAAGTCTCTCCAACTGTATTTATCGCTGTACCAAGAATATGGGAAAAGTTTTATTCATCCATTACAATCTTAATGAAAGATGCAACTTTTATAGGGAAGTATTCATATCAATTTTCAATAAACGTTGGCGCCAGATATAAGGAGTACTTTATCGATGGTAAGATTCCTCCATTATCTCTAAAGATACTATATTGGCTCTGTAATCAATTAGTTTTAAAAAATATAAAAAAACTGCTTGGCCTCAATAATTGTCGTTACGGTTTAAGCGGAGCTGCTCCCATATCACCTGAGTTAATTAATTGGTACTTATCACTTGGTATAGATATGAGAGAGGGCTGGGGGATGACCGAAACCTCTGGTGTGGGTACAGCCTTTTATTCACGAGAAATAAAACTTGGGCATGTAGGTAGGGCAGTCAATGATTCAGAAATTAGAATTGCGGATGATGGTGAAATCCTTTTTAGAGGACCTGGCGTTTTCTGTGGTTATTTGAATAAACCTGAACAAACAAACGAAACATTAATAGATGGATGGCTACATACAGGTGATGTCGGGGAGATGGACAATTATGGTAATATAAAAATAACAGATAGAAAAAAAGATATTATAATTACTGCTGGTGGGAAAAATATTTCTCCATCTGAAATAGAGAATGAATTAAAATTTAGCCCTTTCGTATCAGATGCAGTTGTCATAGGCGATAAAAGAAAGTTTTTATCCTGTTTAATTATGATAGATGAAGAAAACGTGATGAAACATGCACAAGATAATGATATTCCGTTTTCAAATTTTGAAAGTTTATGCAAATCAAAGGATATTGTAGAGCTGATTGACAATGAAGTTTCTTTAGTAAACAAGAAATTTGCAAATGTAGAGCAGATAAAGAAATTTTCTCTTATCGACACACAGCTTACTGCTGAAGATGATGAGCTAACTCCAACTATGAAGCTCAAACGTAAATTTATAAACCAAAAATATAGCGATATAATTGAGAACATGTATCAATCTACTTGATTTTAAACTGTTAAAGATTAAAATTTATTCAAATAATCAAGGGAAATAATGAAAAAATCAATATACATAACAATACTTTTGTCTGCACTTACAGTTATCTTTGTAAACTGTAGCGACACAAACAGTGCGCAAGGTGTAACAGACAATGAAATAAAGGTAGGTATGCATACAGATATTAGTGGACCTGTATCATCATTTGGCAAATATTCTGTTGACGGTGTCCAGATGAGATTTGATGAAATTAATCAATCTGGTGGGATTAATGGAAGATTACTAACATTGATTGCAGAAGACCATCAATATCAAGTTCCAAGAGCAGTACAAGCAGCCAATAAGCTTATTAATAAAGATAATATTTTTTTGATGCTAGGTAGCTTAGGCACTGCTATGAATAATGCAGTCTTTGAGATGCAAAGTGAAAAGAATATACCTAACCTATTTCCTCTTTCATCTGCCAGGTCAATGGTTTCACCTTTAAACAGATTAAAGTTTGGTGCACTTTCCACATATTATGATCAAGCAAGAGCCGCGGTTAAATATTCAGTTAATGATAAAGGTAAAGACAAAATTTGTGTTCTTTATCAGGACAATGATTTCGGTCAGGAAACTTATGAAGCAACGATTGATCAATTAACTGCAATGGATATTGAACTCACTGAAAAGGCAACAAACAAACCAACTGATACAGATCTAACATCGCAAATAAACAAATTAAAGTCAGCTAATTGTGAAGCTATAATTATGGGAACCATCGTAAAGGATACTATACTTGCTTACACAAAAGCTAGACAAATAGGCTGGGACGACGTCATAATTATTGGTCAAGTCGCAAGTTATCATCCTGTAATTGCATCTCAGCCAAATGGAGTAACAGATGGTTTTTTAACATTTGCGCAATTTCCTTCACCTGATAAAGAAACTTGCAAAAAGCATGTATGTGATTGGATCGAGCGCTACGAAAATATATATGGATCAACACCCAATATTGGTTCTGCGTATGGCTATATGTATGCAGATATAACGGCAAAAGCAATTGAAATAGCTGGGAATGATTTAAATACAGATACATTTATCACTGCTTTAGAAAGCATAAAAGATTACCAACTTATTTTTGGAGATGGCATACTTTCTTTTGGGCCTGAAAAACATTTAGGTTCAAATGATGCATATTTGTTTGAGGTGCAAAATGGTAAGTTTGTTCAAATAAGCGATCAAGATATTAGCGCCAGTGAACAAGAGCTTTTAATACAGTGATCAATTATTTAAAAATAATATTTATTTTTTTCTATATCAATTCAGCTTGGGCAGACCAAGGAATTTCCGATAACGAAATACTGGTCGGCATGCACACTGATTTAAGTGGACCAGCTTCAATGATTGGTAAGCAAAGTGTGGATGGCGCTAATATGAGATTTGACGAATTTAATCAAATGGGTGGCGCTCATGGAAGAATGATTAAACTTATTGTTGAGGATCATCAGTATACTGTTCCAAGAGCTGTACAGGCTTCAAATAAACTTCTTCGAAAAGACAAAGTCGCATTTATGCTCGGTTCATTAGGCACACCAATGAATAATGCTGTAATGACGGATCAATTATCAATGAATGTGCCTAATTTATTTCCATTGACTGCAGCACGTTCAATGTTCGATCCATTTCATGAGTTAAAATTTACTTCTGGATCTACTTATTATGATCAAATTAGAACTGGAATTAAATATTTAGTTGATCAAAATGGTAGAAATAAAGTATGCGTTTTATATGAAGATACTGATTATGGTCAAGAAATACTAGATGCAGCTATTGATCAACTTGATGAAATGAATATGTCCTTAATCGAAAAGGCATCAGCAAAACCAACAGATACAGATTTCTCATCTCAGATAAAAAAATTACAAATTGCTGGCTGTGATTTGATTGCTATGGGCACACAAATTCGTTCAACTATAATTCCCTACATTAAGGCTAAAGAAATTAATTGGAGCAACGTAGACTTCGTGGCAACATCTGCATCATACTTCTCAGTAGTTGCTGAACAACCAAATGGCATTATGAATGGCTTATACTGTTTGAATGGCATTGTGGTTCCTTATTATGAAAATGCATCTGATTTAGAAAAAGAGTGGTGGGATAGATTTAGAGACATATATGATTACGAACCGAATTCGGGAGCAATTTATGGTTATATTTATGCTGATATTTTCATTGAAGCTATTAAAAGAGCTGGAAAAGATCTTAATGTAGAAAGTTTTGTGAATGCAATGGAATCTCTCAACAATTACGAAGACCCTCTTAAACTTGGTTCAGTTACATTCAACGCAAACCAGAGACAAGGAAGTAATATTTCCTACTTTTTTAAAGTTCAAGATGGAAGATTTGAAGTAATATCAGGTCCAATTAATTACTGAAAACGGTATCAACTTGACAAAAAGTGCTGTCTTAATTGCAAACGGTGAAGTTTCAAAAATTCAATACGTAAAAAGTATTATAGATAGTAATAATCTCTTTATCAGCATTGATGCTAAATTAGAAAATTTAAAGAAACTAGGCATCAAACCTAATTTAATACTTGGAGATCTTGATACCGCATCCATTGATAATCTTGATAGCAATACAAAAGTAGTTAAACTGTATGATCAGTGCAAAACGGATCTAGAAAAGACACTAGATTATTGCATTTCTCAAAATATTCATAATTTATATATTCTTGGCGCAACAGGTGAACGAGACGATCACAACTTAGCCAACATTATGATCGCTCAACAATATTCAGATTCTCTAAATATTGAAATAGTTACAAATTACTATCAGATATCTTTTGTTAATGGAAGTAAAGAAATTTTAGGAAAGAAATACAGAAATTTATCCATGATCTCTTCGATTGATGATAACAAAATCACAACATCAGGTCTTCAATACAATTTATCAGATCAAAAATTAGATTCTTTTTCTCACGGTATAAGTAATCGAATTATTTCTGATAAATGTTTGATTAAATCTGAGGAAAAACTAATTTTATTTGTGGAAATAGAATGACAAATAAGATTGGAATCATTGGTGCTGGAATATCAGGCCTTACTTTAGGTTGCATATTAGCAAAGGACTCCAAAAATTGTACTATTTATGAGAAGTCAGATGGTCCAAGTAACTATGGCGCTGGTATTTCTCTTTCTCCTAATATAATTAACTTATTAAATGAAATCGAAATTTTAGACAAAGTTGAAAATGAATCTTGTCTTCCCATCGATATTGTATGGCGAGACAATGTGGGTAAAGTAATCAGAGAAGTCAACGCAAGTGAATTTGGCAAGCTTATCACTACAAATAGAAAGACCTTGATCAAACATCTACTCGATAAGTACTTATCACTTGGTGGAAAAATAGAATTTTCACATGAGCTGGTTAAGATTAAAAATGAGAAGGAACTTCTTTTTCAGAATGGAAATGAAGACCGTGTTGATTTTATTGCCGGATGTGATGGAATTAAATCGTTTGTGAGGTCAAATTACATCAAGAATGATACACCAAAATTTACTGGATATACTGCATGGAGGGGCATAGGTACGTCGGATAGCAAAAGAATAAACATCTACCTTGGACCACGAAGTCATATTGTTTGCTATCCTATCAATAATTCTTTGGAGACTAGTTTTATAGGAGTCATTAAGAATAATGCCAGAAATAATGAGTCATGGAGAGAAGAGGGCACTCATGATCAATTAATAAGTGATCTATCTGATTATGGAGATTTCATGCATTCATTATTTAAATCATCGGAAAAAGTATTTCGATGGGGTTTATATGATCGGAATAAATTAAATAATTTCTCAAAGGGAAATATCACCCTTTTAGGAGACTCTGCTCATCCAATGATGCCTTTTTTAGGGCAGGGCGGGGCAATGGCTTTTGAAGATGCTTTTGTTCTTGGCAGACTACTTCTGAAAATACCAAGTTATAATAAGGTGCAAGAGAAATATAATGTCCTTAGAAGAAAAAGAGTTAACTATATAAAAAGTTCTTCCGCGTTTCAAGGCTACGTAAATCATCTGACCAATCCTTTATTAAAAAATGTTAGAGACTACTTACTAAAAAATACAAATATAGCTATGAGAAGAACCAAGAATATTTATAATTACGATACTTTAGAAAAACTGATATAAATCTAGCATGAGTGATTTACCAAATACCAAAGCTTGTAATGTACAATCAGAAGATGAATGGTTAACCATTTCATTTAATCAACCTGAAAAGCGAAATGCTCTGACAGAAGAACTGACCACAGACATAAAGAATGTTTTTGACGCCGTCAGAGACGATTTGAGTGTTAGAGGCGTCACTCTTAGAGGTGAAGGGGGCATATTTTGTGCTGGAGGTGATTTAAAGATGTTTAAAACAGGTTTCCAGGGAGGCGAGCAAGGGTTGAAAGATGTGCATCATGCGAGTGAAATGACAGGATTATTTTTTGATATGATTAACTCATATCCCAAACCAGTAGTCATGTTGGCTGAAGGAGCTGCTATGGCTGGTGGGCTAGGAATGTTATGTGCTGGTGATATTGTTGTTGTAACGGAAGACTGTAAATTTGCTTTAACTGAAACAACACTTGGTATTCCTCCCGCGCAAATTGCACCATTTGTATCGCAAAGAATTGGCCTTGCAAAAGCTAGAAGAATTATGCTGACAGCATCAAGGTTCACTGGAAAAGAAGCACATGAAATGGGTTTAGCTGATTTTGTTGCAAAAGATGCTGATGATTTAAAGGTTATAGAGTCTGATATAAAGAAAGGTGTTCTCAAATGTGCACCTGGAGCAAACGCAGTTACAAAAGAAATTGTTTTAGCTACGCGACACTTAACACGAAAAGAAATGATTGAATTTGCAGCAAAGGGATTTGCTGAGAGAATGTTGAGTGATGAAGGTAAAGAGGGAATATCTTCATTTATTGAAAAAAGAAAGCCAAAGTGGTCACAATGACTGATACTAAAATATCTTTAAAACAAGCTTATGATTTCTGCGAAGAAAGCAATGCAGTATACGATTTACTGTCAAATCTATCAGACAATGATTTTAATGAAAAAACTCAATTTAAAGGATGGACGATTAATAATGTAATCGGTCACCTACATGTATGGAATCATGCTGCAGATTTGTCACTAAAAGACGGTGAGGAGTGGAAAAATTTTGCAAACGCAGCACTAGAAATGTTAGGCAAAGGATCAACCATGAACCAGTTTGAAGAAACTATCACTGAAGGTAAGCAAGGAAAAGAATTGCTGGATATATGGAAAAATTATTATGAAGACATGACAAAAAGGTTTGCTGTTGCAGATCCAAAAAAAAGAGTTAAATGGATGGGGCCTGATATGAGTGCCCGGTCCTCAATAAGTGCAAGACACATGGAAACATGGGCGCATGCGCAAGAACTCTATGACTCACTTGGTGTTGAACGAGTCAATGAAGATAGAATCAAGAATATTGTTATAATTGGAAACAATACGTTTAAGTGGTGCTACACAGTTCATCAAAAGCCTTTGCCAAAAAATACTCCATATTTGAAGCTGACTTCGCCGTCTGGAAAGATCTGGGAATTCAATGATTCAACAAATGAAAATATTATAGAAGGATTAGCTGAAGAATTTTGTCAAGTAGTAACGCAAGTACGAAATATAAAAGATGTTAATTTAAAACTAGTGGGTGATGTTTCAAATGAATGGATGTCAATCGCCCAGTGTTTTGCAGGAGGAGCTGAAAAACCACCTGAACCAGGAACTAGAAGAAAAGTAATTCGATAAATTTAAAAAGGTGCCGATAAGGCTAGAGGGGTATAAGTTTTAGCATCTGCTTTCAGCCAGGCTTCAAAATCTTTCTTTGCTCTATCTGTAAGAGTAAGCGATTTAACTCGCATATCTTTCACTAAAGGCGCCTTAGAGATAAAACCCTCTTGAATACCATTTTCAATAATTGATTGTATTGAAGATTTTGACCCCACTTTAGAAGGGATTGACTTACAAATGTCTTGAAAAGAAGTAACATACTCATCTTTAAATGTTGCAAGCGCAATGATGAGCATTACGTTCCAATGCAGTGGCGTTCTGAAAATAAAATTAGTCAACGGAACCGTTAGTTCATACTCATAAAATTTTAGAGATCTTTCGATTGATGCAACAATTCTGTCTTTATCAATAGTCATTTGCACAGAATTACTAGTGTATCTTGGTAGTAAAAAAATAGTTAAAATTGGTACTAATATTTAAGCAATTTTTACTTTTGATAGTCGATCGTTGATAATGCTTTCAGCATCTGAGATAATCCTATCCACAAGTTCTTTGCATGTTGGAATATCGTGTATCAATCCTGCAACCATCCCACAACTCCAAGCGCCTGCTTCCATCGTTCCCTCTTGCATAATCTTAGGATAGACTCCAGCCACTTCCCCAAATATATCTTGAATCTGAAGGTTATCGCCCTGTTCTTTTTCCTTATTTAAAATTCGAGTAACTGCATCATTTTTAAGCACTCTCTCAGTATTTTTAAGAGGTCTCATAATCAGTTCTGTATCAAGTTCGCTCGCATTTACAAGCGCATCTTTAACGTTTTGATGAACTGGAGCTTCTTTCGTTGCAATAAATCGTGTTCCCATGTTTATTCCTTCAGCACCCATTGCAAGTGCGGCAACTAATTGCTGTCCGTTACCCATGCCGCCCGAAGCTACAAAAGGAATTGTTAATTCCTCATAAGCTCTAGGCAGTAGTATCATATTAGGAATATCATCTTCACCTGGATGGCCACCACATTCAAAACCATCAACACTTGCTGCATCACAACCAATTTTTTCAGCTTTTAGGGAATGCCTAACAGAAGTACATTTGTGAATTACTTTTATGCCAGCATCTTTTAATAAAGGCATAAATTTTTCTGGACTCCTTCCAGCTGTTTCAACAATTTTTACTCCTCCTTTAACGATAGACTCAATGTATCCAGGATAATCAGGATTAGCAAATCCGGGCAAGAAAGTTAGATTTACTCCAAAAGGTTTGTCAGTCATATCATGACATCTCGCTATTTCGTTTGCTAGTGCTTTTGGCGACTCTTGCGTTAAGCCGGTGATAATACCAAGTGCGCCTGCATTAGAAACTGCAGCTGCCATTTCAGCGAAACCAACGTAATGCATTCCACCTTGAATTATTGGGTGTTCAATTTCAAACATTTCTGTAATTTTCGTTTTAATCATGATCTTCCTCTGGTTAGAGTATTGTAAATAAATAAAATTATTAAAGTAATGTTATAATACTTTAGAAAAATAAATAGGAGTAAATTATGGTTAATTATATTAAATGGGGCAGCACTTGCTTTATACTTGTGGGAATTTTACTAACAAATCTAAATATTTACCCATTGAATATATTTGTACATGGAACAGGAGCTATTGGTTGGACCGCTGTTGGATATATGACTGCGGATAAAGCAATATTAACTAATTTTGGTCTTCAAATACCGCTGTTTATAGTTGGAAATATATACCTTTTGACCTAATTTAGATAAGTGAGCAAAGCAGAAGTTATCAATATATTTGGAGATAAAATAGAAGCCTGTTGTCATGATCCAGTAACTGGCTATTTTCGTGATGGTTTTTGCAATACCGATGAACACGACTTTGGAAGTCACGTTGTCTGCGCTGAAATCACAGAGGATTTTCTCACCTTCAGCAAAGCAATGGGAAATGATTTATCTACGCCAAGACCAGAGTTTAACTTTCCTGGATTAAAAGAAGGTGATCGATGGTGCTTATGCGCGCTCAGATGGAAAGAGGCCTATGATGCTGGAGTAGCACCCCGTGTGTATTTAGAGAGTTGTCATTTAAATGCATTATCTTACGTGACCAAAGATCAACTTGAAGAATTTGCAGTCAATAAAATAAATTAGTAGTTATGAGAATATTAATAACTATTCTTATATACAGTTTATTTATATCAATTTCATATGCATCCGAGTACAAACTTGAAAAAGTAATCGACAATTTGACTAAACCGTGGGGCATGAGTTTCATTAATGATAACGAATTATTTCTTACTCAAAAAACTGGTGAAATTTTAAAAATTAATTTGAAAACAAAAGAGGTAATTAATTTTGAACATAATCTTAAAGTTGTGCAACCTCATTGGCAAGCCGGCATGCTAGATATCTTGTACAGCAATGAAGAAATATTTGTTAGTTATACAGAGGATATAGGTAATGACAAAAAGTGGTGTAAATGGTTTAGCTCTTGGTGTGACAGCTATACCAGTACGTCTATTGCAAGAGGCCTCATTCAAGATAATGAATTAGTGAGTTTAAACAATATTTTTCAGTCACAGCCACCTCTTGCGGACAATATACATTGGGGTTCGCGACTGATGATTAAAGACGATCTTTTGTATGCTAGTGTTGGCGAGAGAGCGCAAGGCAGCGTCACTCAAGATCCAACAAATCATATAGGTAAGATTATAAGAATAAATCGAGATGGTTCTGCACCTAAAGATAATCCATACTCGTCTGAGCCAAACTGGCTTCCAGAAGTCTTTCAAGTTGGACTGAGGAATCCTCAAGGAATGGCATTAAATTCAAATGATAGTTCAATTTATATTACAAACCACGGTCCAAAAGGAGGAGACTTCTTTGGTGAAGTTGTAAAAGGGACTAATTATGGTTGGATGGATGTAGCATGGGGTGGAACAAACTATGATGGTTCAATAATAGGTGATGGCAGTGCGTGGAAAGAGGGTCTGCTGAAGCCAATTTATAGATGGATCCCTTCAATTGCAGTCAGTGATATGGTCTTTTATAAAGGCAACATTTTTCCAGAGCTAAAAGATAAAGTCATCTTAACCAGTTTAAAAGCCCAACGTTTAATTAGTTTAGATTTTAATGACGGTAAGGCGTCTAATGAAACTGTTTTAATTGAGGGTATGGGACGATTACGTGATGTTGAGCAAAATGATTCTGGCGAAATATTTGTTATTATAGATGATAATAATAGTGGAATATGGAAATTAGTTAAAAAGTAATGTTTTATGCATATTTAACTTTTAAAATCTTACTTTTTTATCTTCTTCCATATTTTGCCATAACTCGAAAAGCCAGCAAAACTCTTATAAATATTAAATCAATATTACTGCTTACCTGGTTAGTCTATCTAGCCTTTCTGACCTATATACCTTTTATCGATTATTATTTTGAAAATGAAGTAAACATACAATACCTCGTCCCAGACTATGCTCTTTTCTTAATAATAATTATTTTTTTAATTACTCCATTTGGTTATTTTTTTTACTTTGATAAGGCAATCAATAAATTTAAAAAATTAACACTTACCTTTGGAATACTATTTCTAATCATTTCATCCGTAATAATTTTTGGGCTACAAATATTTAATCATCAAAAAAGAATGCCTCTTGAGAATATTTGTTACCAGCAACATAGTGCAAATAAAGAAATGTTAGAATGCTGTTTAAACGCTGAATATATTTGGCAAGAAGGATTTAGCTATTTATCTGAAACTCCTGTAAACTGTAAAAAATATATGAATTGGAATGATTAGTTTTGAGTAATGTAAATTTATTAATTGGCAGGATAATTATAGGCATCTACTTTCTTGTGTTTGGAGCTGTCTATAAGATATTTAATTACAATCTGACACTGGAATATATGTTTAATCATGAAGTGCCATATACAGAGATAGCGCTAGTCATGACAATTGTTATTCAAGCATCTTGTGCCATTGCAATACTAATAGGAAAATTTTCAAAGTTTTCAGCCTTTAGTCTCGCAATTTTAACCATCATTATCAATTACTATATGCATGATTTCTGGAACATGGAGTCAGGTCTTGAGCAACGGCACGAGTTGCAAAATTTTGTAAAAAATACAGGAATTATTGCTGGTTTATTAATTCTTTCAGCGGTGCATCCAGGTAAATACAAAATAGGAAATTAAAAGATATGTACAAACATTTACTTAATTTTTTGAGAGTGGGGGTCATATCAAATTTTATTCTACTTTGGGGAACTTTCACATACCTTGATGCAACAGATAATTTGTGGATTTTAGTGCCCGCGCAATTCCTATTACTGATTTCTGCCTACCGCTGTATGTTTCCTGTTAACTATGCTTCAAAAGCAGTCTTGTTTGACTCAATTTTATCATCTGTATTTATAACTAGATTTTTAGTAACAATTGTTGAAGTCACTTATATTTTTATGTTCAGTCATGTACTGAGAATTATTAATGATGAAGAGTATATGTTTGTTACAGCTTTATCTTGGCTAATGGTATTACAAGTAACAATTTCACAATTTTTTTGTTGGGGTGCTATCTTAATTAAATATGAGAGATTTTACTTTTATGAGGAATTAGGCTGGTTTATTATTTTTTTATTCAACAGTATTTGCAGCATTATTTTATTAAAAAGTAATATTTCAAGTGACCATAATATACTTGTAATCTTAAATATCATCTTTGGTATTTTGTATTTGCCATGGCAAGTATTTCACCTTAAATCAATTCTAAATAGGATTAAGGGCAACAAAGATATTCAAAATCAATCAATGCAATTCATTATAGAAAAAATGAAAATAGAGCTTAATAATTCATTTCATGAGAGAAAAGTTACTTATGAACAATCTGATTGGGGCGGCGTGGTTGGAATAATGTGGATGTATGGTTATTGGATTTTAATTATACCAATTTGGGTATTCTATATCGTAAGAGCAATTTAAGAATTTAGATGTTTAAGTATTAATAAGTATATGAAAAATAATCGTATTTTATCAATTATATTTGCTGTATTTATTTCTGCTATAATTGGAAGAACGAGTATTGCCCAGGACATGTTCAAAGATAATTTCAGCAATAATGAGCAGTGGAGATATATAGCCGACGACGTAATGGGTGGTGTTTCAACTGGTAATGTTGAATATAATATTATTGAAGAAGATGTAATCGCTGTTTTAAAGGGCAACGTTTCCACTGAGAACAATGGTGGTTTTATACAAATCAGAAGAGACCTTAAGGATGTAAATTTAGAAAATGCTAACTCAGTAAAACTTGTAGCTAAAGGTAATAATCAAAAATATTATATTTTCTTAAGAACAACAGGCACAATCCTTCCTTGGCAATATTATGCTTCTGAATTTGCAGTTAATGAGAACTTTAACGAATTCGTTCTACCTATTAGCGATTTTAAGAAATCAGGTTTTCTTTTGGCAAAAAAAATTAATCCTAAAAAAATAACATCCATTGGCATTGTAGCATATGGAAGAGATCATGAAGCTGAAATTTTTATAAAGGAAATAGGATTTATCAAATAAAGTATATTATTGATTTATTCTCCCATATACGCGTTAACCATACGTATAAGATACGTTAAGAAACAAGAGTTAACAAAGGTTTTTATAATACTTTAGTATATCAATGTATGCCTGCGTAAGTATGCGTGACTGAGAGTGCGCGTGCGAGTTTCGTGCGAGTAAATTTATTTTTTAAAAATATATATTATCATCCCAAGTAAAAATAATCCTATGCATAAATATTGAATGTTTTGCAGTGATATAAGTCCCAATAAATGGTTTCCATCTGAAAAGGGAAAATACGGCTTCATATCTAGAGCAACAAAGCTATCAAGAAGAATATGTGTATACGCTCCAATGAATGCACTTAACCATGCAGAAGTTTTAGTTATTTTAGATGATGAACGCATCCATTTGAAACTGGGTACATATTTCTCATTTAATATGAAATTATTCCAAATTCTTAAGCCAAATTCACAAAGATATTTTCCAAATGTTGCACAAAATACAGCAATAATGGTTGCTGCAAACCATGTATGAAAAAGCTTATGAGCCACGATTCCTGTGGTTAAGAGGTAGTAGGCACCTTCCGTATCAATTAATACATTAGCCATGACAAATACAGTCCAACTAAAGTATTTAGGTCTTGCAGACTTTGCAGCAACTCCAGCAATTAAGTGAAATGGGGTAAACGGCATTTAATATGTTTTAATCTTTGCAATCATAAACAGACATTGTGCAGATGTATAACTAGAAGAAGGCAATAGTGTGTTCGAGAAGTTATCTTAACAATGAAAGACAATATTCAGACATAATCTAAGCACAAATAGAACTAATTAAATTTCTATATTAAGAGAATCAACTCACAGAAAGGAAATTTAATGAACAAAAAGACCTACATTAACCCTCGATCATATGTTCACGAGGCCACTCTCTTTATCAACCCATCTAAAAACAATAAGATGATGCATCCAAATAAATCAAAAAAGCCCAGTATAATTTTAAGTTTTCTAATTGTTATTCTAACTTTTTCATCTGTTCTAGCTTATTCATTTATCGCAAAAGCCAATCCAACATATTGGAATATTGACCATGAGAGTGATGAGGAATGGATAAATATTGATGCTTTTGGAATGGTATCAGAAAATATGATGGCCATATCAATGCATAAAGAAAGATGCAACGAATTAGATGTCGATTTTTATTTTACCAGTTATGCAGAAAATAGAGCAGATGATGGATTTAAATTTGCACTAGAAGTAATAGAGCAGCCATACAATGGAGAAGATTATAATAATTATGAAGAGGAATTATTTGTTGCTTATTCAGAACAAAGAGGGGAGCGTACCTTTTACCTTCTAGATGATGGATATCTCTATGATACTGAGCGTTGGCTCAAGGTACTAGAGGACACAACTCCATTTGCCCAAAAAATAATTTTAAAAAAACATAAAGAACCTGAATATGATATTGACACATCTTCTTTAATGACAGATGTGGATGAGGTATGGGATATGACAGATTTGCCTGATATTTTAGCTAGGGAGTACCAAAAATGTCGCTTTAAAAACCATGACCAATTAGAATTATAATGGAAGAAGATACATTGCTTGTAATTATTAACTTTATTCTTTGGTTTATGTATTAAAATAATTTTAACGTTATACTTTTAAATCTATAGAATTAAGGAGTTTAAGATGTCCACTACACCATGGATGAATATCCCTACGCCAAAACCGGTAATTTATATATTTTCTATAATATTTTTAATTGTTGGATATTCATTATACGGCTTTTTAGGAATAGCTTACGCTATTGGAGGTATATTTTTATTTTTTATAATTTCCTTACTGATAGATAAACTATTTGGAGAGGGGGCTACAGACGGTATAATATTAATCATATTTCTATTTTTTGTCCTAATAATCATCTTAGCGTCAAGCAGTGGATAATGACTATATGAATCATTTAAAGATATTAAGCTTAGTACTTATTCTACTTTGCTCAAATATAAATTATGCAATCTCGGATATTTGTGAAGATAAAATACTAGAAGCTAAAACAACAAGTGTTCCAGATGAATTTCAAGCTAACGTTATACTCAATTCATTCTTAAAGGATCAAATTATAGATGACATGACATCATGGTTTACTGAGTCTCATTTTCCTTTTGGCAACAGTACTGCTTGGCATAAAATTAATCTTAAAACATCAACTGTTGATTTAAATACTTATGGTTATAATGAAAAGCTTTTAATGGTTTATTATCAAAGTCAGAACTATTGCGGTATAGGTGGTCAGTGTTCAACTTACCTTCTAAGGCAGACTGATGATGAATGGCAACAAGTTGAATTTTGGCACGATGTAGAGTGGGAAAAAGTTTATCTTAACAGCTGTGAAACTAAGAATTTATTCATACTGTTAGATGAGGGGGATAATATTGGCTTACCTGGACCAAACCATGGAAGATTGATTAATTTAGACTTAGAATAGTTATTTGATAAATTTCATTATTATAAAATTTTATGATCTGGAGTAGAATTTAATATGATGTTGAGTGCAACAGATGTATCTAATTTTGAACTGTGTAAGTGTCACATTATCAATAAGTACAGAAAAGAAAAAGGTGATGATACTCTGAGTGACAATAAAACAAGGACATTATTAGAGTATCAAAAGCAAGGAGTTGAAATAGAAAAGAAATATTTTGAAAATATTAAAAAAAGTAAAAAATTAAAAATATTTGATGTAAGTAAAGTAAAATATAATGAAAAATCAAAAGAAACCCTAAGAGCAATTAAAGAGGGTTATGATTATATTTACCAAGGATATTTTTGTAACGATAGTTTTATAGGATTTCCCGATTTTCTTAAAAAAGTTGATCTGCCATCTAAATTAGGCAATTATTCATACGAAGTAATTGACGTAAAAAGATCCAAAGATCCAAAACAAGAAAATATATCCCAGTTATTAACATACAGTATGCTACTTGAAGAAGTTCAAGGCATATTTCCAAAAAATATAATTATTATTAATGGAAAGAAGCTTATTGAAAATAAATTTCGTGTAGAAGATTTTTATGAAAGATTTATCGAAACTAAAGATGAACTACTTAAGACAGCAGACTCCATAAGTAAATATTCAATTAATAAATTAAAGAAAGAATTGATCAATGTATGTGAATATAATTCAATTTATATTGGAAAACCATGTGAAACAATCCCACCAGTTCTTGATTTAATTAACGTAGTTGATCTCGATAGAAGGCAAAAAAGAAAACTTATTCAGTACATATCTAATATGGAAGATTTATCTTCAATGAAAGTGAAAAAAATTTCAGGTATTAGTGAACAAGTATTATCTAAGCTTATAAAGCAAGCACAATTGCAGCTAAAAAAGATCAAAACAGGAAAAGAGTCAATAGAAATAATTCATCCATTAATGCTAAATAGAGGTTTTAACAAACTTCCCATGCCATCCAGTAACGATCTTTTTTTTGATATAGAGGGAGATCCAACAACTGACGGGGGGCATGAATACTTATTTGGAGTAATAGAAGGCAAGAATCAAAAATTTTATACATTTTGGGCTAGCAACTTAGATGATGAAAAGAAAGCATTTGAAAAAACAATGCATTTTTTAAAAACACATATTCTAAAGCATCCTGACGCACATATTTACCACTATAATCACTATGAGGTCACTCAATTAAAAAGATTAGCAACAAAATATGATACGTGTAATGAAATATTAGATTATTTTTTGTGGAATAACAAATTTATAGATCTCTACAAGGTAGTAAAGCAATCAATAATAACATCTGAAAATGGACGTTCAATAAAAGACCTAGAAATATTTTATATGAAAAAAAGAGATACATCAGTTTCGTCGGGTGAAGATAGTATAGAAAAATTCTTAGAATGGAAAGAAACAGGCAAAATGGCTATTTTAAAGGAAATAGAAAATTATAATAAGGATGATTGTATTTCTACTAAATTGCTATTGCAATGGTTGCATTCAATAAAACCTAAGAATGTTCAATTCTATATTCAGCAAGAAACAAAAGAAATCAATATTGAAGAAGTAGAAAAAATTTCAATAACAAAGAAAAAAATTAGAAAAAATTTAAAAAAAGATCATATAGCAAATAATTTAATTGCTGACATGTTAGAATTTCATAGAAGAGAAAATAAAAGTGAGTGGTGGCTTTTTTTTGATAGAAAGGAAAAAGATTATCAAGAATTGGTTGATGATATGAATGCTATAGCCGGGTGCGAAAAAGTAAATTATGAATATAATGAAAAAGGATTTAGAAAACTAAAATTAAAATATCCAGATCAAGAATTTAAAATAGCAATTGATAAAAAATTAGTTGATTTAAATTCTGAGTCAATGAATCCATTTGCAACATTGACAGATATTAATTATAAAAAAAGAGAAATTGAACTTATAGCAACTGGCAAAAATAAGCCTATTGATGAAATTCCTAACCATTTAGACTTAGGATCGGATAGGCCAATTGATATAAGGAAACTTTTAGCCGCTATTTATAGATTTGCTAATGATTATGCAGGTAAAAAGGAGTTTAGATCGATTTATTCTTTGATTAATTCAGAGGTACCTAAATTTAAGAATAATTTTAAATTAAAAAAAGATAATATTAACGCAGATTTAATAAATTATGCAATAGAGGCAGTTTCATCTCTAGATAAATCTTATTTATTCATTCAAGGACCACCTGGGACAGGAAAGACATATACAACTGCTAAAGTCATTCTAAGCTTATTAAAAAATGGTAAAAAAATTGCAATTACTACCAACTCCCACAAGGCTATCAATCAACTGCTTTCAAAGATAGATGAACTTAGTAATTTTAAGTTTAGAGGTTTAAAAATATATTCAAAATCTTCTGAAGGCAGTAAATATGAAAGTGACAATATCGATGCTATTGATAGAGAAAGACCATATAAGAAAAATGATCCTCAGCCTTTAGTATTTCATGAAGGCGAATACCAATTACTAGCGTGTACAAAATTTAAACTTGTTGATCCGGATTTAATTAATTATTTTGATTATTTATTTATTGATGAAGCAGGACAATTTTCGATTGCCGATACAGTCATAACAGCAATGTCGTCAAAAAATCTTATACTTATTGGTGACCCTCAACAATTATCTCAGCCATCAAGCATTATTCATCCTGGCGACAGTGGATTATCTGCACTTCAATATATTTTGCGTGAAAAAAATACTGTTGATAAAGATAAGGGAATATTTATAGAAGAAACAAGACGATTAAATAACAAAATTAACCATTTTATATCTCAAAATTTTTATGACTGTAGACTTATATCACATGATAGTACAAATAACAGAAAACTAAAATTTAAAGATAATTATCTAAAAACTAAAGAAGGTATAATTCTTATTGAAACAGATCATGAGGATAATTCTCAAAATAGTGAGGAAGAGATAATTATAATTAATAAAATTTATTCTTATTTGCTGACAGGAACTATCACAGAAAATAATAAATCCAGAGATATTAATACCAACGATATACTTGTAGTTGCTCCATATAATGTTCAAGTCAATCAATTGTCACAAAAACTACCTAAGGGAAATAGAACAGGCACAGTTGATAAGTTTCAAGGACAAGAAGCCGCGATTTCAATTTTATCAATGACTGCATCTGATACGGATGAAGCACCAAGAGGGATCGAATTTTTATTTGATTATCGTCGACTAAATGTAGCTATATCAAGAGCACAGTGCATTTCTATAATAGTTATGAATAAAGGCCTATTTAAATCTAGAGCAAGAAACATAAAGCAAATACAGTTAGCAAATAATTTTGATAAATTAAGAAAATATGCAACCAGAATAGAGGCAAATAGTTTATAATCTTTATAATAAAGACTGATGTTATTAAATAATAAATATATTTTTTTATATGAATTATGTTACTAAGTTTGATACTGGAACAGAGCTTCCAAAGAATTTTTATTTAAATAAGCAGATCAGAAATTTATTTGACGAAGTTGAGAGTCAAAAAAAACATGTATTGTTAACAGGTAAAGCTGGAACTGGTAAATCGACGTTTGTCGAATATTTAAGAATTAATACAAATAAAAAAGTTCAGGTTTTGGCGTTTACTGGTGTATCAGCAATAAAAGGTAAAGGTAGAACAATTCACTCATTTTTTGAATTACCACATAGAATTCCAAATAAAAAAAAAGATTATAAGCTTCTTAGACATCGAGAATGGATAAATAAATTAGACCTTATTATCATTGATGAAGTTTCGATGGTAAGAGCTGATTTACTTGATGCGATGGACCGTTCATTGCGTCTTAATAGAACAAAGGATCTGCCCTTTGGTGGAGTACAAATTCTTTTCGTTGGAGATGTATTTCAGATGTCACCAGTCGTTAGAGGAATTGAAAAAGAAGTATTAGAAAAATACTACCCTGATGGGCCGTATTTTTTTAATGCGAAATCATATTCTCAAATTCTTCCAAAATATATTGAGTTAACAAAAGTTTTTAGACAGAAAGATCAGAGATTTATAGAAGTATTAGAAGAAGTAAGAAGAAATCGCATTACTGAAATCCTATTAGATTATATCAATCAAAGAGTTGTGAACGCAGTTAAGGATATACCTAGTGGATTAATATTGCTAGCGCCAACTAATTCTAGAACGAATGAAGTAAATACAAAAAAATTAAACAGCTTACACAACGATGAATACGAATTTATAGGTAAAACAACTGGGAACTTTCATTCATCAGATATGGCTACTGAGAAAGTTCTTAAGCTTAAAGTTGGGGCTCAAGTCATGATGGTTAAAAATGGAAGCGCATGGGTCAATGGAACCATAGGAGTTGTCCACAAACTTGAAAAAGATAAAATTACAATTAAGATTGGAAGTAGATTACATACTGTAGAAGAAGAGCTTTGGGAAAAATGGGATTATCAACATGTAAAAGGAAAATATGAACCCAAGGTCATCGGAACGTTCAAACAGTACCCAATAAAATTAGCATGGGCTGCTACAATTCATAAGTGTCAAGGACAAACTTTTGAAAAAGTTGTAGTTGATTTAGATATGGGAGCATTTTCACATGGAATGACATATGTTGCTTTGAGCAGAGTAAAATCCATCGAAGGACTCTACTTGGTCAGGGGAGTTGAAAGAAGAGACGTGAGATTTGATAAAAGAGTTAATAAATTCGTAAGTCAACATGAATTACTATTAGAATAGCAACACATTTCTGCATGGAAATAACTTGAAGCTTTTGTAAGCATTTAAGTCAAGTATGTAGGCTATTTAAATTTCAACTAATTTAATAATTTAGACTTCTTCTGATGGGTTTTAACTAAATCCTGGTCCTATTAAGAAAGATAAACTCTGATAAAACATTATTGTTATTATTGGAAATTGATGAATATTGATTGGACTACTGGTCAATCTTATATTCTTATTTTATGGTACAAAAACATATATAGAAAAAAACAATTTTAAAAAAACTCTATGAAAGACCGCAGACTCAAAAGATGTTGTTTCCTAGAATTTGAGATAATACTTAGAAATTTCTGTCCAAGAAACTTTCACGCTACTTTCACACATAAAACTGTAATAGGCGCATTTGCAAGTGCAACTAGTTTGGCCAAATACTATTAATTTTATTCCTTATTTTGTCTTCAAAATTAACAATTAAATCATTGTTTTTATTAACCATCTCTAATTCATAATTTATTTTTTCTACAATTTGTTTCATCAAATTTTTTTCTGGAATTTTTATCTTTATCTTATCCATATTTTGACGATTTAATTTTGGTTGTGCTGTACCAGTGATATAATTTTTTATTTCTAATGTGTTGAGAAAATATTCTAAATATTTTTGTAGTATTTTATCATCAACTCTAACTATGTGTGCGTGATTATTTACCCAAAATTTACCCTTAGCAGAAAAACAGATGGGATATTTTCTTGCTAATAGATTGGCACCATCTTCACTTATTAATAATAGTTCATCATCAAATATATAATCGTCAACATAATCTACAATTCCTGATGCTCCATAGTATGGAAAATTTCCCTTTTTTCTTTTAGACTTTTCAATTGGTATTCTTTTACTATCTAAATTCTCATCATATAAATCTCCTAATGCAATCGTCTCCCAACTTGGATCAATATCAATTGAAGCTTTATAGTTTTCTATAACTTGTCTGCATCCATCAATAATTTTTTGATAAGTATCTAATTCAACTACTAGTTGACTTTGGATATTTATTGGTGGGAGTGGAATTGAAAGTTTCTTAATATGTGATGGTCCAACATTTTTTTGAGCAGAACCAGTTTGATATTTTAATATATTATTTTTAAAACTCTGAGACTTCAAAACCCAAAATAAGAACTTATTTTTTAGTTTTTTTTCATCAAGCGTTTTAAATCTAACAACGCTTGTATTTAAAGATAATGGAAGGTTTTCTTTTTTTACTATTGCACAGCGTCCAATAGTACCTGATGTGGTAAACAAAATATCATTTTCATTAATACTAAAATGTTTCCATTTATTTTCAGTAATTTTGTTTGAGATAAATTTTGTTTTATCTAAATCTAAATATCCATCTCTAACATTTTTTACATTTATTAAAGGAACTCCTTCTTGAGTATATTGACTAGAACGAACACCAGGACCTTCTTGAAAAAACACAAACTCATTTATATTAACTAATTTGATTTCAGAATTCTCATTTGCCTTAA
>CABZEU010000003.1 GCA_902524795.1 uncultured Pelagibacteraceae bacterium
TACCTATCCTCTAACAAGTGGTTCAAAAAAAGTCCAGATGAGAGATTTAGAGTATCAAAATGATGGAGTACCTCCAGGTGTAATGGGATCAGGAGATGCTTTTACCGTAACAGGGTCGAATAAAATTTTAACCATGGCCACAGATAATGGACTGAAAGGTGACTTCGTGAGAGTAGTAACAAGAGTAGCAAATCAAGATCCTGTTGGTAATAATGACACAGGCGCTGTTAATGAAGATGCAAGTGTCTCAGTAAGTGCAGGTAGTGGTGTTTTATCAAATGATACAGACGCTGACGGAGACTCACTTAATGTAAGTGCAATATCAGGAGGCTCTCTTGGATCAGCTCTAGATGGCAATTATGGACAGTTAACTCTAAGTGCAGATGGAAGTTATACTTATAACGCAAATAAAGATCTGGCCGATCCTCTTGATCCGGGTGATACAGCAACGGACACATTTACTTACACAGTATCTGATGGAAATAGTGGAACAGATACAGCAACGCTTACGATAACTATTACGGGAGTAAATGATCCAATAACGGCAATAAATGATACAGATGCAGTGAATGAAGATGCAACAATTAATCGAAGCACTTCAGACACCGAAGAACTTGATCATGATGATACTGATCCAGATGGTGATGACGCCTCTGGAAGCTTTACGATTACTGCAATTCGTACAGGCAGGGAAGGTGCAAGTGGAACCAGTGGTACGGTTGGACAGGCATTGACGGGAACCTATGGTGTACTGACAGTTGATTCAGATGGTAGTTATAATTATGCGGCGACAACAAGTGGTGCAGATGGTTTAGCGCATGGCGTGACTGCTATAGATTATTTTACATATACAGTAAGAGATCACAGTGGTGGCGATACAGATACTGCTGAACTTGCAATTACAGTTACAGGAGTTGGACCAGTAGCAGCGAATGATACGGGTGCAGTTGACGAAAATGCTACGCTATCTAAAAACGCAGGTGCAGGCGTAATTGCAAACGATACAAGTGGTGATACAGAAAGCCTTGCCGTTACAGCCATAAGAACTGAAGCAGAAGACTCAGGAAGTGGAACAAGTGGAACAGTGGGACAAGCCTTAACCGGTACTTATGGTGTGTTAACATTGGACGCTGATGGAAGTTACACATATGTTGCCAATACTGCGGCTGCTGAAGCGTTAGATGATGGAGACAGTGTAACAGATGTCTTTACTTATACTGTGGCAGATGATGATGATGCAAGTACAGACACGGGAACATTAACAATCACCATTACAGGAGTTGATGATGATCCGGTTGGCGTTAACGATACTGGTGCTGTTAACGAGGATGCAACACTTGATGTTGACCAGGCAAGTAGCGGTGTTTTGTCAAATGATACTGATGCCGATACTGATGCAACTTTAACAGTTTCAGCAATTTCTGGCGGAACTGTAGGACAAGCAAAAAATGGCACATATGGTGCACTTACCTTAGCTTCTGATGGTACTTATACTTATGTAGCCAATCAAAGTGGGGCGGACGGCCTTGCTGCTGGAGCTACAGCAACAGATACATTTACTTATGCCGTAAGTGATGATAACGGCGGAACCACTGATACAGCCACTTTAACAATAACTGTTACGGGTATTGGACCACAGGCTGTAGATGATACAGGCGGCGTCATTGAAGATGCAACTCTCACCGTTAATGAAGCATCTGGCGTGATCAGTAACGATGATGATAACAGTAGCTTTGATAGTGAAAGTTTAGCAATAACAGGTATTAGGACCGGTACTGAATCAGGTAGTGGTTCGGCTGGAACAGTTGGAGCTGCATTAACAGGCACATACGGTCAATTGACAATCGCTGCAGATGGAAGTTATGAGTACGTTGCCAACCAAGTAGCGGCCGATGCTCTTGACCCAAGCGATACTGCTACGGATACATTTACTTACACCGTAAAAGATGATGACAATAGAAATGCTGATACGGGTGAGCTTGTTATCACAGTAACGGGTATTAATGATGATATTACAGCAGTTAATGATACAGATGCTTTAATTTCTGGTGCAACAATTAATCGAAGTACCTCAGATACGCAGGAATTAGATCATGATGATACCGATCCAGATGCGGATGATGTTTCTGGTTCATTTACAATTACAGCAATCCGAACTGGGGCAAGTGAAGGTGCTGGGACTGCCAAAACTATTGGCCAAGCTTTCACAACGACATACGGCACAATGACAGTTAGAGCAGACGGATCATATACTTATGCTGCTGATCAAAGTGGCTCAACAAGTTTAGGAAATGGCGTCACGGCAACAGACGGTTTCAATTATACTGTTCAAGACCATAATAGTGGAGATACGGACATAGCAACTCTAGTGATTACCATTACTGGATCAAATAATCAAAACCCCGTTGCATCAAATGATACAGGTGTCATTATTGAAGATGGGACACTTACTGTTGCCGATGGCGGTTCTGCAGTAACAGGCTCTGATAGCAATAACAACAATGAGAGTGGTGATACAACAGGAGATGTATTAGTCGGGGATACAGATGCTGATGGTGATACCTTAACAGTTACTAATATTTCAGGAGGAACAGTTGGAGATCCAGTGACGGGTTCTTTTGGTACACTGACAATTCATTCAACTGGACGTTACAGTTACGAGGCTGATCAAGCTGCAGCTGACGCTCTTGATCCAGGTGATACTGGAACCGATACATTTACATATACGGTAGGGGATGGAAATGGTGGATCAGATACAGCAACCCTGACCTTTACGATAATTGGCGCCGATGATGATCCTGTTGGCGTAAATGACACAGGTTATATCAATGAAGATGCAACTTTGAGTGTTTCAGATGGTGGCTCTGCTGTAACAGGATCTGATAGCAACAATAATAATCAGAGCGGTGATACCACAGGTGATGTATTAGCAAATGATACTGATGCAGACGGCGATGCAAGTCTTGTTGTTTCTGCGATCTCAGGTGGAACCTTAGGTCAAGGAGTAGCAGGTACTTATGGTACTCTGACTTTAAATGCAAATGGTAGCTATACATATGTAGCTAATCAAAGTGGCGCTGACGGGCTGGCAGCAGATGCAACCGCGACGGATGTATTTACTTATACTGTTAGTGATGGTGCTGGCACAACCGATACAGCAACCCTTACAATTACTGTAAAAGGCGTTGGCCCCGTTGCAAGTAATGACACAGGCAGCGTAACTGAAGACGCAACGTTATCCGTGAGTGCTGGTTCTGGAGTTACATCAAATGATACAAGTGGTGATACAGAAAGCCTAGCGGTCACAGCGATTAGAACGGGCGCTGAGTCAGGCAGTGGATCTTCTGGTACTGTCGGTCAATCATTAACAGGTACTTACGGTACGCTGACTATGAATGCTGATGGAAGCTATACATATGTGGCTGATCAAGCTGCAGCCGATGCACTCGATCCAAGCGAGACTGCAACAGACACATTTACTTACACGGTGGCAGACGATGACGATAAAAATACAGATACTGGCGAGATCGTAATCACTGTTACTGGAACAAATGACACAATTGTTGCGGTTAATGATACAGATGCTGTGAATGAAGATGCAACCATCAGTCGATCAACGAGTGATACACAGGAACTGGATCACGATGATACGGACGTTGACGGCGATGATACCTCGGGATCATTTACAATTACTGCGATCAGAACAGGTTCGGAGAGTGGCTCAGGTAATTCAGGTACAATTGGGCAAGCATTAACAGGAACTTACGGTACTCTGACAGTAAATGCCGATGGATCATACACATACGTGGCTGATCAAAATGCAGCAGACAGCATTGTGACTGGGCAAACAGCAACAGATACATTTACCTATACGGTCAGAGACCATAACAGTGGGTCCACAGATACAGCAGAGCTCTCCTTTACAGTAACAGGTATAAACGATGAAAACCCTGTGGCAGTTGATGATACAGACACTGTTCCAAAAGGTGAAACAATTACGAGAGCAGCTGATACATCATTTGCTATTAACGCAGACGATACTGATGCAGATGGTGAGTCATTAACAATTTCTGCAATTAGAGTAGGACAAACTGAAGGTGGCGGAGATTCAGGTACACTTGGCAATGCACTTGTTGGAACGTATGGTACGCTTACACTTAATGCTGACGGAAGTTACAGCTATGTTGCTGATCAGGCAGCTGCAGATGCATTAAAACGTGGCGAAAGTGCAATAGAGTACTTCAACTACACAGTAACTGATGGAACAAATGAGGACATTGGTGTTCTTGCAATTACCGTTACCGGTAAGAGTGATCCACCCGTACCGGTTGACGACACACTTGCAATCGATGCAGGTGCGATAGGTGTAAAAGATGCCTCCAAAGGTGTGTTAAACAATGATACAGACCCTGATGGTGACAGCTTAACTGTAAATACGATACGAACAGGCGAGGAAACTGGCACCGGGACTTCTGGATCAATTGGATCACCTCTTACAGGAACGTATGGTGATTTGACAATTAACGCTAACGGCAGCTATGGATACAAGGCTAATAATGCTAAGGCATTAAATCCAGGTGAAACAGCAACTGAATACTTTACCTATACCGCAACGGATGGAGAAACTCCTGTAGAAGCTCAAATTGCCGTAACTGTGACAGGTAAAAATGATCCACCTGAAGTTTTATACCCTGTCCGAGATCCAAATACAATTACAGGCGCTACAATCATTATCAGGCACAAACAGATTTTTGAAGATCCAGATACAGGTATTTATGACATCGCAGAATACAAGATTATTGACCCTGAAGATGGGACAGAAGTAAGCCTTCCCGATGGACTAAGATTAAAACAAAATAAGATTCATGGATCCATTAGTACACCTGGAGTTTATTCAATAACGATAAGAGCCATTGATGGTGAAGGGCTTTATGCAGATCATACGTTCACAATTACAGTAAATCCTGCACCAGGAGAAATAGCTGAAAAAGAAACTATTGATGAAGAAATACCATCCACTTATGAAACAGTTGTCATTAAACCAAAGAAAGATTATTTAGCTGCAATTAAAGAAACAGTTAATGAGGGTTCATTAGGCATCACTGATGAAGGTTTTAATTTAGATACTATATCAATTGCTGATACTGCATCCCTTTCAAAACCGCTAAAATTTAATGGAGGTTTGAGATTGATGGATGCCGTTGCAAATGAAGCAGCAGGCAATGAAGAGTCTGATTTATCAGTGGGTGTTAAAATAAATGATGATAACCAAAAGAATGTTGAACTGTATTCAGGAAAATTATCTGACGGGGAAGCCTTACCAGATTGGATACAAGTTAATCCTGAAACGGGAGAAACAACGGCCGATATGCCCGAGGATATTCAAGAAGTTGAAGTCCAACTAGTTGCTCTAGACAAAGACGGCAATACAAGAGACATTAATATTGTTCTGGATAAAGCAAAAATTAAAAACGACCAAGACTTTACTAGGGGCACAGTTGGTCAAACTCAGGTTGTGGTTGATAATGATGCCAATGTAAATCTTATTCGTAAAACTGACGGAAAAACAAATCAAGTTGCGTCAAATAATTTAAATGCGGAAACTGATTTCCTAGGAACCATGAAACTAAGTGATATTCAAGTTGATGCAGGCAAGTATACGTTGGATGTAATCGATGACAATCAATCGAATGTAAAATTCTATAAAGCTGAGATGAAAGATGGGAGCTCTTTGCCTGAATGGATTACCATTGATCCAGAAACAGGAGCTATTTCAGCAGACCCATCAATAGGTCGAACGGGTTCTGCAGCCCCAGCATTTTTAACAAATAGTCTTCAAGTCCTTGAGTTAAAAATTATTGCTGAAGATGAAGATGGTAAAGAGAGAATAATTGAAGTTGATATTAATCTTGATGAAATCGCTGCTCCATCTGAGACTGAAAAGCAAGCTGAGGAAACTGATGAAGTATCATTTATACCTCTTGATGAACAACTTAAGGTACAGTCTCAGAAAATAGATAATTATGGCGAAAAAATTATTAGTCTTGTAAGCTAATTCTGTAAATAAATGAATAAAGTTAAAACATCGTTAGCAACGTTTTGCTTTCTTTTTATATCTTTTGACGCACTAGCTGAAGAAAGATCAACACGTATTTTAGTTACTGCAACTGAAGAGGCGACTTTATCAAGTGAAATTTCAGCAAAAATAATCTCTATTCCTGTAAAAGCAGGAAATAACTTTAGTAAATCAGATATTTTAATTGAATTTGACTGTTCTTTTTTTGAAGCCCAAAAAGATGTTGTTCAAGCAGAACTTGATAGTGCTAGGGTAACTTTAAAAAGCAATCAAGAGCTTGCTGCGATGAGATCTATTGGAGAGTATGAAGTTCAACTATCTCAAATAGCAGTCGATCGAGCACAATCAGAATTAAATATTGCGGAACTCAACACTGATCGTTGTATTATTCGAGCACCCTATGACGGAGTCATGTCCAAAGTTTTTGTAAATGAGTACGAAAGTATTGAAAGGCAACAGCCATTGATTGAAATTATTGGGTCAGGCACATTGGAAGCAAAACTTATGATATCAAGTAAATGGCTATCATGGTTATCTGAAGGACATCCTCTAAGTATAGTTATTGATGAGAATGGCTTAGAGTATAGTGCACAAATACATTCTTTGGGTGCAGATATAGATCCGGTAAGTCAGACGATTGATGCTACCGCACAATTTGATAAAAATTATAAGACATTACTTCCAGGAATGAGTGGGACAGCAACGTTTTGAATGATAATTCTTCAATAAAAATTGCACGACTAATTACACTTGAAAAAAAGTTTCGTAACGCTGAAAGTGAGACAGAACTTGGTTTTATTTGTGCAAACGAATTACGGAGTATAGTTGACTATAATTTCTTATTTCTTCTCAACAGATCAAGCATAAACCGGCTTAAAGTGAATACTATTTCTGATTTATCAGTCATTGATAGAACTGCTCCAACCGTAACCTTTATTGAGGGATTGCTCAATAAGAAAGGAATGATCAATAGTGATGAAGTATCTGCAATTAGTCTTCAAAGCCTTGATTTAGATAAAGTAAACCTAAGCATCCCTGAAAATTTTCCAAATCATTTAGTTTTTGTTCCTTTGTCTTCTCGAATAGAAAAAAATATTGGTTACTTAGTTCTTGTAAGAACAGAATCAGTTACAAGTTCAGAAAAAGATTTATTATTACACATCTCCGAAAGCTTTAGCCACGCACTCACTGCTTTTGGTTCAAAAAGAACGGTTTTAACAAGTATCAGTCGTATATTCACAGGGTGGGTAAAGTGGCTAGTGATTGCATCCATAACTGTGGTGATGTTCTTTCCTATTAGCATGTCAGCTTTGGCACCAGTAGAGGTGGTTGCAAAAGATCCAACCATTGTCACATCACCTGTGAATGGTGTTATTGAAAAAGTCTTAATTAAGACCAACGAAAATGTAAAACCAGGTACGGAACTAGTTAAACTAGACGATTTAAATTTTAAAAATCAGTATGAAATTGCACTTCAAAAACTTGAAGTAGCTGAAGCTGAGCTGTTAAGAGCTAAGCAGTCATCATTTTCAAATGAAGATGATAAAGCACGCCTGGTTGAGCTTTCAACTGAAGTAGGGTTAAGGAAAAAAGAAGCCACTTATGCAGAAGAACAATTGAAGTATTCAATCATTTCTGCAGAGCGAGAAGGTATAGCCGTAGTTGAAGACTTTACTGATTGGCAAGGGAGACCTGTTACCATTGGCGAAAAAATATTAACTATAGCTGATCCTCAACACGTTGAATTTCAAATCTTTTTGCCCACAAAAGATTCTCTTTTGATTAAAAAAGAAGCCAGAGTAAAAATATTTTTAGATAGTGATCCCCTTAATTCTCTTGAAGGAGAAGTCTTGCGTACTTCATATAAGCCGGCTCTTACGGCTGAGAATATTTTAGCATATCAGATTTTTGCAAAATTAGATGAAAACCAAGGAGAAGTTCCGAGAATAGGATTACGAGGTACAGCAAAAATTTACGGAGAAAAAACAAGTATCTTTTATTACATATTCCGCGTTCCTATAAATCTTACAAGACAATTTTTAGGTTTTTAGATGACTGTTCCATACTTAAGACAAGATTTGAAATTGAGTGAGGGTCCCAAAAAAGAGGACGGCTCTTCATCGTGGCTACTTTATGACTCTTTAAGAAATAAATATTTTTCAATCAATAAAAATGCTTTTGATCTTTTAAAAAACTGGTCAAGTGGATCTCAATTAGATGATTTCATAAAAAAAATTAATGAAATTAACTTATTAGTAAGTGAAGAAGAAATAAATGAGTTTATCAATTTTCTAGATCAAAATAATTTGACGATCAAAAAGACCAGTGAAGAAGTAAAGTCTTTGGTGGTTCAAAAAAACAAAACGAATAAACATTGGTTACTTAAACTCATTCACAATTATCTATTTTTCAAAATACCTTTATTAAGACCAGGCACCTGGCTCCAAAGAACCTTACCTATTGCCATGTTCTTAAGCTCATTAACAGTCAGACGAATTATTTATGGTTTAGGAATAATTGGAATATTTCTGACAATAACTAATTATGAGAAATTTCTCTCAACTTTTTCATATTTTTATAATATTAATGGCTTGATCTTATTTGGAATCACGATCATTTTTGTGAAAGCTTTACATGAGTTAGGTCATGCCTATGTAGCTACATATTATAAGTGTAAAGTTTCATCTATTGGCCTAGCTATGCTGGTGTTTTTTCCATTTTTATATACGGATACATCCGATGCCTGGAAACTCACTGACCACAGAAAGCGTTTACTAATAAATTTTGCAGGTATGTTAACTGAACTGCACCTAGCCTTGATTGCTACATTTGCATGGGCTGTATTTCCAGATGGTATTATGAAAAGTGCAGCATTTTTCATTGCTACATCAAGTTGGATTTCATCTTTATTGATCAACATAAGTCCTTTTATGAGGTTTGATGGCTATTATGTGCTCTCTGATTTTCTCAAAGCTGAAAACTTGCAACCGCGTTCATTTGCTTTAGGTCGATGGCAGATAAGAGAGTGGCTCTTTGGTTTTAAATTTCAGCCACCAGAACAGTTGATCGCTAACAGAAGGTGGACTTTTATAATTTATGCATGGGCTACGTGGATTTATCGTTTCTTTATTTTTATTGGTATTGCATTATTGGTTTATTATTTAACATTTAAAATATTAGGAATTATTTTATTTGTAATAGAAATTGTGTGGTTCATTTTATTGCCGATTGCTAGAGAAGTTATTCAATGGTGGAAGCTTAGAAGGTCAATGAAATTGAATAGATCTTCTATGAGGTCAATCGTCTTGTTCACAGCATTTATGTTTGCCATGCTTGTTCCATGGCGCACATCCCTAAGTTTGCCAGCTGTTATTGAAGAAGGTGTTGTTCTTGATATTTTTGCATCGGAAGACTCCAAGATAAGAAAGGTCAATGTTTCACATAATCAGTATGTAGCTGAGGGAGACTTGCTAGTTGTTATGACCAGTCCTTTGATCTCTAATAAAGTTGAAAAAGCAATAGATCGCGTAAAAATGATACAGCAAAAACTTGATCGTAGAGTGGGATCAAAGCTTGATCTTAGTAACCTATTAATACTTGAGAATGAGTTACAAAAAGAGATTGAAATTTTGAATTCTTTGAAAGAAGAAAATAAAGCTTTATCAATTTATGCACCATCAGATGGCATAATAAAAGATTTGATAAGTCTCAACGCTAATCAATGGGTAAATAAAAAAGATAAGCTATTTTCAATCGTTCAGTCAGAAGAAGTACAAGTGATAGCCTTTGTTAGCGAGACGGATCTTGATAAAATAAAAAAAGTTTCAAGCGGCTATTTTCATGCAAAAAATAACGAATTTGCGAAAGTCAAAGTCGAATTAGTATCATCAAATGAAACTTCAACCGAAGAATTGCTGTATTTGGCTTTGACCTCAACTTATGGAGGCACAATTGCATCAAGAGAAATACTTGGAAAGAAAAAAGTACAGAGACCTGAAAATGCTATTTATCAACTAAATTTCACTTCCTCAGAAAATCCAAAAGATTTACAATGGCAGACAGCTGGATCTGTTAAAATAGATTCTGAAAATTATAATATTTTTCAAAATATATTTAATGCTACTACCTCAATACTCATTCAGGAAAGTGGATTTTAGTTAATTTCAAGACCGCCCTCAGTTTTGAGAAACTCAGCAACATTTTCTATACCCTTATTATTCTTCATTTCACCAAATATATAAGGCATGCCTGATCGGGCAGTTTCAACATCTAATTTCATTTGATCTAAATCAACATTTACGTGATTTGCTAAATCGGTTTTATTGATGATTAGTAAATCAGATTTTTTTATTGCTGGTCCACCTTTACGAGGAATATCACCTCCCATTCCAACATCAATTACATAGATTGATAAATCTACCAACTCCGGACTAAAAGTTGCAGCTAAATTATCTCCACCTGACTCAATCAATAGCAACTGTAAATCAGGAAATTTTTGTTTCATTTCTTCTACAGCCAAGAGGTTAATTGAAGCATCTTCTCTAATTGCGGTATGAGGGCATCCACCTGTTTCGACGCCTTTAATTCTCTCAATTGGTAAAACTTGAGCTCTCATTAAATACTCGGCATCCTCGATTGTATAAATATCATTGGATATAACTGCCATTGAAATATTTTTAGATAAATTTTTGCACAAAGCCTCAGTAAGACTTGTTTTACCAGCACCTACAGGGCCGCCGATACCAATTTTTAATGGACCTCGAAAATTATTCATGTGACATAAATTCTGGATGTAAGATTTTCGTGTTTCATGCTGTAAATATCTGCACAAAACATTGAACTGCGTAAATCGTCTAAGCTATAGTCTTTCATCGTATTATGGAAACTTTTCATCATTCCAAGAAATGACACCATACAATCTTGGCCATCTTTCTGGCTTAAAGGTATATGTTTAACGCACATATTGATTAAGTTTGAGATGAATGATTGGATATAAAAGTCAACCAAATCATCAAAAGCAATATGAAATTTAATTCCTGCTTGAGCAATACAGACTGGAAAAGCAGTCTCATTATTTATTGTATAGCCCCAACTCTCAGACATAATTTTTCGGAAGGCATCACCCATTTTGAGTGTTTCAAGTTGACGTTCCTTGGATGAGCAACTTGCAAGCACTAAATCATTCACATTAATTCCATCATAGGTAGCCTTGATAAAGATATACTCATTTCTGCATGTTCCCTCAAAGAGAATACTTTTAATAAATTCCAATACGTCATTTTTATTTTTGATTAGCTTATCATCAATTAAAGCCTCGAGACCATGCGAATATGCGTATGAACCAATAGGAAATGAAGACGAGAACCAAAGATGTAAAATTTGATGAGATTTTAAATCCAATGAGTTTTTATCTTTAATGCTTGTGACCATGCGTTCTCCCCAAACCATAAGCCCCTCCTTCAGGATTAAATTGTTCAATCACAGATTTTGTCTGCCCCCCAAGTCTTCTCACCATATCCTCAATTATATGGTCACTTTGTATTAGAATTCTTGTAGCTTCAATCTGACAGGGGATATGTCTATTCCCAATATGCCATATTAATTTATTTAAACTTTCTGACTTGATCTCAATTAAATTTTCTTTTTTTGATTTTATAGTAATTAATTTTCCACTCTTAAGTTTGAACGCTTGATTACTCAAGACTGATTTCATCTCTTCAAGATCAACAAGAAATTCATGACCTTTGTCAGAAACTAATTTTTTGCGTCGCATGAATCTCTCCTCATAAGATAGCGAAATTGTATCAACAACTTCGGAGGAATCACAGTTACTTAATATTGAATTACAAATTTCCATAATCAGTACATAAAATATCTTTGTGCCATTGGCAGTTCTTCTGCAGGTTCACATGTTATAATTTCTCCATTTGCTCTAACCTCATATGTTTCAGGATTTACATCTATAGATGGACAAACATCATTTAAAACCATATCTTTTTTTGAAATTGACCTTGTATTGCTTACCGGCAGCATATTTTTTTGTATATTGAGATGATCAAGGCTGCCTGCCTCCAGAGAACTCTTGCTGACAAAAGTTACCGATGAGTTTTCAAGCGATCTTCCATAACTTCCAAACATTGGGCGGGTATATACAGGTTGGGGAGTTGGAATCGATGCGTTTGGATCGCCCATTTGAGCGCAGGCAATACTCCCACCCATTATTACAATCTCAGGCTTAACACCAAAGAAAGCTGGGTCCCAGATAACGATATCTGCTCTTTTATTTTTTTCGAGACTGCCAACATAGGAAGAAATTCCATGAGCAATTGACGGATTTATTGTATATTTTGCAAGGTATCGTTTGACTCTTAAATTATCATTATCGCCTTGCTCTTCAGACAGTCTTCCTCGTTGGACTTTCATTTTATGGGCTGTTTGCCATGTTCTAATAATAACCTCACCAACGCGTCCCATAGCTTGACTGTCAGATGCGATGATTGAGAAAGCACCCATATCGTGCAAAATGTCTTCAGCAGCCATCGTCTCTCTCCGTATTCTACTCTCAGCAAATGCTACGTCTTCAGGTATTGATTTATCAAGGTGATGGCAAACCATCAGCATATCTAAATGCTCTTCAACAGTGTTAACAGTAAATGGTCGTGTTGGATTAGTTGAAGATGGCAAAACATATGGTTCACCACAAATTTTTATTATATCAGGCGCGTGTCCACCACCTGCACCCTCAGTATGAAATGTATGAATGGTTCTTTTATTAATTGCATTAATTGTATTTTCTACAAAACCGCTTTCATTGAGCGTATCAGTATGTATCATGACCTGAACGTCGAATTTATCAGCAACATTTAAACAATTATCAATTGCACCAGGAGTAGACCCCCAGTCCTCATGAAGTTTGAGAGCAGCTGCTCCACCAAGAACTTGTTCCTCTAAACCAGAAGGCATCGAAGAATTTCCTTTGCCTGCATAAGCTAAATTCATCGAGAAAGCATCAGATGATTGAAGCATCCTGCCGATGTGCCATGGCCCTGGCGTGCAAGTAGTTGCTAATGTTCCATGTGCTGGTCCAGTACCTCCACCCAGCATCGTAGTAATGCCAGAATGTAAGGCGTCATCAATTTGCTGAGGACATATGAAATGTATATGACTATCAAAGCCGCCCGCCGTTACAATTTTACCTTCACCTGCAATAACTTCAGTACCTGGACCAATTATAATATCCACATCGGGTTGTGTATCAGGGTTACCAGCTTTTCCAATATGGTCAATATTTCCGTTCTTTAGTCCAATATCTGCTTTATATATTCCGGTGACATCTAGAATCAGAGCATTTGTAATAACTGTGTCTACGGCTCCATCACTTCTTGAAACCTGAGACTGTCCCATGCCATCGCGAATAACTTTGCCGCCACCAAACTTAACTTCCTCACCGTAGACTGTGAGGTCTTTTTCAACCTCTATGAAAAGTTCAGTATCAGCTAACCTTACTTTATCCCCTGTTGTGGGGCCATACATAGCTACATAAGATTGTCTTGGAATTTTTTTCATTTAATTTTTCCCATAACTTTTTTATTAAACCCAAATATTTTTTTTAGTCCCTGTATTTCGATAAGCTCAACATCTCTTGTTTGTCCAGGTTCAAACCTTACTGCGGTTCCAGATGAAATGTTTAGTCTCATGCCTAAAGATTTCTTTCTATCAAATTCAAGACTTTCATTTACTTCAGCAAAATGATAGTGGCTACCGACTTGAATTGGACGATCACCAGTGTTGGAGACTTTCATTGTCAAACTCACTAAATCTTTATTTAAAATTATTTCACTGTCACTTGTAATTATTTCTCCTGGAATCATATAATTCTTACCTTATGGGTTTATGTACTGTGACCAACTTTGTTCCATCTGGAAAAGTTGCTTCTGTCTGCACTTCGGCAATCATTTCAGCAACTCCTTCCATACAGTCATCTTTTTTTAATACATGTGCTGCGCTTTCCATAAGTTCAGCTACAGATTTGCCATCCCTTGCACCCTCAACAACATAATCCGAAATAATTGATACAGCTTCAGGATAATTTAATTTAACACCACGGTCTAACCTCTTTCGAGCGACTATTGCAGCCATGCTGACCATCATTTTATCAATCTCTCTTGGGGAAAGCTTCACGCAGCACCCCACATGTAAGGAATTTTATCATTCATCATGATTGATACGATATTTTTTGTAAATTTTTTTAAATAATAGTTATTAGATGAAATACTTCTTATTACTATCTTACCATCCCACTCTGAAATACCAGTAGTTATACTTTTTTCATCATGTATATTATCTTTTAATACAGTATAAAATTTATTCATTTCTGAACCTAGTATTATTATTGTATTAATTGCAATACTATCATTAAGCATAAATTTACTATTCCGCATTCTTTTTATATTATCTGCAAAGCCATTGATTTCAAGGTGAGCAATTTTATTATCATTAAATATTTTCCATCGATCAGAGTAGTAACCTTTTTCAATCGTTTCATTCATTGCTGATCTTCCATAAACAACTGTTTCGCAAAAAAATAAATTTGAATTATTCAAAAGATTGACATCAATTTGACGTCTTAGGTTGCAGTTATCAAAGAGGATTGTTTCATTTGGTATCCAAAAAAGAGTACTGTTATCAATGTTAATTGTGTATTTAAGTTCAGCCGCGTCTCCATATCCACTATACACCTTCTCAGCAGCCTGACTTGTAGTAAGCATATGTGTATTGTGTAAGTCTATATTGGAATTAAACTTATCCCCACTCGTTACGCCTCCAGATGTATTAACTAAAACTAGTTGAGATAAACTAGAGTAGGATTGAGGTAGTAAAGCTTTAAGGCATCCTTGCTGATATAATTTTTTAACATCATTATTTATAAACTCGACATCAATTTTTCCTAAAGATTTTTGTAGATTTACTTTCATAAAATTATCATAGTGTTTTAATTTCAAGTTGACAAATAATTGTCATTTATTTTTATCACTAAAATTACAGATACTAATTAGTAATATAAAAATTACGTTTAATTTTTTTTTTTGAAGATGTCATGTTGGCAAGTGTAAAGATTCGTATCACTAATTTTTTTAAGAAATTATGTATCAGTTAAAAAAATGAAAGGACGAATAATGATCAAGAAAATTATAGTTGTTATGTCATTTTTCTTTTTTAGTATCACTGCGTATGCAGATACTATCAAAGTTGGCATATTACACTCGCTGTCGGGTACGATGGCAATCTCAGAGACAACGTTAAAAGATACAATGTTAATGTTGATCGATGAACAAAATGAAAAGGGCGGTATTCTCGGAAAAAAACTGGAGGCAGTAGTTGTTGATCCTGCTTCAGATTGGCCACTTTTTGCGGAAAAAGCTCGAGAACTAATAACTGTCAATGATGTTGATGTAATGTTTGGCTGCTGGACTTCTGTGTCTAGAAAGTCTGTATTACCCGTAATTGAAGAACTTAACGGATTACTTTTTTATCCAGTTCAATATGAAGGTGAAGAAAGCTCAAAAAATGTATTTTATACCGGAGCTGCTCCAAACCAACAAGCCATACCAGCTACTGATTACTATCTAGAAGAACTAGGTATTGAAAAGTTCGCATTACTCGGAACTGACTACGTTTATCCTAGAACGACAAACAAAATTCTAAATCAATATTTAATTGATAAAGGAATACCTGAGTCTGATATTTTTGTAAATTATACACCTTTTGGTCACTCGGATTGGTCGAAAATTGTTGCTGATGTTGTAGCACTTGGGGCTGATGGAAAGAAGGTAGGTGTTATTTCAACTATTAACGGTGATGCAAACATTGGATTTTATAAAGAACTTGCAGCTGCAGGTGTGAACGCTGAAGACATACCAGTTGTCGCATTCTCGGTTGGTGAAGAGGAATTATCCGGACTTGATACAACAAATTTGGTTGGCCACCTAGCTGCGTGGAATTATTTTCAATCAGCTGAGTCTGACTTAAATACAGCATTTATCAAAAACTGGAAAAGCACTATGGGATCAGAAAGAGTTACCAATGACCCAATGGAAGCACACGTGATTGGATTTAACATGTATGTAAAAGCAGTGGAAAAAGCTGGAACTACTGACGTAGATGCAGTAAGAGAAGCAATGTATGGAATTACAGTTCCAAATCTCACGGGTGGAACTGCTGAAATGCTCCCAAATCATCATCTCTCTAAACCTGTTTTAATTGGTGAGATCCTTGAAGATGGTCAGTTTGATATAATTAGCCAAACGACGGAGGTTCCAGGAGATGCGTGGACTGATCACTTAGTAGAGTCAGCTGTTTTAACATCAGATTGGCAAAGCTTAGGTTGTGGGATGTATAATACTTCGACCAGCAGTTGTGTTCAGTTAAAGTCTAACTACTAATTTTAACCCAAATAAAACGCTGTAAAGAATAGTTTATATTCTTTATGGCGTTTTTAAATTATGAAAATAAAATTTTATATAATTCTTCTGTATGCTTTTTTTATAAATCTACCAGCAGTTGCTCACCATGATGAATTTAACATATTCTTAATAGAAAATTCAGAAAATATAATTAAGAGTTCAGCAAAAACTGTTGACTCTATATTAAGAGACATACAAAGCTTTGATGATGAAATTGTCTCAAGATTTTTAGAACTGTGGAAATCGAAGAGTCTCTACTATATAAAAGATACTAAACAAGTAGTTATAATTAATGAAAATAACGAGTCATTTGATGCCTTAGAAATAGATGGCCTTACTAAGATTGGCAATTACAGCAAAAAAGAAATTAAAAAAATTAAACCCAATAGTGGAGTAAGAGCAAAAATAGATTCTCTTTTAGTAAAATACCAAATTTCTAATTCAGATATTAATGTAAGAAGAAAAAGCTTAGATAGCTTAAAAAGAAACATCCAGCTTGAACATTTGGCAGTGTTACAAGATGCTTACATAAATGAGTCAGATGCAGAACTAAAAACTGCTATTGATCGATTGCTAAAGTTTGCAATTATTAAGTACTCTGACTCGAATGATAAAAAATTAGAAATAATCGAATCTTTTAAAGGCGATACTGCGATCGAGATAAGGGCCTCTCTAAATCAACTCCTAAATTCTTCTGAAGTGAAAATTAGCATTTCTCTTCCTAATAACAAAAATATTGCTAGGATAATTGTGCCTGGTTTTACAATCAAAAATAGTAATGGAACATCGGGTACAACTAATTTTTTTAATGAGGACGTTGAGATATCAATTAATGATGCATATGACAAATTATATGCTGATAATCTAGTTTTTAAAAAAAGGATTACCCCAGAAGAATTAAAGAAAATATTAGAACAAAATATTATCGAAGATACCATTGGAGGATATTCTATTAGTTCACTAGACAATGAACAATCTCGAATTGCTGCGTATAATAAATTAGTTGTAAATAATTTAGCACCTCCTTTTATTTCTGAAAAAAAAATTAATGAAGAAGTAAACAAATTTATATTTTATTCGGTTTACAATGAAACTTCTTCTGAAGTAACAAATGCCGCCCTAAATACTCTAGCTAGTATAAATTTTAAAGTTCAGATCTACAAATATATTGACTTATTTATTGACGGTTTAAGTCTTGCGTCAATCTATTTTCTTGGAGCAATTGGTTTAGCGATTACTTTTGGTGTAATGAGAGTAATAAATATGGCTCATGGTGAATTTATCATGATGGGGGCCTATACGGGGTATGTTGTTCAACAATTTATAAGTAACCATACACTATCACTTTTAGTTGCACTTCCCCTCGCATTTATAATTACATTTATTGCTGGTGTGATTATGGAAAGACTCGTTATACGTCATTTGTATCGTAAACCACTTGATACATTGCTGGCTACTTTCGGGATCAGTATTGCATTACAACAAATTGCAAAGAATATTTTTGGAACGCAAGCAAGACCACTTACGTCTCCATCGTGGCTTGATGGATCACTCAGTCTTAGCGACGATCTATCGATCAGTTATATAAGAATTGCGATATTTATTTTGAGTTTAATATTTCTTGGTTTGCTGCTCTTTGTAATGAATCGTACCAGACTTGGATTGGAGACGCGTGCAGTGACCCAAAATCCAGTGATGGCCTCCAATATGGGAATTAATCCTGAAAGAATAAATATGTTAACTTTTGGCTTTGGTTCAGGAATTGCGGGAATTGCAGGAATTGCTATTGGACTTTTTTCCAAAGTTACATCTGAGCTTGGGTCTGAATATATAGTTCAGAGTTTTATGACAGTGGTTGTTGGAGGAGTGGGCAACATATGGGGCACATTAGCGGGAGCCTCACTAATCGGGTTCCTTCAAAAATTTATAGAATGGTTCAATCCATCTAATACTCTCGCAGCGCAAACTTATATGATCATCTTTATTATTTTATTTATACAATTTAGACCAAAAGGGATAGTAGCCCTTAAAGGGAGAGCAGCTGATGACTAATTCAATAAATGATTTACTAGCTCGACACACATTAATTTTTACAATAGTTGTTGTTATATTTTCTCTGTTTATAACTTTTTTTAGTGAACCTTACGGAAACGGATTAATATCTACTAGTTTTGTCAAAACTTTAGGCAAAACTGTTTGTCTATGCATAATTGCTCTGGCGATGGATGTGGTATGGGGTTATTGCGGAATTCTATCTCTAGGGCATTTCGCCTTTTTTGGACTTGGTGGTTACATGATTGGAATGTGGCTAATGTATGAGCGAACAGCCATTATTGTTCAGGAGGCTGCCACTAATGAGTTGCTTCCATTAACCGAAACTGAATTATCAAATGCAATTGGAAACCAGATTTTTGGAGTTGTCGGCGGCTATGACATACCATCCATATGGATGTTTGCAGATAGTCTTGGTTTACAATTGATTTTAGTTATTGCAGTACCTGGTATTCTTGCATTTATATTTGGGTGGCTTGCATTCAGGTCGAGAGTAACTGGAGTTTATCTCTCAATTTTAACTCAAGCATTAACTTTAGCTCTGTCACTATATTTATTTCAAAATGACAGTGGTCTGAGGGGTAATAACGGCCTCTCCGGTTTGCAGAACATTCCTGGCATTGAGTATTTAGGGCAAGAGGTCATATCTATAGGGTTTTTTTGGGCAAGTTGTATTTTTTTAATATCTATTTTTTTACTTTTTCATTCACTCATGAAAAGTAAGTTTGGATTAATTATTACATCAATAAGAGATAATGAAACACGAGTAAGGTTCTTAGGCTACAATGTCGAAATATATAAATTATTTATATTTGTGTTAACCGCAATAATCTCAAGCATTGCTGGTGCTCTTTATTACCCTCAAGCAGGTATAATTAATCCTGCAGAGCTTGCGCCTATTGCATCGATCTATCTCGCTGTATGGGTTGCAATTGGAGGAAGAGGAAAATTGTATGGAGCAATCATTGGTGCCGCTTTTGTTTCATTATTTTCGTCATGGTTTACTGGTGGACAGGCACCCGATATTCCTTTGGGCATATTTACTATAGAATGGGTTAATTGGTGGACAGTTTTGTTAGGCTTTGGATTTGTAATAATCACAATTTTTAGTGAAAATGGAATAATTGGTTTTTTAAGAAATATATTTGTTAAGGAAAAATGAATACTTTATTGAAAGTTGAAAAAATTTCGGTTTCATTTGATGGCTTTAAAGCTATTAATAGTTTGAGTTACAGCATTGGTAAAAATGAACTCAAAGCGATTATTGGACCAAATGGAGCTGGAAAAACTACCTTTATGGATATAATTACGGGCCAAACTAAACCAGATGAAGGTAAAGTATTATTTGGTGAACGAAGCGTATGGCTTGAAAGTGATCAAAAATATCAAGTCGTTTGGGATGAAAATCTTCTAATGAAAAGTGAGTCTCAAATAGCATTACTGGGTATAGGAAGAAAATTTCAACGTCCTACTGTATTTGAGCTAAAAACAGTATTCGAAAATTTATTTATATCCATGAAGAAAAATAGAAATCCTTTTAGTGTTTTATTCCAAAAATTAAATAGAGATGAAAAAAATCTGATAGAAAAAATACTAGGTGAAATTAGCCTTAAAAATGAACAAGATAGAATTGCTGGTGAGTTATCACACGGTCAAAAGCAGTGGTTAGAAATAGGAATGCTATTAACTCAAGAACCAAAGCTATTATTAATTGATGAACCAGCAGCTGGAATGACTTCTAATGAAAGAAGACAGACAGTTGAGATCCTTAAAAAATTATCTGCAGATAAGTCAGTTATTGTTGTTGAGCATGATATGGAATTTGTAAAAGATCTTGAATGTGAGGTTACTGTATTGCATGAGGGTTCAATTCTTTCAGAGGGTTCTATAGAACACGTATCCTCTAATAATGAAGTAATTGAAGTATATCTGGGAAGATAGTTATGATTGATATAAGTAATTTGAATTTTTACTATGGTTCTTCTCAGATATTATTTGACGTTTCACTCAAAGCGAAAAATAAAGAAATTACTTGTTTAATGGGTTCAAATGGAGTTGGTAAAACATCTTTATTAAAGTTTTTATCAGGAATTTACCCTTCAAAGTCAGGAAATTATCTTTTTGAAGGGGATAATGTAACTAACTTTAGCTCGCACCAACTTGCTAAAAGAGGAGTTGGGTATGTTCCTCAAGGGCGTTTTATATTTCCATTATTATCTGTAAAAGAAAATTTAGAAACTGGTTTTGCATGTTTAAAACGTGATGAACATTTCATACCTGATGAAATTTTTGACCTTTTTCCAGTATTGAAACAGATGATAAATAGAAGAGGTGGAGATTTATCAGGAGGTCAACAACAGCAATTAGCAATCGCAAGAGCAATGATTTCAAAACCAAAACTACTACTTATGGATGAACCAACCGAGGGGATACAGCCAAACATCATCCAACAAATTGGAGAAGTCATAAAATATTTAAAAGATGAGCAGGGAATGACCATACTATTGGTTGAGCAATATTTTGATTTTGCATTTGATTTAGCAGATTATATCTATGTCATGAAAAGAGGAAAAATTATTACTGAATCAAAGAAAGAGAGCCTGGATAAATTATCGTTTAAAAATGAAGTATCAATTTGAATTTTTAGTCAAGCAAAGTAAAAAGGCATTATCGAGAGCACTTTCTTCTAAAGCATTTAATCGTCCACTTTTACCAGCATGACCGCCTACCAAATTCATTTTCATTAATATTGGATTATCTGAAGTACTATTTTCTCTTAGTTTTGGAACATATTTTGCTGGTTCGTAATACTGAACTTGAGAGTCATAAAGGCTGGATGTGACTAATACAGCGGGATAATTTGAAGGCTTAATGTTATCGTAGGGCGAATAACTTTTAATATATTTATACTCATCTTTATTCGCTGGATTACCCCATTCTTTATACTCAAAAGTTGTTAGAGGAATTGTTTCATCTGACATTGTAGTCACTACATCCACAAAAGGAACTGCTGAAATAATACCTGTATATAATTCTGGCTCCATATTAATGATTGCTCCCATTAAAAGACCGCCAGCACTTCCACCCATTGCATATACATTTTTAGAATTACCACACCCTTGATTGATTAGTGATTTTGTTGCATCAATAAAATCATAAAATGTATTCTTTTTATTAAAGATTTTGCCATCGTCGTACCACTGTCGACCCATCTCAGAGCCACCTCTGATGTTGGCGACAGCAAAAACGAAACCCCGATTGAGTAGGGGTAAGATGGACGTCCTAAAAGCTGCATCAATTATAATGCCATAAGAACCATAGCCATAAATAAGGATAGGAGCTTGAGATAAGTCAGTTCCTTTTTTATATACTAGTGATACAGGAACTTTTGTATCATCACGGGCAGTAATTTTAAGTCTTTCCACCTCATATAGATTTTCATCGTAATTGTTTACAGGTTGTTGCCATGCTAATTCACTCTTACCTGACTCAATATCCTCTTTGAATATTGAACTAGGTTTCTTTGGACTCGAATACCCATAGTAAAATTCAGTATCAAGGTAATAATTATTGGTTGCTAAATAACAAGAAAAGGCAGGGTCACTAAATTCAATATAATTCCTATCGAGAGTTTCTCTGTTAATTTTTACTATCTTGGGCAGCCCGTCTTCTCTTATCTCTAAATAAAGATATTGTGGAAAAGTGACAAAATCTTCAATTAAAACGGCATCATTATGCTCAATGACAGTTTCCCAATTATCAAAATTATTAATTTGATCTATGGTAAATTTTAAAATTGAGAAGTTTTTTTTATTTTCGGCATTACTGCTGACATAGAAACACTCTGGTGTGTCTTCAATGGAATAAAGATGCTTATCGGAACGTTTGAGTACACAAAAAGGTTGATCAAGTTCATCATCTAGATCAAGTAGCCATGTCTCTGAAGACTCAGTTTTACTAGTATAGATATTTAAATATTTTTTTGTACGTGATTCATAAATATGAAGATGAAACTCTGAGTCATTTTCTTCATAGACTAAAACATCCTCTTTAGGATCAGTTCCAATCTTATGCTTAAAAACTTTATTTTCTATTAAAGTCACAGAATCTTTTTGAGCATAATAAAATGAAGTATTTTTCTTATCCCATACAATACTTCCAGAACTTCTCTCAATACTACTATCTATGATTTTTCCCGTTTCTAGTTCTTTTATTTTTATATTATATTCGCGGCGACCTGATAAATCTTCGGCATACGCAATGAAAAGATTATTTGGTGAGGGAGTTATTGAAGTAACATTTATATAATCCAAACCCTCGCTCAGTGCATTTACATCTATAACTAATTCTTTATTACCATTTTGTTCGCGGTAGTATGTTTTGTATTGTTGCTCAGAGTTAATTTCAGAGTAATAGAGATAATCTCCGTATTTAATTTTCATTGAAACTTCTTTTGGTGGTATGAAGCTAACTAGTTCTTCATAAATTTCTTTACGACAATCATTATTTTTTCCAAACCAATCTTCTAGGTAATGATTTTCTTCCTCCAAATAAGAAATAATTTCTGGATTTTTACGAGTATCGTCCCTCAACCAATAATAATCATCAATTCGTTCATCGCCATGTGCAATATGAATTTTAGGAATTTTTTTTGGCTGAGGAGGTTTCATTTTTTTTATGCTATTAATATTTTTTTTATGGTGCCCCCAACCTGTACTGACCAGGTATCTACGCATTACCAATGCGTTGCACTACCATTGTGCTATGGGGGCAAATTTAATTGTTAATCAGATTTGTCCCTTTAAAACAGACTTTATAGTATCCCCAATTACTGATGGGTTTTTTGATATAGTAACACCAGACTCCTTTAAGAGTTCGACTTTTTCAACTGCACTTTCTCCATATGCAGAAACAATAGCGCCAGCATGACCCATTACTCTACCTTTTGGAGCAGTTAGTCCTGCAATATATGCGACTACTGGTTTTTTCATATTTTCTTTTGCAAATTTACCTGCGTCTACTTCTTGAGGTCCACCAATTTCTCCAATCATTAATATAATATCTGTATCAGGATCTTCTTCAAACCGAGCTAGTACATCTCTAAAAGAACTTCCATTAATCGGATCTCCGCCAATGCCTACGCTAGTTGAAACACCAATATCTAGCTCCTTCATTTGTGATGCAGCTTCATAGCCCAGTGTTCCTGATCGGCCAACAATGCCAACATTTCCTTTTTTATAAATATGTCCTGGCATTATGCCCAGCATTGATTTACCGGGGCTAATTATGCCTGCACAGTTGGGTCCAATCATCGTCATTTTTTCAGATTTTGCATATCTTCGCATATATCTCTTCACTTTAATCATGTCGTGAGAGGGTATTCCGTCAGTTATCGCAACACATACTTTGATACCAGCATCAGCTGCTTCCATAGCAGAGTCGGCAGCATAACTTGGTGGAACAAATAAGATACTTGCTTCAGCATCTGTTTCTTTTACTGCATCTTTAACGGTATTGAAAACTGGAAGCCCAAGATGTGTTGATCCCCCTTTGCCAGGAGTAACACCTCCCACAACGTTAGATCCGTAATCAATCATTTCTTGCGCATGAAAACTTCCTATTTTACCAGTGAAGCCCTGGACAATTATTTTAGTATGTTCATCAATCAATATAGACATTATTTTACTTCAATCTTTTTTAACGCCTCTACAGCCTTAGAAGCAGCTTCTTTAAGAGAATGGGCTTCAATGTAATTAATATTGCTTTCTTTTAAAATTTTATTGCCCTTTTCAACATTTGTGCCAGCCAACCTAATTACAAGGGGCATGTCTATTTTTATTGTTTGAAGTGCTTGGACTATTCCCTCCGCAACCCAATCACATCTGTTAATGCCAGCGAATATATTCACTAAAATAACTTTTACTTTTTCATCAGATGAAACAAGCTTGAAAGCTTTTACAATTTTTTCTGGCGTTGCTCCTCCCCCAATATCAAGAAAATTTGCAGGCTCTCCTCCAGCAGACTTAATCATATCCATTGACGCCATTGCCAATCCTGCTCCGTTAATAATATTTCCTATATTTCCATCAAGTCCTACGTAATTTAGACCTCTATCACTTGCATATACCTCACTTGGGTTTTCTTGAGACTTATCTCTTAATTCTGAAACATCATTTCTTCTAAATAATGCATTATTATCAAAACTCATTTTACAATCTAAAGCTAAGACATGTTTATCTTTCGTGATGACCAAAGGGTTAACTTCTACCATAGTTGCATCTAGTTCGCTGAAAGCTCTATAACAACCCTCAATAACCTCAGCGGTTCTTGAGATAAGACCTGTTTCAATGCCAAGGTTAAATGCGATCTCTCTTGCTTGAAATTCCTGAATCCCAACAGCAGCTTCTATTTTTGACCTGATTATTGTTTCAGGTTTTTTATTTGATATTTCTTCAACACTCATTCCACCTTCAGTAGAAGCCACAACCATAATACATTCAGAGCCTCTATCAAAAACAAGACCTAAATAAAGTTCTCTTTCTATATCAGAGGCTTCCTCTATATAAACTCTATTGATAATTTTTCCTGATGGGCCTGTTTGATTGGTGACCAGTTTTTTCCCAAGTAGCTTATCTGCAGCACGTGCAACTTCTAAAGCATCGTTGCAAATGATTATCCCGCCAGCTTTACCTCTTGCGCCTGAATGAACCTGTGCCTTTACAACCCAACGCGAACCACCAATTTCCTTTGCTTTATATTCTGCATTTTCAGGACTATAGGCAATACCTCCCCTTGGGATTCCAATTCCAAAGTCAGATAAAATTTTTTTTGCTTGGTATTCATGTATATCCATCTTATCCCCTCAAAAAATTCTACTATAATAAAAAAGTAATGTCCTGAGATTAATATTATTTTATTTATTACCCTCCAATTGCAATCCCTTCTCTTCGAGGATCTGATCCCCCCTCAAGATTATCGCCGATATATATGGTATTTATTCCTGAAAAGTATTTTTTTAATTGTGTTTCGTAGCCCATTGATGAAAGCGCTTCTTTTAGAGTGTTAGCATTTGGACCATCTTCAATGTCATATCTACCCCATCGATTGATTGCATGAGGTAAAGATACAGATTGTTGTACATTCATACCCCAATCAATAAGAGAAATAAGAGAGTTTGCAACGAACCCAATAATGTTGCTGCCCCCAGGAGATCCAGTAATGTATATTGGCTTTCCTTCCTTTAAGACAATTGTTGGTGACATAGAGGATCGTGGACGTTTACCTGGTTCTAGTCTATTGGAAATTAATTTCCCATCAATTTCATCGCGAAAAGAAAAATCTGTAAGTTGGTTGTTTAATAGAAACCCACTTTCTGTTAACAATCTTGACCCAAAAGCATTTTCTATTGAAGAAGTCATAGACAACGCGTTCCCATATTTATCATAAATTGATATATGAGTTGTTGATTTTAGCTCAAGTGAATTATCATCTCCATAATTGTATGTAACTTCTTGAGAAGGATTTCCAGCTTCAATATTTTCTGTTCTTGTTCCTAATTCTATTTTCTTAGATCTTTTTTTTAAATATTCATGATCAAGTAAACCTTTCATGGGAACATCAACAAAATCACTGTCTGCTAAATATCTATCTCGATCAGCAAATGCTAATCGGCTTGCATCACCGATCACCTGCCATGATTTAGGATCTTCGTAGCCGAGTGATTTTAAGTTAAATTCTTCAAGAATTTTTAATATTTGTGCAACTGCGATACCCCCTGATGAAGGTGGACCCATACCACAAACATTATGTTCTCTATAACTTATGCACACTGGATCGCGTTCTATTACAGCATAATTTTCTAAATCACTATTTTCTAGAAACCCAGGATTTTCAGAATAGTTTTGAACTGTATTTACAATGTCATCAGCAATTTCTCCTTTATAGAAATTTTCAATACCGTCTTTAGAAATTTTTTTTAACGTTTCAGCATAAGCTCTATTCGTTACTAATTGTTTATATTTAAGATTATTTCCATCTGGTAAAAAGTAATCAGATGTTTGACTACTTTTTTTTAATCTATCCGAATCTCTTTCAATTGATGACGCCAACTTCTTAGATACGGGAAAACCATTTTCCCCAAGATTTATTGCAGCGGTAAATAGACTTGACCACTTTGTTTTTCCCCATTTTTTATGTGCTTTGAACATTAATGCAGGTGTACCTGGCGTACCTACAGAAAGACCACCAATGACAGCGTCAAAAAATTTTTTAGTCTCTCCACTTTTGTTTTGAAACTGAGTTGCAAAAGAAGCTCTTGGCGCAGTCTCTCGCCCGTCTAATGTAGTAACTTTATTGGTTTTGTTATCGTACCAAATTAAGAAACTTCCACCACCCAGACCAGACGACTCTGGCTCTACTAATCCTAAAACTGCTTGTGCGGCTATCATTGCATCTGCAGCAGTTCCACCTTCCTCAAGAATTTTAGCTCCTGCTGCAGAAGCGTAAGAATTTGCTGTCACAATCATCCAGTCTTTCCCTAAAACTGGAACCACATCGTTTTTGGCCTGCATTGAAGCATTTATTTGTTCAGTATTTAAATCCTCATAATCAATAATAAATGTTTCAGGGCTAATTTGATCAGAGAGATCCTCTGCATACGAATTGAGGGCAAGTAGGAAAGTTAATATAATAATAGAAATAAGTTTCTTCATTTTATTCTGTATAGATAATAGTTTCATTGACGTTCAAATCCTGACACCAATCATATTTCTGATTGCGGTTATAAACAACGCCTAGTTGGTTTTCGATAATTTTACTCGATGCATCTTCACCATCAATTATTAGATATGATAAAACTCTTCCAAAATAATCTTCCAGATATTCAGTTTTAAATTCAATTGTTGAAGCATTTGCAATAAGATCATTTAAGTAATCTCTTGCCTTTATACCCAATTCTAGTTCAGCATTGCATTTTGGCTTTGATATTTCAGGGGTATCTAACTCAAGTAATCTAATTTTCTTCTTCATACCATTCATTGTGATGTAGCAAGTATCTCCATCATAGCAGTATTGACCGTTGTACTGCCGAAGACTGATTTCAGCTTGAGCCGTTGTAATCATGCTAACAAATATCACGAGAATATATTTCATCTTAATAACTATAAATCTTGTTTTTATATGATAAAGCAATTAGAAGACATTCAACAATATTTTAAACTCCACTAATGACATTAAAGTTAAGAAACATTGCTATTATTGCTCATGTTGATCATGGGAAAACGACATTAATAGACTCTTTAATGAAACAAACAGGCATGTTTCGTGAAAATCAAAACATAGATGAACGTCTAATGGATTCTGGCGATCTCGAAAAGGAAAGAGGGATTACTATTCTAGCAAAACCAACTTCAATTGTTTGGAAAGATGTCCGTATTAATATAATCGATACTCCTGGGCATGCTGATTTTGGCGGTGAAGTAGAACGAGTTCTTGGAATGGCAGATGGCGTAATAATATTAGCAGATGCTGCAGAAGGACCAATGCCGCAAACAAAGTTTGTTTTAGGTAAAGCTCTCGCTCAGAATTTAAAGCCCATTGTTGTAATTAATAAAGTAGATCGGCACGATGCTAGATCTGACGAGGTTGTTAATGAAGTTTTTGATTTATTTGTTGCATTAGATGCAAGTGAAGAACAGTTGGACTTTCCAATTTTATATGCAGCAGGTAGAGAGGGATGGTGTATCGAAAATTTAGATGATCCCAGAGAAAATTTATATCCCTTATTAGATCTAATATTAAATCACGTTGAAGAACCAACAGTAGATCTATTAAAGCCTTTTGCAATGCTAGCAACTCTTCTTGATGCAGATCCTTATCTAGGACGATGCCTGATCGGAAGAGTTATAAATGGATCTGCAAAAGTAAATGACCAAGTGAAGTCTATTAATCTAAGTGGTCGTCAAATAGAAACGGGAAGACTGACAAAACTATTTACATTTAGAGGGACAGACAGAGTGCCAGTTGATCAAGTAACAGCTGGTGATATAATTTGTATCGCTGGTTTAGCTGTCACATCAGTAGCAGATACAATTTGTAACCCAGAGGTTACAGAACCACTCGTTTCAACACCCATTGATCCTCCAACAATGTCAGTGACGATTACAGTCAATGACTCACCTTTTGCTGGTACAGATGGAAATAGAGTAACCTCAACTTTAATTCGTGAGAGACTTTTAGCTGAAGCTGAAACCAATGTTGCAATTACTTTTGAAGAAAATGATCAAAAAGATGCTTTTGAAATCGGTGGGCGAGGTGAGCTGCAAATTGGTGTCCTAATAGAACAAATGAGAAGAGAAGGATTTGAACTATCAGTTTCAAGACCACGTGTTCTATACAAAGTTGGTGAAAATGGAGCAAGAACAGAGCCTATTGAGGAGGTTATTATTGACGTTGACGACGAATATACAAGCACTGTGGTTGATGGAATGAATCAAAGAAAAGGTGAAATGCAAGACATGCGAGCATCTGGAGCAGGTAAGACGAGACTAACATTTTTAGCTCCATCAAGAGGCTTAATAGGATACCAAAATAAATTTTTAACAGATACAAAAGGAACAGGCGTTCTCAATAGGCTCTTCAACAAATATGATAATTATAAAGGGAGTATTGTTGGACGAAAATATGGAGCATTAATATCAACTGATACTGGCAGCGCAGTAGCGTATGCAATTTTTAACTTACAAGATCGTGGTACAATGTTTATTGACCACCAAACTAAGGTTTATGGAGGTATGGTGGTTGGTGAGCACAGTCGTGATAATGATCTTGAAATAAATGTTTTAAAAGGTAAGCAGCTTACTAATGTAAGGGCTTCTGGAACAGATGAAGCAGTTAAATTAACTCCACCAAGAAGAATGTCACTAGAAGAAATGATGGCTTATATCAATGAGGATGAGCTATTAGAGGTCACTCCAAAAAATTTAAGATTAAGAAAACGCTATCTATCAGCCATTGATCGTAAAAGAGACAGAAAATCAAAATCCTAATTACTTAATTTTTTACACCGTATCCTTTTGAAATTACAATAGCTACCCCAACAATACAAGCCACTAAAAAGCCTACAAGCGATACAACACTTATAAAGATATTAATATCTGAAGCGCCATAAAATGACCATCGCATACCATTTATAAGGTATACCACAGGATTAAAGTATGAAACTTTCTGCCAGAACTCGGGTAACATCTCGATTGTATATAAACTGCCCCCTAAAAAAACTAATGGAGTAATAATTATGAGAGGAACAACTTGCAATTGCTCAAAGTTATTGCTGAGCAATCCAATTAAAAATCCAAATAAACTAAATGTAAGACAAGTTAAAATTAGGAGAAAAAGCATCAACAAGGGATATTGAATTTTTAGTTCAACAAAAAAACTTGCAGTAAGTAAAATTATTATACCAACAATTAAAGACTTTGTTGCACTGGCTCCAACAAATCCAATTATGATTTCCAAAGATGATACCGGCGCAGCCAACACCTCATAAATAGAACCTGTAAATTTTGGGAAAAATATTCCAAATGCTGAGTTTGAAATACTTTGTGTTAAAAGAGTAAGCATGAGCAAGCCAGGTACTATAAATGATCCATAACTCACACCATCAAGCTCTGGTATCATGCTTCCTATTACGGATCCGAATACAATAAAATATAAAGAAGTTGAAATTACTGGTGAAAGTATGCTTTGACCTATTGTTCTTCGCATTCTATCCATCTCGTGTAAATATATTGCTCTTATTGCGTAAAAGTTCATTAATTTTCCCTTACCAATTCGACAAAAATATTTTCCAAAGAGCTTTGTTCAGTTTTTAAGTCTTTCAACTTCAATCCAGTTTCTTTCATATCTTGTAACAATGATGTAATTCCCGTTTGTTTACTTGACGAGTCGTAATTGTAGCTGATTGATAATCCATTGTTCAAGACTGTTAGATTGTAACTTTCTAATTGAGCGGGAAGCGTTTGAATAGCTTCGTGCAATTCAATAACAAGTGTTTTCTGACCCATGCTACGTACTAAGTCGGATGTGTTATCAACTACCAGAAGTTCTCCTTTATTAATAACAGCAACTCGGTCAGCGATTGCCTCTGCTTCTTCAATGTAATGGGTTGTAAGAATAATAGTGACACCGCTATTTCTAAGATCCTTAATTACTTGCCACATTTCTTGCCTTAATTCAACATCTACGCCAGCGCTGGGCTCATCAAGGAATAATACGGAAGGTTCATGTGAAAGAGCTTTTGCTATTAATACCCTTCTTTTCATACCACCAGATAATTCATTAATTCTAGAGTTTCTTTTATCCCACAAGCTTAAATCTTTTAAAATTTTTTCAATTAAAGATGGATTGGGAGCCTTTCCATATAACCCACGTGTGTAAGAAACATTATTAAAAACATATTCAAATTGTTCTAATGACAATTCTTGTGGAACTAAACCAATTAGCGACCTAGTACGTCTATAGTCTTTTAAAATGTCAAAATTATCTACAGTTACTGAGCCAGATGATGGAATAACAATTCCACAGATAATACTAATCATCGTTGTTTTTCCAGCACCATTAGGACCCAATAAAGCAATTATTTCATTTTTCTTTATATCTAGAGTGATGTTATTGAGTGCTTGAAAATTATTATCATATATTTTTGATAGTTTTTTTATTGAAACGATATTTTGCATCGCTACCTTATATCATCAAAAATAAAGAAGTCTTTTATTCTTTTAAATAAATTATTTAAACTAAATTGGCTGAAAGATACTTGATGCAAAATCAAGTACATGAATTTTACCCGATCCAATATCTATCCATGAGCCATAAATATTGATTTCTTTACGATCTAATCTTTCACGAATAAAAGGATAGCTCTCTAGATTTTTTATAGATGTTTTAATACTTACCTTCTCCAAATCTTTTATTGACTCATTTTCGTTCAAGTTAGCAATCTTGTTAAAGGAGGGCTTAAGAAGATTTAACCAGTTTGAAATCGATGAGTTAGCATCGAAGGCATTTTCTTTACACATACTATAGCCATTTTTAATGCCACCACAGCTTGAATGACCCATAACAATTATATTTTTAATATTCAAGACCGTAATACCAAACTCAATAGCTGCAATTGTTCCGCTATGTTCCGTTATATAATTATAGGGTGGGACAATATTTGCTATATTTCTATGTACCAGCATCTCACCCGGTTCAGATTTAAATATTGAATTTGGATCTACTCTAGAGTCGACGCAAGAAATGATAATATATTTTGGAGACTGGCCTTCTTTGGCAAGACTCTGAAAAAGATTTTTCTTTTTTAAGTATGTATCATTATGCCAATCTTTATATTTTTCTTTAAGATCTTGTGGAAACATATCTTTAATTATTTTTTATCCAAATCGGTGATGACCACGCCATTTCACGCATAATTTTTGGATAGTTTTTAGAGGGTTTTTCATCTATTCTGATACTATCATAAGTTGACCATCTACATGTAGGGTTTTCAATAGCTCTAACGTAGTAAAAAGCATTTTGCTCAAATGAATATTTCTCATCGGTCCAGAGAATCTCTAATCGATCGGCTCCAAAGTTTTCGTTAAACGAACAATCGTCAAAATCTACTTTTGCTTTTGTTGGTTTGCACCTATTTTTTTTATTATTAATTTCCCTATCATCACTACAGATTACATCGTAAACAACTTCTTTTTCATTTCCATCTTCAGTCCAACCTTTTACTATTTGAATTTTGTCTAATGGCGCACTCAATGAGTCTCGTTCAGCAGTGATATAAAATTTGGGTATTTGCATAGAGCTATTTATAACAGTACTACCCATAGTATAACCGTTTTCATAGGATTCGGCTATTGGATCAACAGACGTATAGATTTCTTCTGTACTATTAAAATTGAGAAAAAATCTCAACCTAATTCTTGTTCCGCTAGTTGCATACACCTCTTTTTTTTGCATAGCTTCAAATAGAGTATTTCTATTATTTTCTTCAGCCCAAACTGCCGCTAGACCACCTGGATTATTTATAAGTTGGGTCATTAATAATCCTTCTTTTACTCTTCTTTTAGACGGTCCAACGAAGCTGGTTCTGCCTCTGTAATCCCATTCTTCTGTATCTCCTGGATTAGAATTATGAGAGTCAGAACTTCCTATCATTCCAAAATTAAGGGGATTAAATCCAAATTCGTTCTCCAAAGAAAGGCCTTTTTTTAGACCATCACGCACCATAGAAGTTTCTTGAATGCATAATGTATCATCATCATTTTCACATTTTGGATAGAATTGCTCAATATCACATTCTTCGTCAGTGCTTCCAAAAATGTACTGCACTCTGAGTTTCCTTTATCCTGAAATATTTCAACTAATGGCTCATTGTTGTTCCGTAGTTTCCAATCTTCAAGTGTATATTGTTCATTATCGATAGTATGGTTTGCAAATGCATATCCCCAGGAGCGATTACCATTATGTGGTATCGTCATAAATTCACAGGGATAGTTACAACTTTCTAATAACTTTTTCCATAAATCAATAGCTGTGTGAGCATCGAAAAGTGAGAAAGCTTTTTCAGGGACCGTATTATTTTTAAATATAACATTTCTGTGGTTGTAGCCGCCATCAGGTAATGTGGGCGAGTATTCATAAGCAACAAATGTTGTAAATTTTCCAGGTTCATTATGATTATCTGCAACTTTTATAATTTTGTCCCATGTAGATTTTATAAATCGTTCTTCCTTTTCTTTATCACCAATAGCTGCTGACATGATGCTTACAGGCGGCCTTGCAACAGATGTCTCGCGAAGATCAAAAAAAAATCTATAACTAGGGGACTCCAATCTTGTACAAGTAATTTTTGACTCCTCTGTAATCTCTGGATCAGCACAGCTTTCCTGTAGTCCAAATGTTTCTGCATGATCAGTTACTGCAGCAAAGTCTAGAGGTCTTGAAATTTGCATTTGTTCACCAAACATATTCAGCATAGGCTCTCCCTTCGCAAACTTATATGTATCATCTAGGCCATAGCGATTACCAAAAATATAGGAGTCAAATGACAAGCTTGAATGAACATGGAGATCACCAAAATATACATTCTTATTTTTGTTAGGTTTTTTAAATTCAAAAGGTTCAAAAACAGTTTGTCTTGTAATATTTTCTCTTTGTTCTTTTGCTTCTTCAGAAAGTTTTAAAATTTCTTCTTTTGATAGGACAGGTACGTTGTATAAGTTATATAAATACAGAGAACCAATTAAAATTAAAAAACTTAGGGTACTAAATAGAATAATCCAATGAATTTTTCTCATAATATCTAGTCATAGACAATATAAGGGTATAAAATTTTTACAAGCATGAGTGAGGGATATATTTTAAAAAAAACGGAAAAATCTCTACCATTAAATTGGTATTTCAATCAAAATCAATTTGATAAAGAACTAAAGAAAGTTTTATCAAAGGAATGGCTATACATTTGCCATGAACACGCTTTATCACAGCCGTTATCTTTTCATACTGTTGAAATAAGTAAATTTAATATTCTTCTTGTTCGTGACAAAGAAGGAAATATGAATGCATATTATAATTCTTGTAGCCATCGAGGATCTATTTTAAAAAAAGAAAAAAATGGGAAGCTAAAGTCTAATTTATTAATTTGCCCTTATCACCAATGGTCCTATAACGCAAGTAATGGAAATCTTATAAAAACTTCCTCAATAACCGATCCAAAAAATTTTAGTAAAGATAAAAATTGTTTAATCAAAGTAAAATTTAAAATTTGGAATGGACTAATCTTTATTAACCTGAATAATAATGCTAAATGGAATTCTAAAAAAGTATTCCCAGATTATAGTGATGCTTTTTCGCAATTGAATGTGAGTAATTATCAAATTGGTCACACATGGAAAAAAAAAATAAAATGCAACTGGAAAATTTTTTGGGAAAATTATAGTGAGTGTCTACATTGTCCAAACCTTCATCCAGAACTATCTAATCTTGTTCCTATCTACGGCCGAAGACTTGTAGACATAAAAGATGATCCTAACTGGAAAAGGTTCATTAATCATGATGATCCAAAGTATAAAGGCGGCATGAAAAAAGGAACTGAAACGTGGTCAATGGATGGCAGTGCGCAAGGCCATCGTGTAGAATACTTAGAAAATCAGACAAACTTTCCTGGATATATTTATATGACAAGCTGGCCTTCTATGTTTTTAGCGATTTTTACTGACCATATCAGAATGGTTCGCATTCTTCCTTTATCTAATGAGCTCACAGAAGTAACTGCTGAGTGGATTTTTCGAAAAGAAACACTTAAAGACAAAAAATATTCAATGAAAAATGTTATTGATTTTGCAGTACTCGTAATGAAACAGGATGCTGAGGCTTGTGAACTTAATCAAAAAGGCATACATAATCCAATACGTAAAAATGGAACCTTAATGCCTGAAGAGTATGAAATAAAAAGGTTTCATAATTGGCTTAGAAAGAAATTATAAACATTAAAAGATGGATGTAGTTACAGAAAATTTTGAAAAAGAAATGATTGCTTGGAGACATGACTTTCACGCTCATCCTGAACTAAATTTTGATTTAGATATCACATCAGCAAAAGTTGCTGAAATTTTAAAAAGTTTTGGATTAGAGGTTTTTGAGGGTATTGGGAAAAAAGGTATCGTTGCAGTGCTCAAAAATGGCAATAGTAATAAAAGTATAGGTATACGTGCTGACATGGATGCTTTACCAGTAAAAGAAGAGAGTGACTGTGAATACAAATCCATTCATGAAGGAAAAATGCATGCGTGTGGTCACGATGGCCATACAGCAATGGCTCTCGGTGCTGCCAAATATCTTTCTGCAACAAAAAATTTTAATGGTACGGTATATTTTATTTTCCAACCTGATGAAGAAAAAACGCAAGGTGCACAAGCAATGATTGATGACGGTCTTTTTGAAAATTTCTCCATAGATGAAGTTTATGCATTTCATAATTTGCCAGGAATGGAAGTTGGCTCTTTCGCTACACGTTCAGGCACAATAACAGCTAGTGAGAGTCTCTTTAATATTAAGCTTTGGGGTCAAGGTGGACATTCTGCATTGCCGCACATGGGAGTTGATACTATAACAGTAGGAACACAAATTATAACTTCACTACAATCAATAGTTTCAAGAAAATTAAATCCCGCAATGAATGGTGTTGTATCTGTTACTAAATTTGAGTCTGATGGAAATGAAAATATTTTACCTGGTCATTCTATAATTTCTGGAGATGCTCGAGCACTTTCGCCTGAGGCCAATAAAATTATTGAAGATAGTATGCGAAACATTGTTGAGGGAATTGCCAAGGCTCACGGTATAAAATTTGAATTTACATACGATACTCGAACAAACATGACAATTAATACAACTGAACAAGCAGCTTTTGCGTCTAAGGTCGCTGCAGATCTTGTTGGAACTAAAAATGTTGATGGAAATTGTGATCCAAAATTATTTTCTGAGGATTTTGCTCAAATGTTAATGGTTAAACCAGGTTGTTACATTCTTATTGGCAATGGAACAGAGGGAACACACGGCCAATCGTTACATTCTTCTAAATACGACTTTAATGACAAACTTCTTGTGATCGGGTCCTCTTTCTGGACCAAACTTGTTTGTGAACGGCTATCCTAGATTCATGAATTTCCCTAAAAGCGAATATATAGACAGACTTGCTAAAGTTAAGAAGTCGATGCAAGAAAAAAAGATAGATCTGTTAATATCTCAAGATACGGCAAATATGAATTATCTCACAGGATATGATGCATGGTCATTTTATTATGCACAATGTGTTTTAGTTCATGTTGATTTAGACGAGCCATTTTTATTTATGAGAGATCAAGACGCTGGTGGTGCATTTTTACAGAGCTGTTGGTCTCAAGAAAATATTATTGTATATGCAGAAAAATATATCCATACATGGCCCAATCATCCTTATGATTATCTTATCGAGATCATTAAAAGCAAAAAATGGGATAATCAATCAATTGGTCTTGAAATGGATAGTCATTATTTTACAGCTTATTGTTATCAGAAACTTATTGACGGACTGCCTGATGCATCACTTAAAGATTCTGAAAGGCTTGTGAATTGGGTGAGATTTATAAAATCAGATAATGAAATTGAATTAATGAAAAAAGCTGCATTGATTACCGATCAGGCTATGCAAACTGCAATTGACATAATAAATCCAGGAATTAGGCAATGTGATGCGGTAGGAGAAATTCAAAAAGCAATGTTTTATGGTACACCTGAAATTGGTGGTGAGTACTCAAGTATCGCCACCTTACTACCTACTGGCGCAGGGACATCTGCGTCTCATTTAACAGCAACACAAGAGAAGTTTGTTAAGGGCGAAGCTACAATTGTTGAACTAGCTGGTGTTCATAAGAGATATCATGCTCCACTAGCGAGAACAGTATTGCTTGGTAAGGCAGAGCAAAAAAAAATTGACGCTATTAAGGCTACCAATGAAGCCTTAGATGAAGGCATTTCAGCCGTTAAACCTGGAAATACAGCTGATGATGTGGCACAAAAATTTTGGGCTATTCTTGATAAGCATGACATTAAAAAAGAGTCTCGAACAGGATATTCAATTGGCATAGGTTACCCTCCGGATTGGGGCGAGCATACAATAAATATCTCTAAAGGAGACCAAACTATTCTTTATCCAAATGTTACATTTCACATGATTGCAGTAATGCAATTCGGTAGCTGGGGTGTAGAGGCGAGTCATTCATTGAGAGTTACAGAAAATGGATCAGAAAAGTTTTCTGATTTTTCAAGCGATCTGTTCATTAAAGACTAACCATAAGCTTAGAAAATAATCCTTCTATAGCATTCCTTGTTTTTACTAGAGAATCCTATAAAAAAATTGTATAAAGTAGCGCAATTCATGGAGATTATTATGGGCATTCATCACGATTACAAGTCTAAACGCGGAGAGCGCGCGATGGCAAAACAGCAGAAAAGAGAGTCCAAACAAGCTGATAATACAGATAAAAAAGAAGAAGAAAAACTAGTAAAAGAGCTTAAAAAGGCAGGGTTGAATAAAGATGAAATCAAACAGTTCCTCGAAGGACGAGCAAAAGAATAAAAAGCTAAATGATACTAAAAGACTATCTGAAGCTTTGAGACAGAATTTAAGAAAAAGAAAAGAATATCAACGAAAGAAAGAAGAGAAATAAGATGACCATCATGTCTGATAACTGGATTAAAAAAATGTCCTTAGAACAAGGCATGATTGAACCCTTTGTGGACGGACAAAAAAAAGATGGGACTATCTCCTTTGGATTGTCTTCTTACGGATATGATGCAAGAGTATCTGAAGATTTTAAAATATTTACAAACGTAGACTCAGCCTTAGTTGATCCTAAAAATTTTGATGACAAAGGCTTTGTTGATAGACCAGGCAAAGAATGCATCATACCACCCAATTCATTTGCACTGGCACGCACTGTAGAATATTTCAGAATTCCAAGAGATGTATTGGTTGTTTGTTTAGGAAAATCAACATATGCAAGATGTGGGATAATAGTCAATGTAACTCCTTTAGAGCCTGAGTGGGAAGGTCATGTAACTTTAGAGTTTTCAAACACAACACCACTTCCAGCAAAAATTTATGCAAATGAAGGAGGCTGCCAATTCCTATTCTATAAAGGTGAGGCTCCGCCTGAGATTTCTTATAAGGATAGAAAAGGGAAATACATGAAACAAACCGGCGTTACTCTTCCCAAGCTATAAAATTCAATGCAGAAAATTGTTATAAATGGAGGACAACCTCTAAGGGGTGTGATTCCTGTCAGTGGATCAAAAAATGCTGCTCTACCAATTATGGCTGCTAGTATTTTAACAAATGAAAAATTAGAACTTTCAAATGTTCCAGATCTAGTTGATGTAAAAACTATGAGTATGGTTTTATCATCTCTAGGAGTTAATGTTACAAAAAGTATAAATAATAAAAATTCTATTGCACTTCAATATACAGATACAGAGAAAACTATCGCAGAATATGATTTAGTGAGAAAGATGCGAGCAAGTATCTTAGTGCTTGGACCATTACTTGCAAGAAAGCGTGAGGCCAGTGTATCGCTTCCTGGAGGATGTGCCATAGGTGCGCGGCCAATTGATATTCATATAGACGCACTTACAAAACTTGGTGCAACTTTTGAATTGGAAAAAGGATATATTCAATGTAGTGCACCAAAAGGACTGACTGGAAATAAGATCGAACTTCCTAAAGTATCTGTTGGTGCTACTGAAAATATCATAATGGCTGCGACATTGGCTAAAGGTGAGACTAAAATTTCAAACATTGCTCTAGAACCTGAGGTAATTGATTTAATTAACTGTCTAAATACTATGGGAGCAAAAATTGAACTTGATGATAACAGATCTGTCGTAGTCCAAGGGGTAACAACTTTGAATGGTTCAAATTATTATATTATTCCTGACCGTATCGAGGCTATGACCTATATTATAGCTGGAGCACTAGTTGGAGATGGACTTAAAATAGAAAATTTAAATATTGAACACATTAGTAATGTTCTAGAAACTTTAAAAACATTGCCAGTAGATATAATTTTTGATGAAAATACTGTAACAGTAAATAAATCCAATATTAGTGAAGGTATTGAAATTAAAACAAAGGAATATCCTGGCTTTCCCACAGACGTTCAAGCTCAAATGATGGTTTTAATGTCCACGGCGAAAACAAAGTCAGTTATTGACGAGAACATATTTGAAAATAGATTCATGCATGTACCTGAATTGAATAGAATGGGAGCAAATATTGAAATTAATGGCAAAAGAGCAATTATTAATCCTTGCTCAGGATTCATAGGAGCTCCAGTGATGGCAACAGATCTGAGAGCCTCTGTAAGTTTAATTTTAGCAGGATTAGCAGCTGAAGGTGAAACAACGCTAAATCGCATCTATCACTTGGATAGAGGGTATGAACAAATTGAGGTAAAATTAGAAGCATGTGGCGCAGAGATTAAGCGGGTTTAGAAATTATGAATTTAAATGCAATTGATACTGATGAATTAAAAATTATTGGGACTATATTGCAGGACGGACTCATTGAAGTAAGTGATATTAAATACCTACCTTCAATAAGATCATTTTTCCTAATGATTACACGATTTATGTGGGAAGAAAAAATAGTAAATAAAGTCAATCAGCGTATTAAGGCCGTTCTATGCTTTGAGGACGTCATATCAGTTTATTCAAAAAATATTGACCAATTGAATAAATCAAAGAAATTAGAACTTTTGACTTTTAACTATTATCCCAATAACTCAAAAAATATTGAAATTGAATTGCTTTTCAAAAATGATGCAATTATAAAACTCGAAACTGAAATTATTCGGTGCAAATTAGATGATCAAGGAAAGCCTTGGGGTACAGAAGAAAAAGTGAATGAACAAGATAATTAATACAAGCAATTCAGACTTTTCACAGGAATTTGAAAATTTAGTAAATACTAATAGCTCAGATGAAGAAGATGTAAAAGATGTTGTAGCTAATATAATTAATGATGTAAGAACCAAAGGTGATGGTGCTCTTATAGAGTATACTAACCAACTTGATCGCAATGAACTTTCAAAATCAAACTTCATTATAGATGAAACTGCAATCAACAATCAGACAGATGAATTGCCTGAAAAGATATGCAAGGCTATTCAAACAGCAGCAGATCGAGTTAGGGTATACCATGAAAAACAATTACCACAGGATCTAAGTTTTAATGATGATCTAAAATCTACTCTTGGATATATGTGGAAGCCTTTAGAAACGGTAGGGATTTATGTACCAGGTGGAACAGCAAGCTACCCTAGTACAGTTCTTATGAATGCAATACCGGCTACGGTTGCAGGAGTAAAAGACATAGTAATGGCTTCACCATTAACTGATGGACAGATTAATCCATCTGTTTTATATGCCGCAAAAATTGTAGGCATTAAAAAAATATATTGCATGGGTGGCTCTCAGGCAGTCGCTGCAATGGCATATGGGACTGAAAGTGTGGCACCTGTAAATAAAATTGTTGGACCCGGTAATATTTACGTCGCTGAAGCAAAACGGCAAGTCTCAGGACTTGTAGGGATTGATATGTTTGCGGGCCCTTCTGAAATAGTTATAATTTCTGATCAGAATAGTGATCCAAAAATTATCTCTGCTGATCTCATAGCTCAATCTGAGCATGATAAAAGTGCTCAAAGCATCTTGATTACAACTGATCAAGCATTAGCTGAAGCGGTTGAAAAAGAAGTACTCAGTCAATTAGAATCACTTCCGCGAAAAGAAATTGCGTCTGCAAGCTGGGATAAAAATGGCAAAATCATTGTTGTACGTGATCTCAAAGAGGGTTTTGATATCTCAAATCAATTAGCCCCTGAACATCTCGAGCTTGCCATTGATAATGCGAGAGATTTTCTTAAATATATTATCAATGCAGGTGCAGTATTTCTCGGTAGGAATACACCCGAAGCATTAGGTGACTATGTTGCTGGTCCAAGCCATGTATTGCCTACATCAAGGAGTGCAAAATTTTCATCAGGACTATCAGTATTTGACTTTCTAAAAAAAATATCGCTTGTTGAGTTTACAAAAGAAGGTATTGAAGAAATTGGAAATAGTGCTATGACAATCGCTGATAATGAAGGTCTTGACGGACATTCAAGGTCAATAGAATATAGGCTTACAAAAAAATAATATATGTCAAAAGAAGAGATTTTAGAATTTAAGGGTAAAGTTACTGATATACTTCCAAATGCAATGTTTAAAGTTGCACTAGAAAACGGCCATGAAGTTCTAGCACATACAGCTGGTAGAATGAGAAAAAATAGAATTAGAGTCTTAGCAGGTGACGAAGTTCTTGTACAGATTACACCTTATGACCTTACTAAAGGTAGAATAATATTTAGATATAAATAACCAAGAGAATATATTGAAATTTATTTTAGGCAGCTCATCTCCTAGAAGATTAGAATTGCTATCAATTCTTGGGATCAAACCCGATGAAATAATCTCACCAAATATTGACGAGACGATCAACAAAAAGGAATTGCCCTTAGATTATTGTAAACGAATAGCTACTCAAAAGATGAAGCACTTTGATGGGAAGCATGAAAATGCTGTGATTCTTACTGCAGATACTATTGCCTATAGTGGAAGAAGAATAATTGATAAAACAAATGATAAAGTTATTGCTAGGAAAAATCTCAATAAATTATCGGGTCGAAGACATCGCGTTTCAACCGTATTGAGCCTAAGAGATACTAAGAATAAAGTTATAAGTAGGAGTGTCACAACTACAGTCAATTTTAAACTGCTTAATAAAAAAGATATTGATAATTACATCGAAACAAATGAATGGAAAAATGTTGCAGGATCATACAAAATTCAAGGCTTTGCTGAAGTTTTTATCAAGTCAATAAACGGTTCGTATTCAAATGTAGTTGGATTACCATTGTTTCAAACTAATAACTTATTGGGTTCGGTTGGTTTAATTAAATCATGAGAGAATTAATTTTTATTTACAATGCAAAAAGTGGCATTTTCAATGCCCTCATAGATTGGGGTCATAAAATAATTTCACCAAGTACGTATGAATGTCATTTGTGCTCTATCACATATAACAATCGAGGTAAGGAAAAGATTTGGGGTAATTATCTTAAGTCGCTAAAAATAAAGAGTAGATTTTATTATATTGACCATCTCGAAGAATTAGAGTTTGTACCTAAGCAAATCAACCTACCATGCGTTTATATTAAAAATGATGATAATTATCAGCTTATGATTGATGCTGATGAATTAAATTCATTAAAAAGTGTGCAGGATTTGATAAGCAGGCTAAATGAAAAGCTTAATTAATTAGCAATAAGAATATTTTCTTTGCACGAATACTTCTTATAGAATAAAAGACTTACATTACTAACTTGAGGCTCGATAGCTCAGTTGGTAGAGCAAAGGACTGAAAATCCTTGTGTCGGTGGTTCAAATCCACCTCGAGCCACCACTTGTGCAGCTGTAGCTCAGTTGGTTAGAGCGCCTGGTTGTGGACCAGGAGGTCGGTAGTTCAAGTCTACCCAGCTGTACCAACTAATGATTTTTTTACAGGAAGAGTTAGTACGATCAAAAAGAGCAGAATCATTACAAATCCAAAAAGTAAATAAAGAAATGCAAACTCACCGCTTATTTCATAGCTTCTAGAAATTAGGATTAAGGCTATTGGCCCTACAGAGAATGAAACAATGAATTTTATACCATATACAAGACTTTGATATTTTTCTGGCGAGAATTTAGCCAATAATAAATTTTCTGCTGGAAGTATACTTGAATTAAAAGCAACAATCATAAGACTGATAACAATTAACCAATAATTTGATAGACTAACAATGAATAAAAGAAGAGTGCCTTGTCCGATGATGCCAATAGCATAGATTACTTTCTCAGAATATCTATCTGTTAAAATGCCACCTATGTAGTTCATTAAACCGCTTACAATATAAATGGCGGCTACAATATATCCAATCTCAGACGTTGAGAGGTTTAAGCTGTTTGACAGTCTGATATCAATTGCTTTAGGCAAACTTGTTTGAAGAATTTGATATACAAAACTCAAACATGTAATACTTACAAGCATTATAATCGCAATTTTTAGCATTTGATTTTTTTCTGGATTATCTCGAAATTGTTCTGATTTAATATTAGTCAATGAAATTTTTCCTGATTTCAAGTGATATGAGAGACATAAGCCTGTTAGAATAGAAATTATTCCAGGGAATATAAACGCAGCTTGCCAATTAATTTGATCAATTAAAATACCAGCAAAAAAAGCTCCCAATCCAATTCCTACGCCTCCAAATATATTATTGAAGCCAAGTGCACGTCCTGTTTCTTTTGATGTATTAACTATCCATGATATTCCAGCAGGGTGATATATTGAGCAAAATAAGCCAAGTAAGGATAGACTAATAAAAAGAGATAATTTATTTCCGCTCAGACCACAAAGAACCGAACTAATGCCAAGACCTAAAAACATTACTGCAATCATTCCTGAACGGCTCCATCGATCACTAATCCATCCAGCTGGCAAAGATCCTATGCCAACAAGAAGAGACCCAAGAAACCATAGATTTAAAAGCTCGTCATATGAAAATTTCCACTCATCTTCAATCGCAAGAACAATTACAAAGTAAAATGCAGCAAACATATGCATCAGTAGATGGCCAAGCGCAGCATAAATAACAGTTAATTTTCTAGCGTTTTCAGTGATAACCATTTAATAAAAATAGAGTATTTCTACTTCACTTAATAATAAAAATTATAAAAATTTGACTTTTTTGAATAAATAAGGCATTTCACTGATCATGATTGTTTTTACACATCATCATATTCATGTCTAAGTTTGCTGAACAAAAAGCGTCAGCGAACAACAACCCCTTTTTATATTAAATAAACTAACTTTGTAGTATCGTACTAACGATTGGAATCGTATGACTAAGAATAACAATAAACCCAAGGCCATTTTACCTAGAGGGTTTAAAGACAGTGAGAAACAACTCCTGACTCTCAGAAAAATAGTTACTGAGGTAATAGAGGAAGAGTGTCAAAAATTTGGATTTGTTGAATTAGAAACCTCATCCATTGAATACACTGATAGTCTGGGCAAGTTTTTGCCTGATATAGATCGACCAAGTGGAGGAGTTTTTTCGTTACAAGACGAAGATGGTCAATGGCTATCATTACGATATGACCTTACAGCTCCTTTAGCACGATATGTTGCACAGAATTATCAAAATTTAGTGAAGCCATTTAAAAGATATCAATCAGGAATAGTATGGAGAAATGAAAAGCCAGGGCCAGGAAGATTCAGAGAATTCTTACAATTTGATGCAGATGTTATCGGAATTCAGTCAAATCTAATCGATGCTGAATTATGCATCATTGTTGTAAATATTTTGAGAAGGCTTGGTTTAAATGATTCTCAATTTAAAATTAAATATTCAAATAGAAAAATTTGGACAAGTCTTTTTGAGAAAATAAATGCTTCGAAAGAAGTTGAGTCAAAAATTCTTAGAGCAGTAGATAAAAAAGATCGTCTAGGTGATGAAGGTGTTAAAGAGTTATTATGTGAGGGTAGAAAAGATAAATCTGGTGATTTTATGGAAGGCGTAGGTCTTGATAATGAACAAGCACTAATGATTTTAGACTTTATGAACGATCAAAAGCAAACGAGTGATGATATTGATGAATTTAACTCTTATTTAGGGAATTTTGCAGATTATCCAATTTCATTTGACCCATCCATTGTAAGAGGATTGGATTACTACACAGGTATGATCTTTGAAGCTGAATTATTAATTGATGTAAAAAATACAAAAGGTGAAACTATAGTTTTTGGATCAGTGGCGGGAGGAGGAAGATATGACAAACTGATATCAAGATTTGGGAAAGAGAACGTTCCTGCTACTGGAATTTCTGTTGGTGTTGACAGGCTTATTGTCGCTCTAGAGCAGTTGGATCTCATTAAAGCTAAATCGAGACCTTTAGTAATTGTAGCAAATTTAGGAGATAATAACTTATCCGAGTATATAAGAATGGCATCTGAAATTAGAGATGCAGGCATGGCCTGCGAGATTTCTTTTGGCTCAAAAAACTTAGCTAAGCAACTTAAATATTGCGATCGCAAGCAAGCTGATGCAGTTGTAATTGCAGGTGATGATGAAATTAAAAATAATAAAATATCACTTAAAGATCTAAAAAAGGGAAGTGAGATTTCAAAAAATATAACTGGGCGTGAAGAATGGAAAGAAACTAAAGCAGGTCAAAAAGAAGTAATTAGAGAGAATTTAGTAAGCACTCTAAAGGAAATACTAAATTTTTGAGCTATGTCGCTGCAGGAATTAAATATTAGATTAAAAGATTATTTTATTGATTTAGGATTTCAATATATAGAGCTTCCTTTGGTTCATGACTCCGAAATTTTTTATGAAACATCGGGTGAAGAAATCAGAAGTCAGATGTATTCTTTTATAGACGGTTCAGGCAAGGAAAAATGTCTGAGACCAGATATGACGATCCCTACGTGTCAAAGTTTTATTAAAAGTAATGATAAAAAAAGTGACGCTAATTTATGCTATAGTGGACCAGTATTTAGGTCAACCAATGGAATAAATGATGCATCAATTGAATTAAACCAATCAGGGGTTGAAATTATTTTTACAGAAAAAAAGCTAAAAACTATTTATGAAAAAGATATTTATACGCTTAAAACGGCAGTCAAAATTTTAGAAAAATTAAATATTAATGAATATCAAATTAAAATAGGCAGTCTAAACCTCTTTAATAGTTTTATAAGTTATTTAGATTTACCGATCAGGTGGAAACAGAGAATTGTCAGGCATTTTTTTAGAAGAACATATTTTGATAGTTTGTTAAATCGATTAGGGCAAGGCGTCGGTTATGACGAATTGAAAAAAGGTAAAATTATCAATGAAAAACTTGGTTTGAATGCCAATTCAAGTGCAAATTTGGTTGATCTGATTAATTCCAATAGTAATACTGGTTTAGGCTCAAGGACAGTTGAAGAAATCGTCAACCGATTTCAGGAGAAAAGTGAGATCATCGTCTCTGAAAGCAATGGAAAACAAATTGTAAATCTGATTAAGAATTTTTTAGGTTTAAACGCTTCTCTTGATACTTTTCCAAATATTTTAAAAGAGTTTGTAAGTTATCAAAAGCTTGATTTTTTTAAAAAAGAGATTGATGGCATTGAAGAATTCAAGAACGCCGTCTCGTCTGAAATGGATATATCTAAATTTAATTTCAACAATGATTTTGGACATTCAATTGAATTTTATGATGGAGTCATGTTCGAAATCTATGATCAATCAGGCAATTTAAAGTTAATAACTGGTGGAAGATACGATAAGTTACTTAATATATTAGGGTCCAAAAACAATCTGTCAGCTATAGGGTTTGCAACAAATAATAATAACTTAAGTAAAATTATATAGTCATGAAATTTGAAAATAAATTAAGGATAGGACTACCTAGCAAAGGCAGGTTAAGAAAAGATATGGAGAAACTTTTTCTAGATAAAAATATTGCTTTTGAAAATCTTGTAAATGATAGAGATTATATTGGTACAATAAGGGGACAAAAAGATACAGTTCTATATTTTTTAAGCGCTAAAGAAATTACCAATAGACTTGATGAGGGATCAATCCATGCAGGCTTAACCGGTGATGACCTGATACAAGAAAAAATTTTCAATTTTAATTCAAAAATAACAAAAGATCTGGAGTTAGATTTTGGAAAAGCGGATCTGGTTGTTGCCGTACCGGATATTTGGATTGATGTAATGACGATGGCTGATTTGGAAGAAGTGAGCAATAATCACAGAGATAAATATTCAAAAAGGTTGCGTGTAGCAACTAAATATAAGAATTTAACAAATAATTTCTTTTCTAAATGTGGAGTTGTTGATTATAGAACTGTTGAAAGTGACGGTTCTACCGAAAGTGCGCCTTTCAATGGTTTTTCAGAAATCATCACTGATATAACATCAACAGGTGAAACACTAAGGGCTAACAACTTAAGAGTTCTTGATGATGGCATAATCCTGAAATCATCAGCTAATATCTTTTCTTCAAAAGTTGCGGAGTGGGATAAAGAAATAGAAAATAATTATAAAAATTTTATCAATAAGTTTGAATAAAAAAAACCCGGCGAGGCCGGGTTTTTTAGTGTTTATCGTAAATGATTATTACATCATGCCGCCCATGCCGCCCATGCCGCCCATATCAGGCATTGCAGGTGCTGCAGCAGGCTTATCTTCAGGAGCATCAGCAACCATCGCTTCAGTTGTAATTAAAACACCGGCAATAGATGCAGCGTTTTGTAAACTTGTTCTGACAACTTTAGTTGGGTCAATGATTCCCGCTTTAAACATATCAACAAATTTATCAGACTGAGCATCATAACCCTCAGTAGAAGACTTGCCCTCTTTGAGCTTGCCAACAATTACAGATCCATCGACACCCGCGTTGTTTGCAATTGTTCTAATTGGTGTTTCTAATGCCCTACGAACAATATCTACTCCAGCTTTTTGATCAGCGTTAGATGTTTTTACTTTATCAAGTGCACCAGCTGCGTTTAGAAGTGATAATCCACCGCCAGCAACGATACCTTCTTCAACTGCAGCTCTAGTAGCATTAAGAGCATCATCAACTCTGTCTTTTCTTTCTTTAACTTCAACTTCGGTGGCTCCACCAACTTTGATTACAGCTACTCCACCAGCTAACTTAGCAAGACGTTCTTGTAACTTTTCTCTGTCATAGTCAGATGTTGTTTCCTCAATCTGTTTTCTAATCTGAGAGCATCTACCTTGAATATCAGCTTTAGTTCCAGCACCATTAACAATTGTAGTATTTTCTTTATCAATACTTATTCTTTTTGCTGTCCCTAAATCATTAATGGTTACATTTTCTAATTTAATACCTAGGTCTTCTGATATGACTTGACCACCAGTTAAAATAGAAATGTCTTCCATCATTGCTTTTCTTCTATCACCAAATCCTGGTGCTTTTACAGCAGCAATTTTTAATCCACCTCTTAATTTATTAACCACCAAGGTAGCAAGCGCTTCACCTTCAACATCCTCAGCAATAATTACAAGCGGTCTTCCGGCTTGTACTACGGCTTCTAATAGAGGAAGCATTGGTTGCAGGTTTGTTAATTTTTTTTCATGAAGAAGAATGTAAGCATTTTCCAAATCAGCTGTCATTTTCTCTGCATTAGTCACAAAATATGGAGATAGGTAGCCTCTATCAAATTGCATTCCTTCAACAACATCAAGTTCAGTCTCTAGACCTTTAGCTTCTTCAACTGTTATAACACCTTCGTTTCCAACTTTATCCATTGCCTTCGCAATCATAGCTCCAACCTCAGCCTCACCGTTAGCTGAAATAGAGCCAACTTGTGCGACTTCAGCACTAGTTTTAACTTTTTTTGATGAACTACTAATGGCATCACTTGCAGCATCGATTGCAGAATCTACACCTCTTCTTAGATCCATCGGGTTCATTCCTGCTGCAACAAACTTTAAGCCTTCTGTAACAATTGCTCTTGTAAGTACAGTGGCCGTTGTAGTTCCATCACCTGCAACGTCATTGGTTTTGCTTGCAGCCTCACGAACCATCTGGGCTCCCATATTTTCAAATTTATCTTTTAATTCGATTTCTTTAGCAACTGAAACCCCATCTTTTGTACTTTTGGGTGCACCAAAAGATTTATCCATAACAACGTTTCTTCCTTTTGGACCCAACGTTACTGCAACTGCGTCAGCTAGTACGTTAACACCTTTGAGCATTTTGTTTCTTGCTTCAGTGCCAAAATGTATGTCTTTACCCGCCATTTTTTATTCTCCTTGATTTAAGATTTATTTCTTCTTTTTTGATTTTGATTTTGATTTCTTTTCAATTACACCCATGATGTCAGACTCTTTCATGATGCATAGTTCTTCTCCGTCAATTTTGACCTCGGTGCCAGACCATTTTCCAAATAAGACAATATCTCCAGCTTTTAAATCTAATGGTGTGACTTTTCCATCTTCAGATTTTGTTCCTGACCCGACAGCAACTATCTGTCCTTCTTGCGGCTTTTCTTGAGCTGTGTCAGGAATGATAATCCCCCCAGCAGTTTTTTCTTCAGTATCTAATCTCCTTACGAGAACACGATCATGTAAAGGTCGAAAATCCATTTTTTAATCTCCTAAATATTTAAAGTCTATTGCTTAATTACCTAGGCATATAGTGATCTCGTGCGTATGTGTCAAGAGGGTCCTCAAAAACGAATAATTATAAAAGATGATAAAAAATGCTTATTTTACAACATTTTTACTACTGTTCAGACTCTCCACCGTCTATAACTATATTTTGTCCAGTCATGAACGAGCCTGCCTCAGAGGCAAGATAAACAGCGGCTCCTGCGATTTCATCAGGCATGCCAATTCTTTTGAGCGCTGATTTCGCTGTTGTTACCCTCAAAATGTCTTCATTTTCCCAAAGTGCACGTGCAAAATCAGTCTTGATTAGCCCTGGAGATATACAATTTGCTCTAATATTATTTCTGCCATATTCCACAGAAATATTCCTTGCTAACTGAGAGTCAGCGGCCTTGCTAATAGCATAAGCGCCTAACATGCTGCTTCCATGCAGACCTGCTATTGATGAAATTATAATAATAGAACCACTTTTTATTTTTACCATATCGGGCAATATTTCGTTACATAGCCAAAAATTACTCTGTACATTTGATTTCATTATTTTTTCAAATGCTTCATCTGGTATGTTGTTAGATGGCCCAAAATATGGATTTACAGCCGCGTTGCATACTAAAGTTGTTATACTTCCACAAAACTCCTTTGATTTAACATACAAGTTTTTTAATTGTTCTTTGTCAGAAATATTACATGATATTGCTGTAGCGGTATCCTTACCAAACGTACTATTAATTTCTTCAGCAACGTTCTCGCATGCATCAATTTTGCGACTTGTTATTATTACTTTGGCGCCATGCTCCGCCATTCGATATGCAATAGCCTTACCAATGCCACGTGAAGATCCAGTGATAATTGCATTTTTATCTTTTAAATCAAAAAGTGATGTCATTTAATTACGAACTGATTTAAAAAAAAGATTATAAGTTAATAAAATAATTTCAATATAAAATATGAATATTAATAAAATTAATAGTGTTGAGAGTTATTCACTATCCTATAAAGCAATTTTATGTGATCTCTGGGGAGTAATTCATAATGGTGTTGAAATTTATGCTGGCGCTCTCACTTATCTTGAACGCATGAAGGAGCATGGAATTGATGTTTATTTGATTTCTAATGCCCCGCGTCCTAATTATGTTGTTCAGGAGGGTTTGACAAATAAACTTGGACTTAATCCCGATCTTTATAAACATATTTATACCTCTGGAGATATAGGAACGAAGTTTGTTAATAAAAAAATTCATGGTGAAAGTTATTTTCATCTAGGCCCAACTAAGGACTATGATCTATTAGAAAATATAAATATTAGTAAGGTAGATAGTATTAATGAGGCAGATTTCATTTTAACAACAGGACTTTACGATGACAGTTTTGAAACTCCTAAAGATTATAATGATTTATTTAATGACTTCATGGAGAAAGAAAAACCTATTGTATGTGTAAATCCTGATGAAATTGTTTATCGAGGAGTAAACTCTATTTTTTGTGCTGGAGCTTTATGCAAATATTATGAAAAACTTGGTGGTAAAGTAGTATATTATGGAAAACCATACGTTGAAATTTATGACCAAGCTTTTCAAGATTTGAAAAATATGAATAATATTGAAAATAAGTCAGATATCCTTGCAATCGGGGACAGTATCAAAACCGACTGTCTTGGCGCACAAAACTTTAATTTGGATTTTGTCTTTATCATGAATGGTATACATAAGGATCAAATATCAGGTAAAAATAACATTGAAGATATTAGCAATCTTGTGGAAAATATTCTTTCAAGAGATACAAAAGAAATCACAGTTTCTGATTTTCTAAAGTGAAATAAAGTGAAAATATTTAAAGATCTTAAAAAGACGCATAATTTTACGAAAGACTCTATCCTAATAATTGGTAACCTTGATGGTGTTCATAAAGGTCACCAATCAATTATATCGTTAGCCAAGAAACTTAGTAAAAAAAAAGATGCAAAAGTTGGAGTATTGCTTTTTGATCCTCATCCTAGGAGGTATTTTGAAAAAGATATTAAAGGTTTTTTATTAACACAGGTTGATACGCGTCTAGAAATTTTTAAATCCTATAAAATTGATTATGCGATTGTCTTAAAGTTTAATAAGAGCATTGCAACAATGACGCCTAAATTATTTTGTAAGAAAATTCTTTTTTCAGGCATAGCTATGAAGAATATTTTTGTTGGTAAAAATTTTAGGTTTGGCAATAAAAGATCTGGCGACTATCGGTTTCTATCAAATTTTGGAAAAGAACATTCATTTAATGTGACACCCATAAATTTAGTGAAAACAAATAAAATCCTTCACAAAAAAACAAAAATGAAAATTTACTCTTCATCAAACATAAGAGCTTTAATTCAAAAAGGAGAGGTGAAACTTGCCAACAAATTTCTTGGGGTGCCGTTTACAATTGTCTCTAGAGTAATGAAAGGTGATCAAAGGGGGCGAACAATAGGAGTTCCAACAGCAAACCTTAAAATTGATGAATATATTCAGCCTAACCATGGGGTTTATGCTGTTCGTGCAAAAGTAATGAATAAGAGTGCAAAGGGAAAGAATTATAAGGGAATTGCCAATTTTGGAGTCAGACCGACTTTTGATAAAAATAAGCCCTTATTAGAGGTTCACTTGTTTAATTTTAATTTGAATATTTATAATTCTTCATTAAAAGTAGAATTTATTGACTTTATAAGGAAAGAAAAAAAGTTTTCTGGAATAGATTCATTAAAAAATCAATTGATAATAGATATATCCAAAGCTAAGAAAATCTTAAATTAATAAAATGACCGCTAAAAATGATAAAATAGATTTTAGTGAAACTTTGTTTTTACCTAAAACTTCCTTTGCTATGCGGGCGGGGCTGCCTGAACAAGAGCCAAGCATATTAGAGAATTGGGATAAAAATAATCTTTATCAAAAATTAAGAAACAATTCGAAAGACAGAAAGAAATTTGTACTTCATGATGGCCCACCATATGCAAATGGCCATCTTCATATGGGGCACGCTTTAAATAAAGTTTTAAAAGATTTTGTTGTTCGGTCACAGCAAATGCTTGGGCACAATAGTTCATATATTCCTGGCTGGGACTGTCATGGTCTCCCGATAGAGTGGAAGATTGAAGAACAATATCGAGAAAAAGGAAAAGATAAAGATGAAGTAGATATCATTCAGTTTAGAAAAGAATGCAGGGAATTTGCTAAAAAGTGGATTGATATTCAGAGATCGGAATTTATTAGGCTAGGAGTAACTGGAGATTGGTTCAATCCCTACACTACAATGTCTTACGAAGCTGAGTCTACAATTGTGAAGGAGTTTTTCAAATTTTTGGAGAATGAGAGTTTATATCGTGGCTCTAAACCAGTTATGTGGTCAACAGTTGAAAAGACCGCATTAGCTGAAGCTGAAATAGAATATAAAGAACATAAATCGATAACAATTTTTGTAAAATTTCCAGTTATTTCTTCACTAGAAAATAATGAAGTAAATACGTCGGTTATTATTTGGACTACAACTCCATGGACTATACCAGCAAATCGAGCCATAGCCTTCAGTAAAAATATAAGTTATTCAATTTATTCTGTTAATGGATTAGAAGAAAACAGTCTACTAAATGAAGGAGATCAAATTATTATTGCTGATGAATTGATAGACAATGTAAGAATTCAGTGCAAAGTAAAAGAGCTTACAAAAATTAGAGCAATTAAAGACTTAGATCAAATAATCTGTGGGCATCCTTTTAGAGATTCAGGGTATGATTTTGAAGTTAAATTATTTGATGCTGATTTTGTAACTTTAGAACAAGGAAGTGGATTTGTTCATATAGCCCCAGGTCACGGAGCGGATGATTATAATTTAGGCATTGCAAATAATGTGGAAGTTCCGGAAACGGTGGATGAGAATGGTCAATATTTTGACCATGTTCCCCTTTTTAAAGGCAAAAAAGTATTTAATGATGATGGCTCTGATGCAGATGCAAATGTAGCAGTGATCGTTGAGCTTAAAAATCATAATAACCTTGCAGGCAAAGGATCACTCAGGCACAGCTATCCTCATTCGTGGAGATCTAAAGCTCCTGTCATATTTAGAAATACTCCTCAGTGGTTTATTAGTATGGAAAAGAATGGATTAAGGTCAACGGCACTTAATGAAATAGATAAAGTTAATTGGTTCCCTAAACAAGGTAAGAATAGAATATATTCGATGATTGAAGATAGACCTGATTGGGTTGTTTCAAGGCAAAGAGCTTGGGGTGTTCCGTTATCTATATTTTACCATATAGAAACAGGACAACCTTTAATGGATAAAGAAATTAATCAAAAAATAATTGATTTGTATAGAGAAGAAGGATCAGACGCTTGGTTTAAATACTCAAAAGAAAAATTGTTGGGAGATAAGTACGATCCAAATGATTATAAAAAAGTTAATGATATTCTTGATGTTTGGTTTGATTCTGGCTGTACTCATTCCTTTGTTTTAGATGAAAAGGAAGATCAAATGTGGCCTGCATCTCTTTATTTAGAAGGCACTGATCAACATAGAGGATGGTTTCACTCCTCACTTTTGGAGTCATGTGGTACCAGAGGGATTGCCCCTTATGAGTCGGTCTTGACGCATGGCTTTGTTCTTCACGAAGATGGATTAAAAATGAGCAAGTCTTCAGCTAATATAGTTTCACCTGATGAAATTATAAATAAATCTGGGGCAGATATTTTAAGGTTATGGGTTGCAAGCAGCGATTATTCTGAAGACCTAAAAATAGGGCCAGAGATAATGAAGAGTAATGTAGATAGCTACAGGAGACTGAGGAATACATTACGTTTCATTCTTGGAAACTTATCCGAATTTAGTGATAATGAAAAAATTTCACATGCAGAACTTAGTGAGCTTGATCAATATGTATTATCTCAGTTAGAGGAGTTAAAAAAAGAAGTATTAGAAAATTATAAAATATTTGAATATCAAAAAGTATTTTCAGCAATATTTAATTTTTGTACAAATGATCTATCTTCATTTTATTTTGATATAAAAAAAGATGCTTTGTATTGCGAGGCACAGGACAGTCATATCAGAAAGTCCACTCGAACAGTATTAGATAAGTTATTCTATAATTTGCTTAGTTTACTAGCACCCATCCTTTGCTTCACTGCTGAAGAGGCTTGGCAAAGTAGGCTTGGAAAAGAATCGAGTGTTCATGAGGTTGATTTTCCGGCTTTAGAGAGCAATTTGATAAATGAAGATTTAACAAAAAAATGGGAATTATATAAGCAACTGCGTAAAGCAATAAATGGTGCAATTGAGGTAAAGAGAAAAGAAAAAGTTATTGGTTCAAGTCTTGAAGCGTCTGTAATGCTTTACTCAATTAAAAGTTTTAATGAAATTGATAGTGATACACTTAAAAATATATCAATAATTAGTGAATTAATAATTTTAAATGAATCACCACCAGAAAACTCATACATATCTGATTCAGATAAGGATGTAGGTATTGTAGTTGAGAAAGTTGATGGCAATAAGTGTGAGAGATGCTGGAAATATTATCCAAATTTATTTAAAGATATGTGTGCACGATGTGAGCAAGTTGTTTGTAAATAAATGATTTATAAACTTTCTAAATTTTTTTTATTGATTTTATTTTTTTTTTCTCTTGATCAAATAAGTAAAAATATAATTATACATCTTTACAACATTGATGTTGAAAACCTTAGTTCTCAATATTTAACTTCAATCAATGAATACTTAAACTTATATTTAATTTGGAATAAAGGCTTCGCCTTTGGCTTATTTCAAAATGACATAACGACTGTAAATAATATTTATATGATTTTAATGGCTGTAATTATTATTGTGGTGTTCATTTACGCCTTAACTATTAATAGCAAAGTTTATTATTATGGATTTAGTTTAATAATTGGAGGTGCATTAGGCAATCTTTTTGATCGTTATCAGTATGCAGCAGTATTGGATTTTATTGACGTGCATTATAATAATTTCCATTGGTATGTATTTAATATTGCTGATATAAATATAACTCTTGGATGTATCCTAATAATAATTTTAGAATTGTTTTCAAATAGAAAGAAAAAAAATGAAATATAAAATAACCAGTCGATACTTTCTATTGATAGTTTTTTTTATATTTATTTCTTGTTCTAATAATACGGTAAGAGATTATACTTCACTTAAGCAAAAAGCACTAGAAATACCCCCTGACTTTGAGCTATCACCTCCAGTTGTAAATGATGACTCTGCAAGTGAAGAGCTGCCAAATGAAGAAGTGGTAGAAGATATTGAAGAAATATTAACAAGTGATAATAGTGCAACAACTAGTGAAAAGACTGAGAGTTCATCTTTAGAAGACTTCATTGATAGTAATTTTGTTAATGATGAAAAAGAAGAAGTATCAAATGAAGTAAACACAAATGACGATACTGAATCCCTGGATGGCTTGGTAAATGACGACTTACCTGATCAGCCTACTGATGTCGAAAATACAAATGATACTGAAGAGATGATCCAAGATGATCAAGTCCAAAATAATGAGTCTCAAGAAACCAATTTTACTGAAGCAAAGTTGCTAGATGAGTTATCAAATGTAGATGATATAACATCGCTTCCAGAAGAAGAGCAGTTGAAGCCTGAGATTATTGAAGAAGAGGTTTATGACGATCCTACAGTTTACGATGATGATCAAGATTTAAATGATCTATTGAACAGAGTGGATGATTTGCTCAACTCATATTCAAATTAAATATTCTATAAATGTTTAAGTTTTTTAGAGATCCAAAATGGTTTTACTGGGCGTATATTGGTTCAGCAATTATTTTATCGTCATTATGGATTCAGGTACAAATTGACGTAAAAATTAATGAATGGTTCGGTGAATTTTATGACATGATACAAGAGGCGCTGTCAGCTCCTAACGTAATTACTATAGAAGAATATTGGGCAAGTCTTTTATCATTTATAACGTTAGCTGGCATGTATGTGGCTGTTGCAGTTCTTGTAAGTTATTTTACTAATCATTTTTTATTTAGGTGGAGAACCGCAATGGTAGAATGGTATCATTCTGTTTATGACAAAGCTCGCAAAATTGAAGGGGCCTCACAGAGAGTTCAAGAAGACACAATTAAATTCTCAAGAATCATGGAGTCTCTCGGAACAAGTTTGATTGAAGCATTAATGATACTGGTTGAATTTATGCCAATTTTATTTGGCCTTAGCATTGGAATTCCAATATTTTTCTTTGGTGAATGGGAATATGGTTTAGTTGTCGGGGCGTTGGTGTGGTCAATTGGCGGTACATTATTTTTAATTATTCTTGGTTTGATTTTAAGACTAGTGGGAATTGAATATGATCTTCAAAAACAGGAAGCTGCATATAGAAAAATGTTAGTAATTGCTGAGGATGATGAGACTGTTAGGCCAAAAACTCTTGAGGAATTGTTTGATGATGTAAGGCAGATACATTTTTTAAGTTATATAAGATACCTTTACTTTGACATTGGACGTGTTGCATTTTTACAGGCAAATGTTTTATCAGCATATGTATTTTTAGCACCCGCAATTGTTGCAGGCGTTGTTACTCTTGGTGTTATGCAGCAGATAATTAGGGCATTTGGAAGAGTTGAGGGATCAATGCAGTATCTGCTAAAAGCATGGCCTACTATAATTGAGCTCGCAAGTGTTTATAAGAGGCTAAGAGAGTTTGAAAGACAAATTGATGAAGTTTTAATTGAAGAGGAAACTCCAGTATAAAAATGAATTATTCATTCTTAGATTTTGAGAAACTTGAAAAAAAATTCCTTTCATCTAGTGAAATCATTTCTCAAAAATTTGAAAATATTGTTGTTATTGGCTTTGGAGGATCAACGCAAGGCTCAAAAGCTATTAATTCCTTTTTAAATGAAATACGAGTAATTTATATTGATCATTTACATTCTGATATTATTGATAAATTAGTCGTAACTTTGAATTTAGAAAAAACAGGGTTCATTTTCATCTCTAAATCTGGCAAAACTTCTGAAACATTATCTATTTTTGAGTACTTGATAGACAAATGCAAAAATAAAACAAATATCTCAAATCACTTTTTTTCTTTAACCGAAGATAAACAATCTCAACTTCACGACTTTTCTTTACAGCACTCAATGAAATCTATTGAGCATGATCCAGATATAGGAGGAAGATTTTCTATATTCAGCAATACATCTCTTATCCCTGGTTTTTATTTTAATTCTGATTTGTGCAAAAATTTTCTTGAGGGCGGCAGAGAAGCTATGGAAGAAAAAGGTTTAGCTGAAGATTTGGCTGATCAGTTAAGTCAGTCTATGAAAAATAATAAAAATATCGCAGCATATCTTATTTATGGGCATGAATTACTGGAAGTAGGTAATTGGAAAAAACAACTTTTTGCTGAATCGCTAGGCAAAAATGGAAAAGGATTTATGCCAGTTGTTTCTGAGATGACAAAAGACCAGCATAGTATTCTTCAATTATTTCTAGACGGGCCAAGGAATGTATTCTTTGAAATTATGAGTATGGAGAGTGATAAAGTGAATTTAATAAATATGACACTTTCTAACCATATGAGTGCAATGAACGAGACACTTATAAAACAAGGCCTTAAACCCAGAATTTCAATATTTAAGGAGAATGATGTTAATAAGCTGGGTTTTTATTTTTGTATCGAAATATTAACAGTTATTTACTTGGCAAAGCTTCTTAATGTAGATCCTTTTGTTCAGGAAGCCGTTGAACTTCAAAAAAATAATTTAAGTTAGTCTATAGAAAGAAAATTTTGATATACCCAACTCTTTAACTCTTTCTATTTTTAGCTCTGGGATTAATATATCTTTTGATTTTCTCTCCTCTTCAATAACCAGTATAGAGCCTTTGTTTATAAGTTTTTTCTTTAGGATATTTTTTATAGATCTGGCAACTAAGTTTTTATTATAGGGGGGATCTATATACACCAAGTTAAATTTTGGCTTATCAGAAATAGATTCAAATGAGCATGCATTTTCGTTTTGAACAGATATTTGATCAGTCAAGCCTAATTTATTTGCACTCTTATAAATTAGATTAATTATTTGATCATTGTTTTCAACCATTGTGGCACTGTTGGCACCTCTTGATAAAGCTTCAAAACTAAATGAACCTGTTCCTGCAAATAAATCTAGAACATTTGATTTTTCAATTTGAAATCCAGTATTAATTATTTCTTTACCATGCGTAAGAATATTAAATATTGTTTCTCTATTTTTATCAGATAATGGTCGAACATCTTTATCTTTATGACTAAAAATAGAATGTCCTTTTTTTGACCCGCTAATTATTCTCATATATTTTGACTTTTTTTAATTTACTTCTCTCTAACGATCCTAATTTATAAGCTCCATAAGATATTCGGATGAGCCGAGTAACAGTTATATTTAATGATTCGAAGATATTTCTTATTTCTCTGTTCTTACCTTCGAGTAATGACATTTTAATCCAAGAGTAAGTCTTAGTCTTGCCAATGAGGCTTACTTTTATAGGCTTATACTTAATATGCTTTATTCTAAGTCCTTTTGATAATCTATCTATGAAATTTTTGTCAATAAATCCTTGTACTCTTACCTTGTACACTCTTTCAAAATTATTTTTGGGTAATTCCATTTTTCTTTTAAATTCTCCGTTATCTGTAAATAGTAATAAACCCTCAGTGTTATAATCTAATCTTCCAATTGATAATAAATTTTTTTGTTTAGGTCCTAAAAAATCATAAACCGTTTTTCTATTTTTATCATCAGATTTGGTAACTAAGCATCCTCTAGGTTTATGAAAAATATAGAGTGAATTTAGTTCAGTAATTTTCTTAATTTTAATTATAGTTTCATCAATGCTAATTTTATTACTTGAAGAAACTTTTATTCCTTGTGTAGTCAGTAATTTCCCATCTACTTTAATACGACCTTCCATAATGAATTTTTCAATCTCTCTTCGAGAAAAATCAGTTGATCTTGCGAGAACTTTATTTATTCTTTCCATTATTATTGTTAAGTTTTTTGAGCAATATTTAAGTTACAATTAAATATTTATGACACAAAATACATTTATGGAACAGGCAATAATAAATGCTTACAAAGGACTAGATTTGGGAGAGGTACCAGTCGGTTGTGTGATTGTAAATCAAGATAATAAGATAATCTCCCAATCATATAATAAAGTTATAGCGGATAACGATCCCACTGCTCATGCTGAGATTAATGCCATAAGGCAGGCATGCGCAACCTTAAAATCTGAGCGATTAATCGACTGTAGTATTTATGTTACTTTAGAGCCTTGTATAATGTGTGCCGCCGCAATATCGAAATCTAAGTTAAAAAGACTATATTATGGAGCAGATGATATGAATTTTGGTTCTATCAACGGTGGATTTAATTTTTTTCAAACAAAAAATTGCAATCATGTGCCAGAGATTTATGATAGTATTTCGAAAATTCAATGTGAGAATTTAATAAACGATTTTTTTAAAGGTAAAAGAACATGACAATTTCAGCTAAGGCACAGCAAACAACAGATCGACTAAACACATTTATGGAAAAAAACGTGTATCCAAATAATGATACATACCATAAGCAAATTGAAGACTTCGGAAATGATCGTTGGCAGGTTGTCCCGATAGTTGAAGATTTAAAAAAAGAAGCTAAAAAAGAGGATCTCTGGAATTTGTTTTTACCAGACAGCGATTTAGGACATGGACTTTCAAATGCTGAATATGCTCCCATGTGTGAAATAATGGGAAGAGCTATGTGGTCTGCAGAAGTATTTAACTGCTCTGCGCCTGATACAGGTAACATGGAGGTTCTAGTCAGATACGGAACTGATGAACAGAAAGATAAATATCTTAAACCTCTTCTTAATGGGGAAATTCGATCTGCATTTGCAATGACAGAACCAGCCGTTGCATCTTCAGATGCAACCAATATTGAAAGTGAGATAAAAAAAGAGGGTAATCAATATGTCCTAAATGGGACAAAATGGTGGACGTCGGGAGCAATGGATCCAAGATGCCAGTTTTACATTTTTATGGGCAAAACTGATCCAGAGAATGAAAATATTCATAAACAACAGTCCATGATTTTAGTGGATAAGGATACACCAGGTATTAAAATTAAAAGACATTTGCCAGTTTTTGGATTTGACGATGCTCCACACGGGCATGCGGAGGTAGAGTTTAAGGACGTAAAGGTGCCACCTGAAAATATGTTGTTGGGAGAGGGTAGAGGATTTGAAATCGCTCAAGGCAGACTTGGTCCGGGACGAATTCATCATTGCATGAGAACAATTGGACTTGCAGAAGTTGCACTGGAGGCCATGTGCAAAAGATTGATGAGCCGTAAAGCTTTTGGAAAAGAGGTAGTTAGGCATTCTGTGTGGCAAGAGAGAATTGCTGATGCTCGAATTAATATAGAGATGACAAGACTTTTGACCCTAAAAGCAGCATCAATGATGGATGAGGTAGGCAATAAAGTTGCTAAAAATGAGATAGCTATGATTAAGGTTGCAGCACCTAATATGGCACTTAAGATAATAGATGATGCGATTCAAGCTTTTGGAGGCGCAGGAGTCACTACTGATCCAAGATTAGCCCAAGCTTATGCCGGCATGAGAACGCTACGTTTAGCAGATGGGCCAGATGAAGTTCATAGACTCTCAATTGCTAGAAATGAATTAAAAAAATATCTCTAACATTGATAAAAAAAAAGAAGACATTCCAAAAAGACAAGTATGGACGTTACATAAAGTCTAAAGAGTTTGATGTATACTGGGATGAATACCATGAGCTTGAGGATATCTCAATGAAAGAGTCAGTCAGACAAAAGATTGAAAGAACAAAAAAAATCGAAACTAAAGAATAGTATCTAAAAAATCTATTAGTCGATTTACTTCCTCAACATTATTATAATGAACCATTGAAACTCTAACCACACCATCATTTGGTTCAATTCCTAATCCCTCCAAACACCTCCATGCATAAAACTCACCATTGCGAATTCCAATTTGATTTTTACCTGCAGCTTTTGCAATTTCTAGTGAACTTTTGTCTTTCACAGTAAATGAGACAGTAGGCATTCGTTCACTTCTAAAGTGAGCAGATTTGCCAATTAATCTTACATTTTTTTTGAGCTTTAAAAATTCGATAAGTGTTTTAATTAGCGTTTCTTCGTGGTTATAAATTAGCTCAAAAACTTTTTTTCCTTTTTCATGAAGGTTCAATCCTTGTTCTGTAAAATGATGACTGTAAAGTGTTTCATAGTAGTCAGTGACTCCCGATAAGCATGCCAATTCCTCATGGTTTGGGCCGCCTGGGTTCATTGTGTATGGTATCTCTGATGCTAGAAATTCGTGATTCAAGTTTTTAGTTTGATCAAGAAGTTCTTTTTTTCCATATAAGAGGGCTAAATGTGGACCATAAGTTTTGTATAGACTGAATCCGTAGAAATCTATGTCTAATTCTTTTAGATCAATTATATCATGTGCCATGTACGCTACTCCATCACCAACTACTTTTATGTCATGACTATGAGCTATTGAGATTATTTCTTTTAAGTTATTTATTGAAGCTACAACATTTGATGTGTGGCAGACACAAATAAATTTAGTTCTATTTGTTATTAAATTTTTTAAATCTTCAACTTCAAGTTCAGCACTTTTTGGATTAAACTTCCATTCCTTAATATTAATTCCTTTTTCTGCAAGTTTCCTCCACGACCCAATATTTGCTTCATGGTCTTGATTGGTTACAATTATTTCATCATCAGTTTTAAGCCAATCTTTGATTGCATTAGACAGCAAAAACATATTCATAGTCGTTGATGGACCTATAATAAATTCATTTTTTGAAATATTTAATAGTTCTGCAATTTTCTCTAAGCTGTTATCCATTTCATTTCCTGCTTCAATTGATGGACCAAAGTCTCCATAAGGTTGAACTTTCTTAGTAATCATAAAATCATTAAGTTTTTCAATTACATGCTTAGGAACATATGTGCCCCCTGCATTCTCAAAGAATGCAAAATGAGCAGTTTTTGGATTTTGAAAAACAGGAAATTGTTTTCTCACAAATTCTATATCTAGTATATTTCTACTCAAATCATTTAATTCCTTCTACAATACTCCAACCGAGCTTACCTAATATTGGAACAAAAGCTTCATAATTTTTAGCTTCTGAGCTTGAAGCAGTTCCATCTCTTACGCGACCAACTATGCCTTGCGCTATTCCTGCAAGTCTAAATATATTATATGCCATATAGAAATCCCAATTATCAATTTTTTCTCTTCCTGTTTTTTTGTAATAAAGTTCAGCATACTCACTTTCTGATGGAATATTAAGTGACTTAAGGTCCGATCCCATCATTCCTAATCCTTTTGCGCCCGCTGGTAATCTCCATGACATCATATGATAAGTAAAATCTGCTATTGGGTTTCCTAAAGTAGACAATTCCCAGTCTAATATTGCTTTTACTTCATGAGTTATAGGGTCAAATATCATATTGTCCAATCTGAAATCCCCATGAACGATCGAGGTCTCTTGATCAGAAGGTATATTTTTAGGTAACCATTCTATCAATTCATTAATCTCAGGTATCATTTGGGTTTCAGAATCTTTATACTGTTTTGTCCATCTATGAATTTGTCTGCCCATGTAGTTTTCGTGTTTACCATAATCAGCTAAATTAACTTTATTAAAATCAACGTTATGTAACTTTGCAATAGTATCATTCATAGATAGGTAAATTTCCCTTCTTTGATTTGGATCGCATCCTGGTAAAAGAAGTTCCCAATAAATGTTACCAACAACATGATCCATAACAAAAAAAGGTGTACCAATTACTGTTTCATCATCACAATAACCAAATGTCTTGGGAACAGGAACATCAGTATCATTAAGAGCTGTCATTACCTTACATTCTCTATCCACTGCATGAGCTGATTTAAGAAGTTTACCTGGTGGCTTTCTTCTAAGTACAAAATTATTAATATTTGTTTCAACTAGATAAGTCGGATTTGACTGTCCACCCTTAAATTGTGTTATCTGACTTATTTGAACATTGTTACCAATTAGTTTTTTTAGATAATCATTTAAAGATTCTTTATTAATTTTGAGTTTATCATCAACTTGCTTTGTGCCTGAAAAAATTTCATTTCTATCACTCATGTTAAAGCTTTCTTCCCAATATCTTTTCTATAGTACCCCTCGGGCCAGTCTATCAAGTGAATTGAATCATAAATTTTACTTAAAGCTTTACTAAGCGATGCATTTTTTGACGTTACAGAGAGGACTCTTCCACCAGTAGCAATAATTTTTTTATCTTTAATAGCTGTTGCAGCGTGAAATACTTGAAAAGCGTCAGTATTTTCTAAATTATCTATTCCATTAATCACTGTTTCTTTCTCAAATGATCCTGGGTATCCATTCGATGCCATTACAACTGTTGCACAATGATCATCTTCCCACTTTAATTCATAATTTTGTAAATCCTTATCAATACAGCTCAGCATAAGTTGAACTATATCACTTTTCATTCTTAACATTAAAACTTGGCATTCAGGATCTCCAAATCTAATATTATATTCAACAAGTTTTGCCTTCCCATTTTTAATCATCAGTCCTGCATACAGAATACCTTGATATGGGTGACCTAACTCTCTCATGGCATTTAGTGTGGGACATATAATCTCATCATCAACTTGTTTTTTAATTTCGTCGGTAAAGATAGGAGCAGGTGAGTAGGCTCCCATCCCACCTGTGTTAGGGCCAGTATCATTTTCTCCTATGCGTTTATGGTCCTGCGCACTTTCAAGAGAAATAAACTCAGTACCATCAGTGCATACGAAGTAACTTGCTTCTTCACCTTCCATAAATTCTTCAATGACTGCGGTCATATTTGTTCCAAATTTATTTTCAAAAATCTCCTTTAGTGCTTTTTCAGCCATTTCAAAACTATCTGCGACAGTCACTCCTTTGCCAGCAGCTAATCCATTTGCTTTTACTACAATTGGCAAACTTTGTTTTTTTAGGTATTTAACTGCCTCCTCGTAGTTATCAAAAGTAGAATAGGCAGCTGTTGGAATGGAATAATTATTGCAAAGATCTTTCATAAAGCTCTTTGATCCTTCAAGTTGGGATGCGTATTTATTTGGACCAAATATTTTAATACCTTTTGATACAAAATAATCCACTATTCCTGCAACTAATGGAACCTCAGGTCCAACTACAATTAAATCAATAGATTTTTCGACACAATATGAATGAATAGAGTTAAAATCATCAAGATCTAAATCTTTACATTCTGCTAGTAGACTTATTCCATAATTCCCAGGAACACAAAATAGTGATGTAGCCAAAGGACTTCTTGATATTGCATAGCATAGAGAATGCTCCCTAGCTCCATTTCCAAGTACAAGAATTTTCATAAAGTAAAATTTAAATTAATTGATATATTAGCATATAAGGAATTAAATTAAATGCTTAGAGAAAATATCCAAGAGTACTCAGTTTCAGAAATTTCAGACTCTATCAAGGGAACTCTTGAAAACAGTTTTGGCTACGTAAAAGTTAGAGGGGAAGTCTCGGGTTTAAGTAAGCCGGCGTCAGGCCACATATATTTAAACTTAAAAGATGATAAGGCCGTTATAAAAGCAATAATTTGGCGAAGTGCAGCAGCAAGAATTAGTTTTGTGCCCGAAGATGGATTAGAAGTTATTTGTTCAGGTAAGCTCACAACAGGATATTCTGATCGATACCCGGGAAGATCAGATTATTCAATTATAGTTGATTCAATAGCTCCTGCAGGAGAGGGAGCTTTAATGGCTCTTTTAGAGCAACGTAAGAAAAAGCTTGCAGCAGAGGGTTTATTTGAGGAGCAAAATAAGAAAAGTCTACCAAAGTATCCTGAAACGATTGGCATAGTCACATCTCCAACAGGTGCAGTTATAAAAGATATACTTCATAGATTAGATGAGAGGTTTCCTTGTAATGTCGTTCTATGGCCTGTTCCAGTTCAGGGCCAAGATGCTGCTCAATTAATTTCTGATGCAGTAGATGGATTTAATAATTTATCGAGTAAAGACGAAGTAAATATACCAGAACTTATTATCATAGCACGTGGTGGGGGCAGTATAGAAGACCTTTGGCCTTTCAATGAGGAAATTTTAATCAGATCTGTCTTTAAAAGTAATATTCCTATTGTATCTGCAATTGGTCATGAGACAGATACCACACTAATTGATTATGTTTCTGACTTAAGAGCTCCAACGCCTACGGCTGCAGCAGAAATTTCTACCCCAGATAAAGAAGAGCTTTTGAGAGACATCAACGAAAAACATAATCGTTTAAATTATTCAATAAATCTATACCTTGATAACCTTAAAGATAATTTCATTTCAATAAAAGATAAATTGCCTGTTTCACTAAAACTTTTTCTAAATAACCTTACTTCTTATTTTCAAAATATTTCTCAATTACTTAATTTTAGTGTTCTCGGTGAGCAATTAAAGAGTAGTAAAGTGGAACTTATTTCTTTAGAGGAGTCTTTGTTAAAGGCTAAAAATATTTTGGTAGAGAGACTTCAAAAAGAATTAGACCATAAAAGTATGCTTCTTGAAAGCCTCAGTTATAAATCTGTTTTAAAAAGAGGATACTCAGTTACAAGAAGTTCAAACAAAATAATCAAATCAAAAAAAGATTTAAAAGATGAAAGTGAGTTGATCATAGAAACTAATTTTGCTACTTTAAAAGCCAAACTTAGAGAAATTAATGACAAATAGTTTTACTACGAAGGCAGAAATAAGATTGCATCATGGCCAGTTTCAAATAACAAAGTCTGGGGATTATGTAGAATGCTCAATCACAAAAGAAAAGATCTCACTAGATAATTTGAAGTATTGGAATGTTGATTTGCAGGAAATATATGCAAATCCAGAAGTTGCACTGAGGAGATATAAAGAAATAAATGAAAATAAAGATTAAATTAATAGCAATCTTTTTTTTTATTTTTCAACCAGCCATAGCAGCTGATTTACCAAAAGAAATACCTCAAGGAAGTCTGATTGTTGGCCAGTCATCCGATGCAGATGAAATTATAGTAGATAATAATTCTATAAAAGTTAGCAAAAAAGGTCACTTTGTATTTGCAGTCGGAAGAGACCATGTGGAGCCAATAAGTGTGACATATTTAAAAAATGGATCATTAATAAAAATTCATCAAATAAATATAATCGAACAAGACTACGACATACAAAGGATTGATGGCTTACCAGAACAAATGGTTACACCACTTGATGATGAAATAATAGAGAGAATAATCAGTGAAAACGATTTGATAAAAGAGAAGAAAAAAATAAATTTAGATCTAACTTATTTTAAAGATGGTTTTATTCAACCAACAGAAGGTATTGTCAGCGGCGTTTTCGGTAGTCAAAGAATATTAAATGGAAAAGCTAAAAGTCCCCATCGAGGTTTAGATATTGCAGCTGAAACTGGAACCCCAATTTATGCATGTAACGAAGGACTTGTCATACATGCCGAGGATGATCTTTATTACACAGGTGGAACTATAATTCTTGATCATGGGCATGGAGTAAAATCAATTTATGCTCATTTATCTGATGTGAAAGTAACCGAAAATCAAACGGTATCAAAGGATGATGTTATTGGTGAAGTAGGTTCTACAGGACGATCAACCGGCCCTCACCTTCACTGGGGAGTAATGGTGTTTAATACCTATGTAGACCCACAATTGCTTTTAGATTAATTTTTTTCAAAAAAAAATAGACTTATATTTTCCATCTATTGTGAAACCAAAAGTATTGTTCAGGATACTTAGTAATCATTTTTTGATAAAATGAGGATATTTGATCTGAAATTTTATCAATGTTTTCTTCACTACTTTCTTTATCTTTTGTATCAATGCACTCAACAACCTCAAATTTAAAATTATTATCATTTGTTCGTATTGGCCAGGCTAAAAATATTTTACATTTTGCTTTTAAAGCAATTTGAGCAGGAAGTGTTGATATATTCATTTCCTTATTAAAAAATTTAACCTTTGTTCCTGAAGACAATTGTTGATCTGCCAATAGGGCAATAGAACTTCCTTTATTGAATTGATTTAATAGCTGTTTAGTCCCCGATCTGTTTTTACTATAACATTGTACGCTATATTTGCGTCTTAGTTGTTTTACGACAAAATTTATTAGAGGATTATTTGGTTCTCTAACTATCGCTGAGACCCTATTCATCTTACTACGAAGCGCCATTCCAGGTATTTCCCAATTTGAACTATGGCCTGAAACAATTACACTATTTTCATTTTCATCAAATACATCATCTGAAAATTCATTATTAATAACTTCAATCTCACTCTCGAGTATACTGTTCATATGAGCATATTCTGAGATTGTATAGCCAAGATTTTTCCAAACTCTATTAGCTATATCATCAATCCATTTTTTATCTTTATTTTGAAATGCAATAGATAAATTACTTATTAAAAGTTTATGTATTGGAAGAAATGGTCCAACAGAAGTAGTAATCAATATTCCAAGAGTACGCGATATTCTAAGAGGTAGAATTTTAAAGACCGTAAAGAAGATAATAAAAAATAAAAACTCCAGTGGGTACTTTACCAAGATCTTGAATAATGATTTCATTATTTTAATTAATTAATTTTCTTATTAGTTTTTCAATATTCGGTATTTCAAGCTTAATCTTGAAACAATCAATATTATTCCTATAATCTTCGGGAATGCGAACATAGTCCTTCTCTGTCGTGATAAGTGATAAATTTTCTATCTTTGCCTTATCTAATAAGCTTTCTAAATCTTTTCTAGTGAACTGATAATGATCGGGAAAACTTTTCTTTTTTTTAACGTCATATCCTTTGTTCATCAAGGTATCAAAGAAGCCATCATTATTTCCAATGCCGCTAAATGCGAAATAACGTTTCTTATCTAATACATCTACGACTTTAATATTAGCATTGTAAAATTCTAGGTTATCATAATCATATTTCTTTGTAATATGATGTAGGTCATCTCCAATAATGACTACAAATTGTGCAGATTTTAGAGCAGGTCTTATAAGCTCCCTCAGTGGTCCTGCAGGTAAGCACATTTTATTTCCAAAACCTCTCTTGCCATTAACTGTTAGTAAACTTTTATCTTTATGAAATGATCGATCTTGAAATCCATCATCCAACAATAAGATGTCTGTTTGCTTTTCATTTATTATTTTCTCAATTGCAAAATTTCTATTTGTGGTGATGTAAGTCGGGACGCAATTTGCATAGAGCAGAGCTTCATCTCCAACCTTGTTAAACGTATCCGACTTTGAAACCTTATAGAAAATAGATTTATTTTTAGATCCATAACCTCTCAACAATACTGATACTCTCTTGTCTTTCTTTTTTATCTCCTCAATTAATGTCAGTAACGTTGAAGTTTTACCCGTTCCTCCAATATTTATATTACCAATGCATATGATAGGGATATTGAACTTTTTATTTTTATAAAATAACGCTCTTAAGTAAAAAAGGCTTATGTATATACATGATAATGGAATAAAAAATAATGAAGCAAGATTTGCATAATATACTTCTTGGTACCATATTTTCAGAAAAAATTTTTCCATAATGAATCAGAGGTATTGATATATTTCTTTCAATACTTTTTTTACTGTTTCTTCACCTTCTTTTTTTAACCTACTGATACCAACTTTTCTAACCTCATTGTCTAAAGTTTTATACTCTTCATGAATAAAATATTCGAGCTGTCTTTCATTTTTCACAATTTGTGATAATTTCATTCGATCCAAAGTCATATATACATCAGAAAAATTTTCAACGTATTCACCATGATATACTTTTTTTCCATGGTAAGCTGCTTCAATTGGATTTTGCCCCCCATGCATCACTAAACTGCCACCAATAAAAATTATATCAGCTAACTTATAAAATAAATTTAATTCACCAATTGTATCTGCTAAATAAATATGAGTATTTCTTTTAATTTTATTTCCCATTGATCTAATTGCAGTATTTTTAATAATATTCTTATTGATAATGTTATTTCTTTTTGGATGTCTAGGAACAACGATTGTAAGAAGATCTTTACAAGTTTTTTTTAATTTTAGAGTCACTCTACTAATAATTTCTTCTTCTCCAGGGTGTGTACTTGCTGCAAGAAATATTTTTCTACCGCCAGTCAAAACTTTGAGCTCGGCATATTTTTTAGTATCAGTAGTATCAGGAGTTAGGGCAAACTTTAAATTGCCAGTATAATTAGTGTTTTTTATTCCAAGTTTTTCATAAAAAAAAGTACTATCTGTATTTTGCGTACTGCAGGAACTAAATTTAGAAAACAAATTGTCTGACGATGAATTAAATAAAGACCACCTTTTAAAACTTTTAATTGTCATTCTTCCGTTAATTATAATTTGAGGTATATTTTTATTATTTAGGTTATGAATAAAGTTAGGCCAAATTTCAGATTCTACAAAAACTGCAAGAGATGGCTTCCAATAATTTAGAAATCTATTTACAAATACTGGTACATCGAAAGGAATGAATTGATGTACAACTTTCCCTTTAATTCTTTTATTTATTACTTGTGCCGATGTTACAGTTCCAGATGTTATTAATATTTGATCAATAGATTGATCTTTTTTCAATTTATCTACTATTGGCAGTATTGATTGACATTCACCAATGCTGGCAGCATGAATCCAAATCAGTTTACCTTTTTTTCGCTCGTGTGTATTTTCCCCATACCTTTCTTTAGTCCTTTCTTGCAACTCTTTGCCTTTTCTTTTTCTTATAAAAATAACCAAAGGAATAAAGATAAGAGATAAATTTGAAAATATACGGTAGAGAAATAATATCACTTTTTTAATTGTATCCTTTATTAGCTCTTTTTGTGAGATCATTCATCAGTTTCTCTAGCATTTCTTTTGTTGGCTTAACCTTTGTATTTTTTTTACCTACTTTAATTGGTGTGCCCCAAATTATAGTTATTTCATTAAACGGCTTTGGAATAATGAACTGATCCCACGTATTTAATTTCCATTTATTTTTAAATCCAATGCCCACAGGAACAATCACCGAATTGCTTAGCTTTGCAATACTAATTATGCCGTCACTTACTTTATGTCTTGGTCCTTTAGGCCCATCTGGGGAAATGCCAATGCAGATATTTTCTTGAAGCGATTTTATCATTTTTCTGGCTGATACAAGTCCGCCCTTATTTTTTGTTTTATTAGATTTATGAGTTGATCCTCTGATTGCGCTAAAGCCTAAATGCGAAATGACTTTAGAAATTATATCTCCATCACGATGTTTTGATACAAGAACTCTTATAGGTTTTTTATTTTGCCACGTAAGGGGACACATTAAAAGTTGATCGTGCCAAAAAGAATAAATAAAAGACTCATTTTTTTTAAACATCCTGTTAATATATTTTCGATCTTTAAATTTTATTTTTGAGGACTTGTGTACAAATAAAATATATAGGGATCCTAAGTACGATATTATATTTTGTGCAATTACTTTACTTGCAAGATACTTTATCATTAAATTAAAATTCGCGTTCGAATAATTTTTTATAAATACCGTTCTTTAATAGCAACTCTTCATGATTGCCGCTTTCAACAATTTTTCCATCATCTAGAACTATAATTTGATCTGCATTTATTATGGTACTTAGCCTATGAGCTATTACCAAAGTTGTTCTATCTTTCATCAATTTTTTGATCGCTTCTTGAACAAGGCTTTCCGACTCGGTATCTAAACTTGAGGTTGCTTCATCCAATAATAGTATTGGGGCATTTTTTAAAAAAGCTCTTGCAATTGAGATTCTTTGTTTTTGACCACCTGAAAGACTATATCCCTTCTCCCCAATTATCGTATGGTATCCATCTGGCAGTTCAGAAATAAATGTGTCCGCAGCAGCAGATTTTGCAGCGCTAATAATTTCTTCATCAGTAGAGTTGGGTCGGCTGTAAAGAATATTTTCTTTTATAGACATATCAAATAGAATTGGTTCTTGACTAACTAAAGCAATCACTGACCTGACTGAAGAAATCGTAAGATCTTTTATATTTTGTCCATCAATTTTTAGTTTACCTGAGTCGGGATCATAGAATCTTGGTATAAGATTTAAGATTGATGATTTACCTGATCCGCTTGGTCCTACCAAAGCAGTAGTTTTTCCGTGAGGAATATTAAGACTAACCTTTTTTAGAGCTGAATTGGTCTGACCCTCATAAGAGAGAGTAACCTCTTGCAAATCAATATTAGATTTACTTAATGATAGATTTCTCGCATCTTTTTTTTCTTTAATTAAGCTCTTTTGGTCTAATAGACCAAATACTCTTATAGCCGCCGCAAAACCTTCTTGCAGAGTTGTATTTATTGATGCGAGTCTTCTAAGTGGTTGAAATGCCAACATCATTGCTCCAAGAAATGATACAAATTCGTTTAGAGGGAGTTCCCCTTGAAGGCCTCTCAGACCTGCATAGTATAATGTTCCTGCAATACCAAATCCGGCAAGAAACTCTGCAAATGGTGAAGCTGCTCCGCGCGCATTTACCCCTTTAAGAATTTTTTGAACCCTTCTCCATACTGAATTACTAAGTTTTTCAATCTCTTTCTCTTCTTGTTGATAAGCTTTAACAATTCTTGTTCCGTCTAAATTTTCAGAAAGTATGGATGCAAGCACTCCCGTTTCTTCTTGTGTTTCTGTAGAGGCTTTTTTTACTCTTTTGCCCAATCTTCTAGTCAATACTCCGACTAAAGGGAAAGCTATAATTGCTATCGTTGCTAGTTGCCAGTCTTGATAATACATAACACCCAAGAGACAAATGAGTGTTAGTAGGTCTTTAATTCCATTTGCCAAGCTACTGCTTACAGAGTCTTGAAGTAGAGTAACATCATAGAGAAAATTAGAAATTATTTTTGCTGAGTGTATTTTATGAAGCCAAGATAAGTCAGCATTGATAATTTTTTTAAATAATTTGATTTGAGTATCTGCGATAATATTTTGCGCTACACCATTTAAAAGCACAATCTGGATGTAAGTTGCAACACTTTTAATCAGTAACGTTAGAATTATTGCAATTGGTATCAACAGCAACATTGATTCATCTTTATCGAGAAAAATTTTATCAATAGCAGGGTCAAGTAGCCAAGCGGTCGCACCCGTTGAAAGGGCTATTATTATCATAAAGAATAATGAGCTTGCTAATCTTGAAGCATAAGGTCTTATACTATCTCGAAATAACCTTGCTAATATCTGCGATCCAGTCATGAGAAGGTATTCATAATACTATTACAGAAAATTTAAATCTAAATATTAGTTTATGGCTAAAAAGCTTATTTTCCTGCGAGTGTCATATTCTCAATTAGAACTGTTGGAGCGTTGGTTCGGTACTTGAACTCAAGGTCATTAGCTGCGGATAAATTTATAAACATTTCCGTGAGATTGGAAGCTATAGTCACTTCACTTACAGCATGAGTTATCTCACCATTTTCAATCAACATACCACTAGCACCCATACTATAATCACCTGTAACTAAGTTAACACCCATCCCGATTAGTTCAGTTGCATAAAAACCATATTTAATAGATTTGATCATTTCATCATAAGACAGTATTCCATTAGTCATAAATAAATTTGATGTTGATACTCCTGGAGGTGCTCCAACAGAACGTGATGCGTTTCCAGTTGTTTTAAAGTTAAGTTTGTTTGCTGTTGAAGTATTTAAAATCCAAGTATTGAGTTTTCCATTGGATACAATTTCTTTTTTACTGACTTGAATTCCTTCTCCATCAAATGGTTTAGAGCCCAACCCTTTTAAAATTCCTGGATCATCGATTATAGTTACATCTTTTTTGAATATTTGTTTTCCTAGACTATCCTTTAGAAAACTTGTTCCTCTTGCAATAGATGGACCTGATATTGCTCCAGCAAGATATCCAATTAAGCCATTACTAATTCTTTTATCAAATATTACTGGAAGTTTTGTTGATTTTATTTTTTTTGGATTTAATCGTTTTAATGTTTTGGTTGCTGCTGATTTTCCAATTTCTTTTGCTGATCGCAAATCTGAAAAATGTCTAGATACAGAGTAATCATAATCCCTTTCCATACTTTGTCCTTCACCAGCTAGAACAGAACAAGATATAGAATTTGTTGATGATTTGTACCCTCCATGGAATCCATTACTAGTCGCTAAGTAGAATTCGCCCTGTGAATAAGATGCTCCAGCCCCTTCTGAATTACTTATACCAGGCACAGAAAGCGCTGCTTCTTCACACTCCTTAACAGAGTTTATTAAAGCTTCAGTGTTAGTCTCTTCACTTTGATGAAGTTCTAAATTAACTATTTCGCTTTCAAACAATGAACTGTCGCCCAAGACAGCCGTGTCGTCAATAGGCGCTAACTTTGCCATGGAGACGCACTTATTTACGAGTGTTTCAATATTGTCATCGTCAACCTCAGATGAAGATACGAAAGCTTGCTTCTGATCAACCAGTGCTCTTATTCCAATAGTACTATCATTTGACTCCTCAAGATCTTCTATATTCTGTTTTCTGCAGCTGATTGATTTACCACTTGCCTTTGCAAGTACAACATCGCACTCAGTAGCTCCACTTTTGAGAGTCTTTTCAATAATTTTTTGAGCTGTAACTTCAAAATCCATATATTAAATGAGCGTTAGTAGTAAAGAAAACATAATCAATGCACCAGTATACCGATTACTTTTGAAAATTTCTAGACACACATCACTATTATGAATATCTAGTTTGAATAATTGAAATAACAAATGAATTCCTACGAGAACAACTGCAGTATAATATAAGTATTCAAAATCAGATAATTGGCCAAAGATTAATAGACAAATAATCATTAAAGAATAAAAAGCAGAAATCCATAATTTGGAATTATCTCCAAACAAAATAGCCGTTGATTTTATTCCAATTCTTAAGTCATCCTCCCGGTCTTGATGCGCATATATCGTATCGTAACCTAAAGTCCAAAAAATTCCTGCAAGATATAAGAAGCAAATAGATACAGAAATATCCCCATTAATGGATACAAATCCAATAATAACACCGATATTAAAAGTTAGACCAAGAAATAACTGTGGCCAATATGTAATCCTTTTCATTAGAGGGTATAATATAAAAAGAAAAAATGAAATAAACCCGACAGTGATTGCCGTCTTGTTTAATGAGAGTAATATTGCAAGTCCGCCTAGACACAAAAGACAAAATATTGTGATTGCTTCAATTGAGCTGATGGCTCCACTTGCTAAGGGCCTTTTTGATGTTCTGCTTACATGCTTATCAAGATCTTTATCAAATAAATCGTTTATAACACAACCTGCAGATCTCATCACGATCGAGCCAATGGCAAATAAGATAATGGTATTAAGATTGTTATGTATATCTTTAAACGAGTTAAAAGCTGCAAATATTCCCCAAAAACAAGGTAACATAAGTAATATAAATCCATTGGGCTGATGGAGTCTTAATAAATGAATATACTTCTGCAACTTGTATTTCCTTAAAACTAATATTATGAATTTAATATATATAAATGAATAAGATAAAAAATAGAATTTTTATAACTACAAACTTAAAGGCAGGAGAGACTGTTTCTTTGGGTGATGACAAATCTCATTATTTAAACAATGTTCTTAGGTGTAAAATCGGTGACCATATTTCTCTTTTCAATGAAAAATCTGAGTGTTTAGCTGAAGTTGTAAGCAATGTAAAAAACGCGTGTAAGCTTAAATTAATGAAATGTATGAAAATTGAGATTGATAGACATAAGATAACTCTACTTTTCTCACCAATAAAGAGAACTCCCATGGAGTTTATGGTGCAGAAATGTACAGAGATTGGTATTACTTCTTTCCAGCCAGTATTAATGGAGAGAACAAATAATAAAAAAATTAATCTTGAGAGATTAAAGCTAATTTCCATAGAGGCATCAGAGCAGTCTAGTAGGGTAAATTTGCCTTCATTTAATAATTTAATTTCTTTTAAGGAAATGATTAAAACTATGAGTTATGATAAGCTTATCTTTTGCTCACTTAAAAAAAATACTAGTTTAATTAATAAAATAAATTTATCGCTTAATGAAAGCATAGGAATTATAGTTGGCCCAGAAGGTGACTTCTCTTCAAACGAAATGACAGATCTAGAGAGTGTAAAGAATTCTGTGCCTGTAACCCTTGGTAGCAATATTCTTAAATCTGAAACAGCTGGGGTTGTCGCTTCCTCGCTAGTCATGAACAGCATATATAATGGTTAATAAAAAAGATTTAATAAATTATTTCAGTGAAGGAATAAAAAAAGATGACACTCTCAGAATCGGTACTGAGCATGAGAAATTTATTTTTAAGCAAAATGATTTATCTTTAATCCCCTATGATGGCGCTGTCAGTATACAAACTATCTTTCAAGATTTTGTAAAAGAAGGCTGGAATGAAGTGAAAGAAGGTAAAAATACAATTGCTCTTACAAAAAATAATGCAAGTATAACTCTTGAACCTGGAGGTCAATTTGAGTTGTCTGGTGCTCCGCTTAAATCAGTTCATGAAACATGTAGTGAAATCAACAGTCATTTGGATCTAACTAAAAAATTAGAAAGAAAATATGATATTGGTTTTCTAGGAATTGGCTTCTTGCCTATAGGAACACTAGAAGAAATACCAATGGTTCCCAAAAAGAGATATGCAGAAGTTATGACGCCCTATATGCGGTCGCTCGGCGGATTGGGTTTAGAGATGATGTATCAATCTGCAACTGTGCAAGCAAATTTTGATTTTACCTCAGAAGAAGATATGGGTAAAAAAATCAATGTTTCATCTGTACTTCAACCATTAGTTACAGGCTTATTTGCTAATTCGCCATTTAAAAATAACCAACTATCAGGTTTTGAAAGTTATAGAGGACATGTGTGGACAAGAACCGATGCTGATCGGACGGGCATACCCAAATTTCTTACTGAGCCAAACATGAGCTTTGAAAAATATGTAGACTTTGCATTAGATATTCCTGTTTATGCCCTCATCAGGGATGGTAATTATATAAAATGTACAGACTATTCATTTTCAGACTTAATTGAAGGTAGACATAGCGAATTTTCTCAAGATCAAATTACAATTAAAGATTGGGCTGATCATATTTCTACCATATTTACCGAAGTAAGATTAAAAACATTTATTGAAATGAGAGGAGCTGATGCAGGAGGTTATGATACATTATGTGCATTGCCTGCTTTTTGGACAGGTATCCTTTATGATGAGACTGCTCTCGAGGAGGCTTTGAGCATCACAAGACAGTTCGATTATGCTAATTTAATGAATTTTAGAGCAGACGTTTTAAAGAATGGCCTTGACTCATCTATTAATAATATTGAAGGATGGGATTTAGCAGAACGAATAGTTAAAATTTCCTCAGAGGGCTTAAACAGACGTGGGAAATTAAATTTATATGGTGACAGTGAAGCAGTTCATTTAGATTTTCTGAAAGATATTATTAAAAACAAAGAGTCTAATTCAATGCGTATGATGAATAATTACTATGCACAAGGTACCCTTAATCAAAAAGAGCTTTTTCAAAAGGAGTCTTTTTAGGTTGATCCTTTTTCTACATATATAGATTGAGAAGGGAAAGCAAAACCAGCATTATTCTTCTCAACAATGCCTTTAATCTCGAATGCTAAGTTTTCTTTTATCTCTAACCATTCTCCCCAATTTGTAGTGGTAGCAAAACAATAAACCAGTAAATCAATAGAGCTGTCAGAGAATTTTTCTATCCTAACAAACAACGGTTGTTCTGATGATTTAACAAAATTTCCATTATCTGTTAAATACTCTTCAATCTCGTCTCTTATTTTTTTTAGCTGATCGTGAGTTGTGCGATATTCTAAACCAATGGTCCAGTAAATACGCCGACTTTTCATATTACTAAAGTTTGTTACTGCATTCTCAGCAAAATTAAAGTTAGGCACCATAACTGGCGAGGAGTCAAACCTTCTTACAAGCGTTGAGCGAAACCCAATCTTTTCTACAGTGCCTTCAACTATATTTTCAACTTTTATCCAATCACCATTTTGAAATCTTTTTTCAAGAAGTATCAGTATTCCCGAAATTAAGTTCTTAAATAAATCTTGAGCGCCTAAAGCAACAGCAACACTTAATAATCCAAGACCAGCTAATATGGGTCCTACTTTTATGCCCCATATTTCAAGTACTGCTGCACC
>CABZEU010000004.1 GCA_902524795.1 uncultured Pelagibacteraceae bacterium
CTTATCAAAAGAGGCCATAGATTCATATAGAAAATTTATAAAAGATAACTTTGATCCAGCGTACCTTCCAAAAGAAATTAGGAGTTTTAAAAGTAAAAAAGCAAAAAATGCTCAGGAAGCCCATGAAGGCATTAGGCCAACTGACGTGTTAAGAAAACCAGAAGAAATGAAGATGTATCTAGATGCAGATAGCTTTAAGCTTTATGACTTAATTTGGAAAAGATCACTGGCTAGTCAAATGAATTCAGCCACATTTGAAAGGACAGCAATATCGATTTCAAGTGAAGATGAATCATTAAAACTTAGAGCGAATGGCTCAATCCAGACATTTGATGGTTTCTTAAACATATATAATGAATTTAATAAAAAATCAGATGACGCTGTTTTAGATGAGAATGAGGAAGATAAGGACCTTCCCAACATTAATCTGGAAGACAAAATTGAAAATGTTGATCCTTTAAGCACTCAACACTTTACTCTGCCTCCTCCTAGATATTCAGAGGCAACATTGGTTAAAAAACTTGAGGAACTTGGAATTGGAAGACCGTCAACCTATGCAAGTATAATATCAGTATTAAAAATGAGAAATTATGTTGAGGTAGAGAAAAATCGTTTCATACCTGAAGACAGAGCTATTCTCATTACAGGTTTTCTTAAGGGCTTTTTCTCAAAATACGTTGACTATGAATTCACAGCTGAAATGGAAGAATCACTTGATGAAATTACGTCTGGTCAAATAGATTGGAGAGAATTTCTAGAAAAATTTTGGAAGAATTTCTCGTCAAATATAGGAGAGGTAACTGATTTAAGAATTACAAATGTTCTGGATCATCTAAATGATAGCCTTAAAAATCATATTTTTGTTGAACCAGAGGGAAAAAATGTTACACGCTGTTGCCCATCTTGTGAAGGCGAACTGAGCTTAAAAGTTAGTAGGTTTGGTGCATTCGTTGGCTGTTCAAATTATCCTGAATGTAAATTTACAAGACCTATTTCTCCAAGAAAAATAAAAGAAGTGGTTGAAGATACAATTCTTGGAGTAGACACGGAAACAAACAAAGAAATTAAACTTTTAAGTGGCAGATTCGGACCCTACATACAACTTGGTGACAATGATCAAAAAGAAAAACCAAAAAGAGCAAGTATTCCAAAAGGAATACCAGCTTCAGAAATTGATCTTGATAAAGCCAATTATCTTTTAAGCCTTCCTCGAGAAATTGGCACTCATCCTGAAAATGGTGAAATGATAAGCGTAAATTATGGTCGCTATGGTGGATACATTACTTGCAGTGACAAAAATGCAAGCCTTGAGGATAATTCAGAGATATTTGAAATTGGAATTAATAGAGCAGTAACACTCTTAGCCAACGCTAAGCCAGGACGGCTAAAAAGTTCATCTGAAATCAAAACTCTTGGTGAACATCCTGAGGATAAAAAGCCAATAAAAGTTATGAAAGGTAAGTTTGGTCCCTATATAAAATATAAGACAGTAAATGCCACAATTCCTGACAACATTGATCCAGAAGAAATTGAAATTGAAGTTGCCATTGATCTAATTGAGAAAAAGATGGAAAAAATGGGAAAAAAAAAGAAGATACCGAAGAAAAAATCTTCAAAAAAATAAAAATATCTGTATCTTACATTAACTTTATAAACAATATTTAAAGAAGTTTCTGAAAGGTACCCTATGGCTCTCGCTCTAAATGATGTAATCGAAAAAAAATCATCAATTGATTTTAAAACACAAGCATTCATCAATGGTAATTATACTAATTCTGTTACAGGTAAAACATTTGAGAGTATAAGTCCAGTAGACGGCTCATTAATTGCAAATGTGTCCGAGTGTGATGTTGAAGATATCAATAATGCTGTAAAAGCAGCAAGAGCAGTTTTTGAAAAAGGCTCATGGTCAAGAATGGCTCCCTCGAAAAGAAAAAAAATACTTTTTAATTTCGCTGACCTAATGAAAAAAAACATTTTAGAACTTGGACTACTAGAAACTTTAAATATGGGCAAGCCAATAACAAGAGCAACAGGAGATATTGTGGCATGTATAAATTGTACCAAATGGTATGCAGAGGCTATTGACAAATTGTACGATGATGTTGCTCCTACAAGCGATAATATTATAGCAACCATTACTAAAGAACCGCTGGGAGTTGTTGGCGCGGTTACTCCATGGAATTTCCCATTACTTATGGCCTGCTGGAAATTTGCGCCAGCACTTGCAACTGGAAATAGTTTTATTCTTAAACCAGCTGAACAATCACCACTATCAGCATTAAGGGTTGCTGAATTAGCAATGGAAGCTGGAATACCAGAAGGAGTATTTAATGTCATTCCAGGTTTTGGCCCTACCGCTGGAAAAGCTCTTGGTACGCATATGGATGTTGACAAATTAGGTTTTACTGGCTCTACAGAAGTTGGCAGATATTTTTTATCTTATGCAGGTGAATCAAACATGAAAAGAGTTTCACTTGAATGTGGAGGAAAATCTCCAAATATTATTTTTGCTGACGCGCCTGATCTAGATCATGCTGCTAAAATGGCTGCTGACGGAATGTTTGGAAATAGTGGTCAAGTATGTGATGCGCCATCAAGACTGCTTGTAGAGAATTCTATTAAAGATGAATTTTTAGAAAAAGTTATAAAGTACTCGGAGCCATGGGCACCCGGCGATCCCTTTGATCCAAGTACTCTGATGGGCTCTATTGTTGATCATACTCAAACTAAAAGAATTATGGATTACATTGACACTGGCAAAAATGAAGGAGCAAATGTTATTACTGGAGGTGAACAAGTTTTACAGGAAACAGGTGGTTGTTATGTTAACCCTACAGTTTTTAAAGATGTTAAGAATTCAATGAAAGTTGCTAAGGAAGAAATATTTGGTCCAGTTTTGTGTACTATAGACTTTGAAAATGAAGATGAAGCTTTAGAAATTGCTAATGATACAAACTATGGACTAAATGCAATGATTTGGTCCAATGATCTTAATAAAGTTCATAAGCTTGCAAAGAGAATTAAAAGTGGCAAAGTATTAATAAATAGTGTTAGTGATGGAGATATGTCATTACCTCACGGGGGTTATAAACAATCAGGTTTTGGAAGAGATAAATCACTTGAAGCATTGGGCCAATATACTCAAACTAAGCTTACACTGATAGAAGTTAAATAGTTAGCAATGAAAGCTAAACTATCTGAAGGTCTGTTAGACCAGATCCGTAAAACTGTAATTGTTCAAGATAAGCATTTGCTAATCTCAGATGCAGATGAAGTTCTTTTAAACTTTTTACCTTGTTTTGAGAATTATTTGCAAAATAATTCAATGTGGTACGATTTAAAATCATATGCACTCTTTGGCAATATTAAAAATAAGGTTTCAAATGAGTCAATCTCCAATGAAGATGTTTTGTTTCACCTAGAAAACTTTTTTAAAAATAGATCAAGACAAATTGATTTTGTCAAAGACTCAATTAATTCGTTAAATAATCTCGTCAATATACTAAATTTTCAAATAATTATTTTAACAAATATACCATACAAGTATCTAGAGGATAGAAAGGCATGTTTTAGAGATAATGGTCTTGAGTTGCCTATTATTGCAGGTAATGGCCCTAAAGGACTTGTTATAAAAGAGTTAGTGAAAAGCTATAACGGTAAGATCTTTTTTATTGATGACCTAGCTCCTCATATTATTTCTTCAAAACTTGAAGTGAAACGTGCGAAAACTATTCATTATATTTCAGATGAGAGACTCTCCAAACTTGCAAAAACACCGAGAGAAGCAGATTTTCGTGCAAACAGCTGGAAAGAAATATATAATTTTATTAAAGATGAAATTAAAAGATAAGATTTTAGAAATAGATAAAAATTATGAAGACTTTGAGGTTGCAACTCTTGGTAATTATATTCCAGCAAAAAAAATAGGTAATTTAATCTATATTTCTGGACAGTTGCCTCTCATCAAAAATCAACTCATAACAGGTAAAGTACCTACAGAAAATTCAATTGAGACGGCAAAGAGAGCAGCAAAAATATGTATGCTAAATACTCTATCTATTTTAGATCAAATATACTCATCGTATTCCAGAGAAAGTTTTAGTTGTGTACATATTGCAGGTTATGTCAATTCAGAAAGTGATTTTGAAGATCATCCAATGATAATCAATGGAGCTTCAGATGTGGTTTGTGAAATACTCTCAGATAATGGAAAACATTCACGTATAGCAGTTGGATGTATCTCACTGCCAAAAAATGCGTGTGTGGAGATTTCATCAATTTTCTCAATTATTGAAAAATGAAGGAGTTCCTGAAGCGGCCAATAGCTCATCGAGGACTGCATAAGAAAAATTATATAATTGAAAATTCTTTAGAAGCTTTTGAAAATGCTATTAAAAATAATTTTGCTATAGAATGTGACGTTGTTTTATCTAAAGATCATGAAGTAATCGTATTTCATGATTACAGCTTAAAAAGATTATGCAATTTAGAAAAAAATGTTGCTGAAATGCATAGCAATGATTTGAGGCAAATTAACCTACTAGACGCAAAGTCAAAAATACCAACATTAGAAGAAATGTTTTATCAAGTTAATTCTCGTGTACCTATTTTAATAGAGATAAAGTCTGGCTTTAATCCAATTATTGAAGAAAGATTAGTTGAATTGACAAGAACATATCAAGGAGAAGTTGCATTTCAATCATTTGACCTAAAGGCGTGTGAATGGTTTCGTGATAACGCTCCCTATTACAACACAGGTCTTATTATAAGTAGCAACGAGATAAAGAAAAATACGGTAAAAGAATTAAATATAGATTTTATAGCAGTTGATATAAATAATATAGAAAGTATGGATGTTCAGGAGCTTCGAAAGAATAAATTTCCAACTTTAACGTGGACAATTAATAATGACGAGAAGCTTAAATTATCACAAAAGTTTGCAGATAATTGTATTTTTGAAAATTTACTAATTTAAAAAAATGAAAATTATTAAAAGCATTGAATATTTAAAAAGAATAATTAGAGAGTCAAAAAGAAATGGTTTAATTATTAATTTTATACCGACTATGGGCGCTCTTCATTTGGGGCACATGAAGTTGATACAAAAGGCAAAGAAAAAAAATTCAATTAGAATTGTAAGCATTTTCATTAACCCGTCTCAATTTGGTCCAAATGAAGATTATAAAAATTATCCAAGGACCACTCATAATGATTTAAATCTTCTAAGAAATGAAAATGTTGATATAGTATTTCTTCCAATTGAAAATGAAATTCTTAAATATAAAACGTATTATAAATGTCCTAACTTTAAAATAGAAAAAATTTTATGTGGAAAAAGTAGACCTAATTATTTTCCGGGTGTAAAGAGTATTGTCATTAAATTGTTTGATATCGTTCAAGCTGATAATTCTTTCTTTGGAGAAAAAGATTATCAACAATTAGTTGTTATAAAAAAAATGAGGGATGAACTGAACTTTGCTACTAACATTATTCCTATTAAAACTGTAAGAAATAAAAATGGATTACCACTTTCATCTAGAAACAAATATTTAGAAATTAATGAAATTGAAATAGCCAATAAAATCAATAAGATATGCAAATATTTAATCCCTAAAGTTAAAAATAAACTTAATACGACAAAGATTTTAGCTCATGCTAAGCGCGAACTTCGTATGAACGGGATAGATAAAATTGATTACCTAACAATTCTTACTGATACTTTAGAAAAAAGAAAATCTTTAAAATCAAAATCAAGAATTTTTATTGCTGCAAATGTTGGAAGTACTCGATTAATTGATAATTTTCGAATTTAGAATAAATATATTGAAGCTAATCCTAAGAAAGACAGAAATCCAAACACATCTGTAATTGTTGTTACAAATACACTTGAAGCAAGGGCAGGATCAATTTTAATTCTATTGAAAACATATGGAATAAGGAAACCAAAAAAACCAGCTGATAAAATATTAATAATCATTGCTGCGCCTACAATAATTGAAAGGGACAAGTCTTCAAACCAAATCAATGCAGCTACGCCGGTAAGAATAGCAAATATAAATCCGTTTAAAATGGAAATTCCAATCTCCTTTATAAATACTTTCCTTCTGTTATTTTCAACAAGTTCTTTTGTCGCCAGAGAACGCACTGTTAAGGTAAGTGTCTGAGTTCCTGCGTTGCCACCCATAGAAGCAACTATTGGCATTAAAACAGCAAGTGCTACCATTTTTTCGATGCTAGCGTCAAAAAGGCTAATTACATATGAAGCTAATATTGCAGTTAATAAATTTATAAATAGCCAGATAAACCTTCTTTTTGTTGATCTTCCAATAGATTGGTTCATCTCACTTTCAGCAACGCCTCCTAATCTAAGAATATCTTCTTCAGCTTCCTCTTGAAGAACCCATACGATATCATCTGCCGTAATTCTTCCAATTAATCGATTTTGATCGTCAACTACACCAGCTGAAACTAATGAATATTGCTCAAAGAATAATGCTACTTCTTCTTGATCCATAGAGGCCTTGACGAACTTTGGGCTGTCTTCCAGTATATCGCTTAGCTTTGTATCTCTCTGTGAGCGAAGTACTTTAGATACTGATGCACTACCCAATGGTTTATTTGATGGATCAACAATAAATAATTCAAAAAAATCATCTGGTAAATCTATTTCTTTTCTCAAATAGTCAATTGCTTGACCCACAGACCAGAAACCAGGCATTGATACAAATTCTTTTTGCATTCGTCTTCCCGCCGTATCTTCAGGGTAATTAAGGCTCTCCTCAAAAATGACACGATCTAATGGATTTACTTGATCTAGTATTTTTTTCTTTGATTTGGGCTCCAGGGACTCAATCAAATTGATTGCATCATCAGTTTCCATTTCACTGATTGATCTTGCGACTTTTTTTTCCTCTAAATTTTGAACAGTTTCGTCAATAATAGTGTCATCTAATTCCGCTAATACCTCTGTATATCGATCTTCCTTGAGAGTTCCAAGAATGTATGATCGTTGATCTGTATTCAGAAAAGTAAGTAAATCTGCTAAATCTGCAGGATGCAGAGGCTTAATAAGATCTTCGAGGTTTGCCCTATTTTCTTCATTACAATTAGCAATGACCGCATTGATCAGCTTATTGTTAAATGTAATATTTTCATTTTGAGAAAGATCACTACTGATTTCATTCATAATTTCCTTTATTTATATTAAAATAGTTTATTATCCAGGAAAACATGGAATTAAAAATAAGTACTAACCCACAAGATTACCTTGAATGTCTTAAAAACATGGAAAATAGGGTGAATCAAATAATTGAAAATAAGTCAGATGAATTAGTCTGGATGCTAAATCATCCAACTATATATACCTCTGGTTCTAAAGATAATACTGATGATCTAATTGATTCACAAAGTTTCCCAGTTATTCAAACTAATAGAGGAGGCAAGTATACCTACCACGGTCCTGGTCAGAGAATTGTATACTTGATGCTTAATTTAAATAATAGAACAAAGGATATAAAAAAGTTTGTATCTTCAATTGAAAGTATCATTATAAATACTTTAAAGACTTTCAATATTGATGGAATTAGCTTAACTAAACATCACGGCGTGTTTGTAAAAAAAATAGATAATAAATATTATAAAATTGCGAGCATAGGGCTTAAATTTAAAAAGTGGGTAACCTATCACGGTTTTTCTATAAATATTAATCCTAACCTGAGTCACTATAAAGGGATAAGACCTTGTGGCCTTGATAGTGAATACGTTACCAGTTTCTATGACCTAGGATTCGATATTGATATTGAAGACTTTGATGATATCCTGGTTAAAAATATTTTTGAAACTTTTAATGAATTACACACTTAACATTAAAAAAAACAATAAAAATTCACTTTGCATTTTATTAAATGGCAAAAAATATGAAGTCAATTCTCAATGGCTTTATGAGCATAGTGACAATGCAGAAATAAGGGACCCCTATACTAAACAGTTATTAATTGAAGCAGCTGAAATAAGCCCATCATTAAAAATCATTGATGCTCAAATAGAAAAGGAAACATTGGCAATTACTTTTTCCGATAATTCTCAGCATAATTATAAAATAAACTATATATATTCACAACTTAAAAAAGCGCCCGTGAGTGAAGATAAGTACCTTTGGAATAAAAAAAATCTTAAGGTTCCAAAGTATAATTTTAAGAACATAAATAATAAAATGCTATATGATATAATGTCTAGCGTTGATAAATTAGGATTTTGTTTAGTGAGGAATATACCTAAAAAGAAAAACGGATTAAATGAATTAATGAAACTCATTGGTCCAGTAAAAAGGACAAATTGGGGTGGGATTGCAGATGTTAAAAATATAAATAAGGCTTACGATCTAACTATGACAACCAGAGGTCTTGAGAATCATACAGACAACCCCTATCGATTTCCAACTCAAGGCTATATTTTTCTACATTGTATTGAAAATGCAAATAATGGTGGTGAGAATACTATAACTGATGGTTTTAATATTGCTAATATTCTCAGAAAGAGGCATAAAAAATACTTTGATACCCTTACATCATTTAATACTTTTTTTAGATATGCTGATAAAAATGCTCATCTTGAAAATAAATGTAAACTTATTGAATTGGACGATGATAATAATATTTGTCAAATACGATATAACAATAGAACTGAAGTTATGCCTTATGAAAATAATAAAAGATTAAATGAATATATAAAAGCGAGAAGAAAATTTTGGGACTTGATTAAAGACTCCAAAAATAATATCGAAATAAAGCAAATGTCAGGTGATATGTTAATTCTTGATAACTATAGAGTTTTGCATGGAAGAAAAAGTTATAAAGATCGAGAAAATAAAAGATACTTTAGGCAAGGTTATATGGACAGAGATATATTTCAAAGCAAATTAAAAACGGCAACTAGTTCTTAAATAAGATCAGTTCCTCTTCAGCACTAACACTGTCACCGGCCTTAACTAGTATCTTTTCAATCACGCAATCTTTTTCACTTTTTAGAATATTTTCCATTTTCATAGCTTCTATTATTAGTAATTGATCGGCGTTTTTCACCTTCTGACCCTCAATAACATCAACTGATTTAATCAATCCAGGCATGGGTGACATTAATTTCTTAGATAAGTCTTCTTTTGCGTCTTTTGGCATTAACTTAAGAAGGTCTTTTTGTGTACTTTGAACTACAACTGTTTTTGTCCTACAATCTAAAAAACTTACATCCGAAGTATGCATATTAATAAGATCATTTATTTTAAAATAAAATATTTCTTCATTTACTTTAAATGAACACAGTTTTTGATTTAAATTGAATGAAGATTCTACTTTAATTTTTTTCTTGTTAATCTCAATTAACAAAGACAACGAATTATTAACAATAGCTGCCTCATTCACGAAAGTATCTAAATAGTCTTCATAAATTTTAACACTGAATTTTTTGCTTATGACATTACTTAAATTAAAAGATTGTTTTGCATAAATAAGCATTGCAATAATTCCGAATTTTAGACGCTTATCATCCGTCATTGTCAAATTTGATGAATAGCCATTCTTAAATTTTTCTTTAATGAAATTAGTACTTATTTCCCCTTTTTGAAATTTTTTGTCTTCTAAAATAGCTATTAAGAAATCGATATTATTTTCTAAGCCTGAAAGATAGTAGTTTTGAAGTGAATTGATCATTAGATTGATAGCACTTATTCTGTCTTTGCTATGAATAGCTAATTTCGAAATCATGGGGTCATAGTACAATGAAACCTCAGATCCTGGATTAATGCCTGTGTCATTTCTTATCACTTCATAATCTTTTTCAATTTTTTTAGGTTCGATATATCTAGTGACTCTTCCAATTGAGGGAAGAAAGTCCTTCGTAGGATCCTCTGCATAAATTCTGGACTCAATTGACCAACCATTTAGCTTTACATCTTCTTGTCGGATAGCTAATTTCTTATTATCTGCGCTCAAGATCATTTGCTCAACCAAATCAATACCTGTAACTAGTTCTGTTACAGGATGTTCAACTTGTAATCTTGTATTCATCTCTAAGAAATAGAAGTTCTTTTTTGAGTCTACAACGAATTCGACAGTACCAGCTGAGTCATACTTGACCTCTTTAGCGAGTATTAGGGCCTGACTTGCCATTTCACTTCTCATATCTTCATCAACAAATGGTGACGGACATTCCTCAATAACTTTCTGATATCTTCGTTGAATCGAACATTCTCTTTCACCTAAATGAATCTGATTTCCATGCTTATCACAAAGTATTTGAATTTCTATGTGTCTTGGTTGCTCAATATATTTCTCAATAAATACTCGATCATCTCCAAAACTTTTCTTTGACTCGCTCTTTGCAGCAATGAAGTTCTCCTCTAGTTCTCTATCTTTTCTTACAATCCTCATTCCCTTTCCACCACCTCCTGCTGAGGCTTTTAATAGAACTGGAAATCCAATTTTTTTTGAAATCTTGAGAGCTTCTGAAGCATTTTTTACTGGCGCAGTGTGGCCAGGAATTACATTGAGTTTTAATTTTATGGCAAGATTCTTCGATTCAATTTTGTCACCCATTTTTTTTATTGCCATTTGATTTGGTCCAATGAACTTAATGTTTTCTTTTTTTAGCCTGTTAACGAACGGTGCATTCTCAGATAGGAAACCGTAGCCTGGATGAATAGCTTCTGATTTTGATTTTTTAGCTATTGATATAATTTTATCTGCATTAAGATATGAGTCACTTGGTTGCGAACCTCCAAGATAATAAGATTCATCTGCTTGTTTGACAAATAGGGCATCTTTATCTGCATCAGAATATACCGCGACTGTTTTTATTTTTAGTTTCTTAGCAGTTTTTATCACTCTGCAGGCTATTTCGCCTCTATTGGCTATCAAAATTTTTCTTATCATTTTTACAGTGGAATATTGTCGTGTTTTTTTAATGGCAAAGAAAGTTCTTTGTCTTTTAGATTCTCTAGGGCTGTTGCTATTCTCTTTCTTGTAGAGTGTGGTCTAATTACATCGTCAATAAATCCCCTTTTTGATGCAATAAATGGATTTGCAAATTGTTCTGTATAATCTTGTGTTCTTTTTTTTATTTTTTCCTTATCCTTAATTTCATTTCTATATAAAATTTCTGTCGCTCCTTTTGCTCCCATTACTGCAATTTCAGCACTAGGCCATGCATAATTTAGATCTCCCCTGAGATGTTTTGATGACATCACAACATAGGCTCCTCCATATGCTTTTCTTGTAATAATCGTTATCTTGGGAACGGTAGCTTCGGCATATGCAAATAATAACTTTGCGCCATTTTTTATAATTCCATTGTGTTCTTGAGATACACCTGGCAAGAAACCTGGAACATCAACAAAGGTTACAATAGGAATATTAAAGCAATCACAAAATCTAACAAATCTTCCACCTTTTTTACCTGAGTCGATATCTAGACATCCGGCTAATACGAGCGGTTGGTTGGCAACAAATCCAACAGTTCTGCCTTCAACTGTTCCAAATCCTGTAATAATATTTTTTGCATAATCTTTTTGAATTTCAAAGAAATAATTATTATCAACCACTTTTGTGATCAACTCCTTCATATCATATGGTTTATTTGGATTGTCAGGTACTAGAGTATCAAGAGAATAATCAGGACTTAAGTCCTGAAAATCTTTTTTATTATTATTTGATTTCTCTCTATTGCTAGACGGTAGTAAATCAATAAGGTTCTTAACCTCGTGAAGAGTTTCAATATCATTATTAAAAGCTCCATCAGCAACCGATGATTTTGATGTATGAGTTTTAGCTCCTCCAAGCTCTTCTTGACTTACATTTTCCTGTGTGACCGTTTTAACTACATCAGGTCCTGTAACGAACATAAAAGAAGTATTCTTAACCATAAAGATGAAATCTGTCATCGCGGGAGAGTAAACCGCACCACCCGCACATGGCCCCATAATAACAGATATTTGAGGAACAACACCTGAAGCAAGAACATTTCTTTTAAAAACTTCTGCGTAGCCAGCAAGTGATGCAACGCCTTCTTGTATTCTTGCGCCACCTGAATCATTTATTCCTATAATTGGTGCGCCCACTTTCATTGCCATATCCATAACTTTACAAATTTTTTCTGCATGAGCTTCTGATAGAGAGCCTCCAAAAACAGTAAAATCTTGACTAAATATATAAACGAGTTTCCCGTTTATTCTTCCACTACCTGTAACAACACCATCACCAGCATATTTCTGTTTTTCCATTCCAAAATCATTTGTTCGATGTTCTACATACATGTCATATTCTTCAAAAGAGTCGTCATCTATAATGATATCTATTCTCTCTCTAGCAGTTAACTTTCCTCTAGCATGCTGAGCGTCTACGCGCTTCTTACCACCACCAAGTTTAGCTTGTTCTCTCTTTTTTTCTAATTCTTTGATTATGTCTGTCATGAACTCTATAATATATCATATATCTTAATTATCAATTTATAAGTATTCTTCAAAGTGAGAAGGTAATTTTGCATTGATATTTACTTTTCGGTTATCTTGATCAACAAAGTTTAATTGACCTGCATGTAAAAATAAATTCTTTTGAGTAGCATCTTTATTATATTGATAATATTTTTTATCCCCCAGTATTGGAGATTGATTTAAATAGCAATGCAGGCGAATTTGATGCTTTCTTCCTGAGGATGGTTGTAGCTTAATAAAATAAAGCTTATTTTTAAGTTCTTTTATTACTTCATACTTAGTACTCGCATCCAAAATTTTTCCCATCTTACTCAATCTATCATTAAATATACCTTTATTCTTTTTTGGTTTATTTTTTACGATAGCAAAATATGTTTTTGTAATCTTTTTAGTTGATAGTAGCTTATGGAAAAATCTTGCTGCATTGAGATTTAAAGCAACAATTAACAATCCAGAAGTATCCTTGTCTAATCTGTGTACTAATTTTGGCGTATCGTTTTCAGTTGCAAGAAATTTGATTAAATCATCAATCGAAATATTAATTTTTGAACCTCTTTGACAGGCTATGCCGCTCCATTTATTTATTACGACAAAATTTTTATTTCTAAAAACAACAGATTTCTTAATTTTAGATTTTAAACTTTCTGGAACTGTAATATCTATATTCTTATCAACATTAGTTGTATATTCTTTAAATACTATAATTTGGTCAGCCTCTAGTAGCCTGTAATTACTACTTGATTTTTTTTTGTTTACTTTAATATTTTTTTTTCTGATTTCTCTTTGTATCAATGAAAAAGGGATTGCTAGTTGTTCCTTCAAAAATTTATCTAACCTTATTCCAGCTGAGTCTCTATCAACTATGATTAATTTTTTCGAGCTCACAAAATTTTATGAATGAAAAAGAAATGAATGTAATATATAAATTATTTACCTTGTTCCAAAATTTGGATAAATGCCATGGGTGCATTGTCTCCAGTTCTGTAACCAGCTTTTATAATCCTACAATATCCGCCATTTCTCTCCTTGAATCTTTCTGAGAGATCACCAAACACCTTAGTTACGGCCTCTTTATCTCTGAGAGAAGCAAATGCATTTGTTCTTGATGATTGCTTATTTTTCTTTCCAAGTGTGATAATTTTTTCAACAAATGGCCTTAATTCTTTTGCTTTTGGTAACGTGGTTTTGATTGTTTCATGTTTTATTAGTGAAACAGCCATATTCTCTAACATAGCTAATCTATGAGTAGATGTTTTATTAAGTTTTCGTTTTGCTATGCCGTGTCTCATGGTTAGTTATATGGATCCTCAATCTTTCTTGCAAGTTCCTCAATATTTTCGGGTGGCCAATTTGGTACTTCCATGCCAAGGTAAAGAGACATAGTTCCTAAAACTTCTTTAATTTCGTTAAGTGACTTTCTACCAAAATTTGGTGTTCTTAACATTTCAATTTCACTTTTTTGGACAAGATCGCCTATGTAGATTATATTATCGTTGCGAAGACAATTCATTGACCTCACAGAAAGTTCGAGTTCTTCAACCTTTCTTAATAAGTTTTTATTAAATTGGGGCTCTAAAGTATCAGGCTCCTCTTGTATTTCTTCAGGCTCTTCAAAATTAATAAAAGACTGAAGTTGGTCCTGAATGATCCTTGCTGCAAAAGCAATAGCGTCATCAGGTGTTACTGATCCATTGGTTTCAATGGTAAGAATTAATTTGTCATAATCTAAAACTTTTCCTTCTCTTGTATTTTCAATACTGTATGACACTTGTTTTACTGGACTAAAGATTGAGTCAATAGGTATTAATCCTATGGCAGAGTCTTCAGGTTTATTATGCTCAGCAGCAACATAACCTTTTCCTTTAGCTACAGTTAATTCCATATTGAATTCTGTATTATCATCTAGGTTACATATTACTAATTCAGGGTTTATAATATCTATCTCTGAAGGCGTATTAATCATACCCGCTGTAATTTCACCTGGACCTGTTACATTCAAGTTCATCTTTCTGACCCCCTCTGAATGCATATTTAAAGATAAAGATTTAATATTCAAAACAATATCAGTAACGTCTTCACGAACACCATCTATAGAAGAAAATTCATGAAGGACATTGTCTATTTTAATAGCCGTAACTGCGGTGCCTTGCAACGAAGATAAAAGAACCCTTCTTAAAGCATTGCCTAAAGTTAATCCAAAACCTCTTTCTAAAGGTTCTGCTACTAAGGTAGCTTTATACTGCGAGTTTTCATCGTTCGTTAATTTCAATTTAGATGGCTTAATTAATGTTTGCCAATTATTTATTATACTCATGGTTATTCCTCTTATAAAAAACTAAACTCTTCTCTTCTTTGGCGGTCTGCAGCCATTATGTGGAATGGGCGTGGTATCTTTTATTGAAGTTATATAAAATCCTATAGTCTGCAGGGCACGAAGAGCGGACTCACGACCACCACCTGGACCTTTAACGAATACCTGTAAATTCTTTAACCCAAATTCTTTAGCTTTTGTCCCAGCGTCTTCCGCAGCTATTTGAGCTGCGTAAGGAGTTGATTTTCTAGATCCTTTAAAGCCTTTAACTCCTGCAGAAGACCAGGCAATGCTATTGCCTTGCTCGTCCGTAATAGTAATCATTGTATTATTAAAGGTCGCATTTATATAGGCGAGCCCAGAAATAATACTTTTTCTTTGCTTCTTTTTTTTTGTTGACTTTATTTCAGCCATAATTATTTAGTAACTTTCTTCTTACCCGCAATTGCTATTGCTTTACCTTTTTTTGTTCGAGCGTTAGTGTGAGTTCTTTGACCTCTACAAGGTAAATTTCTTCTATGCCTGACACCTCTATAAGTTCCTAAATCTTTTAATCTTTTTATGTTACCTGAAACTTCTCTTCTTAAGTCACCTTCAACTAAAAATGAGGAAGATATGACATCTGATATATTTTTAATTTCTGACTCTGATAAATCTTGAACTCTTGCATTTGAATCTACGTTTGCTTTTAAACAAATATCGTTAGAAACCTTGTTGCCAATACCGTATACATATGTGAGTGCTATTTTTAGCTTCTTTTGTGTTGGAATGTTTATACCAGCGATCCTTGCCATGATTAGAACCTAAAAAAAGAATTATTGAGAGAATGCGGGATTATATGATTATTGATCAATTGGTCAAGCATTTAAAGAGGCCTCTATATGAGAGCTAATACCTTGATTTATATCACTTATTGCTCCTGTTCCGAGCACTTTTCTGACAAGATTCTGAGAAGAATAGTATTCGATTAAAGGCTCTGTTTCAGAAGAATAAGTATGCAGTCTCTTAGACAATGTTTCCAAATTATCATCAGATCGACCTTCTGTTGTACTTCTATTCATAATTCTTTCCTTTAATACATTTTCGTTGACATTAAGCAAAATTACACAAAGTATTTTTTCATTAATGCTTACCATTAAATGGTCAAGTAACTCAGCCTGTTTTTTATTTCTTGGAAAGCCATCAAACAAGAAGCCCTTCTTATTATTTTTATTCTCATCTATGAATTGCTTTATCAATTCAATCGTCGTTTCATTCGATACTAATTTACCATCATTTATTGTATTTTTTATTTGAATACCTAAATTTGTTTCTTTGCTGCTTTCTTTTCTTAATAAATCACCTGTAGAAAGATGATTAAGGAAATATTTTTCACATATCAACTTTGCTTGAGTTCCTTTGCCGGCACCTGGGGGTCCAAACAAAACTATATTCATCGCCTTGATCCTCTCAATCGCGATTTTTTGATAAGAGATTCATACTGATAGGCAAACAAGTGACTTTGTATTTGTCCAACAGTATCCATGCCCACTACTACAACAATAAGTAAGGATGTACCTCCTAGATAAAAAGGAATTGAATATTGAGATATTAATATTTCTGGCAAAATACAAACGAAAGCTAAATACATTGCGCCTATGGTTGTGATCCTAGAAAGGACAAAATCAATATACTCAGCTGTTTTTTCTCCAGGGCGTATTCCGGGGATAAATCCACCTTGCCTTTTAAGATTATCTGCAGTTTCAGTCGGATTAAAAACAATTGAAGTATAGAAAAAAGCAAAAAAGATTATTGCAGAAGCATAAAGTAGCATATAGGCAGGTTGTCCTCTGCCTAAAAGAGCCGCAATATCATTTAAAAGTCCAGACTCAGCTGATACATTAAAATTTGCAATGGTTATTGGAAGCAATAGTATTGAAGATGCAAAAATTGCAGGAATTACTCCAGCAGTATTAAGTTTTAAGGGTAAATGAGAACTATCACCAGCAAACATTTTATTACCCATTTGTCTTTTTGGGTATTGAACTATCAACCTTCTTTGAGCTCTTTCCATAAAAACAATGAAAACTACGATTGCAATAATCATTATTAATAAGAGTAATAGTGTGATTGTGGATATAGTTCCCTGCCTTCCCAAGGTCATAGTATTAATAAGAGCGCTTGGAATTTCAGCTACAATTCCTGAAAATATTATTAAGGAAATACCATTTCCTATACCACGACTTGTAATTTGCTCACCAAGCCACATTAAAAATACCGTTCCACCTGTTAAGGTAATCGTAGTCGATAATCTAAAGAATAGACCGGGATCTGTTACAACTTTACCCGCTGATTCAAGGCCTACTGAGATACCATATCCCTGAAGCAACGCTAATATTACTGTTCCATATCTTGTATATTGAGTAATTTTACGTCTTCCAGGCTCGCCCTCTTTTTTAAGGTTGGCTAAGTGCGGCGACACACTCGTCATCAGCTGCATTATGATTGAAGAAGATATATATGGCATGATTCCTAACGCAAATATGGCCATACGGCTTATCGCACCACCTGCAAAAACGTCAAACATTCCAAGTATTCCACTTTGGTTTGTTTCCACAAGTAATTTCAATTGCTCTATATCAATTCCAGGCAATGGAATGTAGGTGCCGAATCTATAAATAATTAAAGCCCCTAAAGTAAACCAAATTCTTCGTTTCAGTTCTGTAGCTTTCGAAAATACGCTAAAATTAAAGTTAGATGCTAATTTTTCAGCAGCTGATGCCATTATAACTATTTCCCTTGATTGATCTTTAGTTCTATACCAAGCTTTTTTATCTTATCCTCAGCTGATTTTGTAACTTTCACGCACTCAATAGGATTTTTTGCACTTAGCTCACCTGTACCAAGAATTTTAAGAAATCTTTTATCTTTATTTTTTAATATTCCTAACTTTTTTAAAAGATGAATATTAATCGACTGATCTTCTTTTATAGAATTCTTATCTATTAGTTTTTGAATTGAATCTAAATTTAATTCATAATAATTTTTCTTTGCAAAGTTTTTGAAGCCAAATTTAGGAAGTCTTCTATGAAGTGGCATTTGGCCACCTTCAAAACCATTTATTGCTGCCCCTGACCTAGCTTTTTGTCCTTTATGTCCGCTTCCTGACGTCTTACCTTTTCCTGATCCAATACCTCTTCCTACTCTTTTCTTTGATCTATAAGAACTATGTTTTACTACTTCATTTAATTTCATTTTATTGCTCTTCCGTTTTAATTAAATGCTCAACTTTTTTTACCATTCCGCTAATTGCAGGAGTAGAATTAAGTATCACGTGGCTATTTAATTTTCTTAAACCTAAACCTCTTACAGTTGCAATCTGATCCTTTTGAGAACCAATTGTACTTTTTGTTAGAGTAATTTTTATTTTCTTACTCATGATGATTCTCTCGCTGAGGTGATATTTCCAACTTTTTTACTTCTTCTTGCAGCTATTATTTTAGGTGATTTTTGATTTTTTAAGCCTTCAACAGCAGCTCTTATAATGTTGTATGGATTAGTACTTCCGACAGATTTTGCAACTATATCTTGAACTCCAAGAAGTTCAAATACTGCTCTCACAGAACCACCAGCAATTATTCCTGTACCGGATGGAGCAGATCTCATAACTACTTTGGATGAACCATGTACACCAACTATATCATGATGCAGTGTTCTACCCTCTCTAAGGGGCACTTTAATAAGTGTCTTTTTTGCTGAGTCAGTGGCCTTCTTTATTGCTTCTGGAACCTCTTTAGCTTTTCCATGGCCAAAGCCGACTTTTCCTGACTCATCTCCTGCAACTACTAATGCTGCGAAACCAAAGCGTCTTCCACCTTTGACAACCTTAGTTACTCTATTAATTGCAACTAGCTTATCTTTTATTTCAACACCGTTTTGATCTTTTTCTCTATTTTTATTTTCTTTATTCATAGTTTTTTCCTTAAAAACTTAAGCCGTTTGATCTTGCTTCATCTGCAATATTTTTGATAATTCCATGATAAATATTTGGTCCACGATCAAGATAAATGTTTGTAATTCCCTTCTCTTTGGCGGCCTTGGCAATTTCTGCTCCAAGTATTTTTGCATTTTCAATATTACATGCGTTTTTCTGTTTAGCTGACTTTACTGATGATGCACTGCAAATAGTTTTGCCTTGATTATCATCAATTATTTGCACATAGAGACATTTTGAAGATTTAAATACAGAAAGTCTTGGAAGACCTTTATTGTTCTTCTTAAGTTTGTATCTAATTCTATTGGATCTTTTTTGTTTACTTGAAATAGACATTATTTTTTCTTACCTTCTTTTCGATTAATATACTCGTCTACATACTTAATTCCCTTACCTTTATAAGGCTCAGGTCCTCTAAATGATCTGATTTCTGCAGCTGTTTGTCCTACTAATTGTTTATTAGGACCCTTTATTTCAATATTGTTCTGCTTATCAACAGATACCGAGATATACTCTGGAATGTCATAATTAATTGGATGACTAAAACCGAGCATTAATTCGAGTACTTTGCCTTTAAGAGTAGCTCTATACCCAACACCATTCATTTCTAATTTTTTTGAAAATCCTTCACTTACGCCAATTATAATGTTGTTTACAATATTTCTCTGCAACCCCCAGAATGGCAAAAGAGATTTGTTTTCACTCTTGGGCTTCATTTTGATAATATTTTCCTCAATATTAATTTCAATATCTTCATTTAGAGGAGATACAAGTTTCCCCATTGGACCCTCAGCCATGAAAATACCATCCTGCACATTTACTTTAACAGTATCGGGTATCGTTATTTCTTTTGAACCAACTCTTGACATAATTAAAAGACCTTACAGATTATTTCACCACCAACTTTTTGCGCTCGCGCATCAGTATCGGTCATGACACCTTTTGATGTAGAGATGATAGATATACCCAGACCATTATGAACATAAGGTATTCTCTCAGCCCCGGAATAAACCCTTCTTCCCGGCTTAGAAATTCTTGTAATATCTGATATTACAGGACCTCTATCATCATACTTCAATTCTATATCTAATTCTTCTTTTCCTGATGTATGTTTAGTGCGAGCATAACCTCTTATGTACCCCTCATTTTTCAAAACTTCTAATATACTTTCTCTCATCTTAGAAACAGGAGAAGAAACAATTGGCTTATTGCGCATTTGTGCATTTCTTATTCTGCTAAATAAATCTGATAATGGATCTTGTAATGACATATATTTTCCTTTCTACCAACTTGATTTATTCATTCCTGGTATTTGACCCTTTGAAGCTAATTCTCTGAGAGCTATACGAGATAGTCTTACTCTTTTATGATAACCTCTAGGCCTTCCAGTCAATTCACATCTATTTCTAACCCTTGTTCTCGCTCCATTCCTTCGAAGTTTGGACAACTTTAATTGGGCCTGAAATCTTTCATCAATCGGAGTAGATTTATTCATAATAAGTTCTTTTAATTGAGATCTCTTATTTAAATCCTTTTCCGACATTTGAATTCTGCGTTTATTTTTTTCTATAGAGCTTTTTTTTGCCATATCTTTACCTAATCTATTATTGGAAAATTTAAAAATTTCAAAAGAAGTAATGCCTCATCATCATTCTTTGCCGTTGTACAAATTGCAATATCCAAGCCACGAGTTTTGTCAATTTTATCTATATTAATTTCAGGGAATATTGTGCATTCCTTAATGCCAAAAGAATAATTGCCTTGACCATCAAAGCTATTTTTATTTAAGCCTCTAAAATCTCTGATTCTTGGCAAAGCAATAGTCACAAGTCTGTCAATAAATTCGTACATTCTATGACCTCTGAGAGTAACCTTTACTCCCAGCGGCATTCCATCTCTAATTTTAAATGTAGCAATGGATTTTCTTGCTTTTGTAACCAATGGCAACTGTCCAGAAATAACTGCAAGTTGGTCAGATGCTGATTGTATTACTTTATTATCATTCACAGCATCCCCTAATCCCATATTCAAAGATACTTTAGACAATTTTGGCAATGAAAGAGTGTTTTGCCTAGATAGCTTTTCTTTTAACTTTGGTACTATTGTTTCGGTATAGAGCTCTTTAAGTCTTGGAGTATAATTATCCATCAATTTGCTCTCCTGTTTTAACATTTATTCTTACCTTTTTATTATCTTTCAAAAAAGAATAGCCCACCCGTGTTCCTTTTTTTGTTTTCTTATCAAGCAGCATTATGTTTGACAGAGTTATTGGCATTTCTTTATTGATAATGCCTCCTTCATTTTTTTGGTCTTGCTTCTGGTGTTTTTTTGACATGTTTACACCCTTTACGACAGCTTTGTCGCCTAATATCATAATGACTTCACCTTCTTTTCCTTTATCTTTTCCTGTATTTACAGTTACTTGGTCCCCTTTTTTTATTCTCATAGACATTATAAAACCTCCGGAGCAAGTGAAATAATTTTCATTTGTTTCTTCATTCTTAGTTCTCTGCAAACTGGGCCAAATATTCTTGTACCCACTGGTTCGCCCTGAGTATTAATAAGAACCGCTGCATTTGAGTCAAATTTTATTGTACTGCCATCAACTCTCTTTAATTCTTTTCTTGTCCTTACTATCACAGCTTTATGGACTGTACCTTTTTTTACTTTTCCTTTGGGAATAGCATCTTTTACTGTTACCACTATTATATCACCAACTGATGCAAATCTTCTTTTAGATCCACCTAATACTTTTATACAAAGAACTTCTTTTGCCCCTGAATTATCTGCTACACTTAGTCTTGATTCAACCTGTATCATCTAACTTACAGCTACCCATCTTTTAAGTTTTGAAATTGGTTTTGACTCCATTATCTTTACCTTATCACCAGTATTAAATTGATTTTCAGGATCGTGTGCACTGTACTTTTTTGAGCGCCTAATAACTTTCTTTAAAAAAGGATGCTTAAACTTTCTTTCAACTAGCACTGTGATTGTCTTATCTTGTTTATTGCTGATTACTGTACCCTGAAGTATTTTTTTTGGCATATTAATTTCCTAATTTTTCATTCATTATTGTTTTTATTCTTGCTATTAGCTTTCTAACTTTATATATACGAGAGGTATTTTCCAACTGACCAGAGCTTTTTTGGAATCTTAAGTTAAAGGACTCCTTATATAGGTTGCTCAACTCTGTTTTAAGCTGATCATTTGTTTTTTTTCTTATTTCTTCTATTTTCATCTTTTTCCTTTATTTTATCAGTTGTCCAACTACTTTGGTCTTAATCGGTAGCTTTGAGGAAGCTCTTCCAAAAGCTTCTTTTGCTATCGATTGTGATACACCGTCAACTTCAAATAAAATCTTTCCTGGCTTCACCCGACATGCCCAAAATTCTGGCGAACCTTTTCCTTTACCCATTCTTACTTCTGTTGGCTTTTTTGATACCGGAACATCTGGAAATATTCGAACCCAAACACGTCCCGCTCTTTTCATAAACCTTGTCATTGCAACCCTTGCTGCTTCTATTTGTCTGGCTGTAATCCTCTCAGCTTCTAAGGCCTTTAGCCCATAAGTTCCGTAGTTCAGACTTGTAGCAGATGTTGCAACGCCTTTAATCCTACCTTTGTGAGCTTTTCTGAATTTTGTTTTTTTTGGCTGTAACATAATTTATCCTAATTTATTTGGATTATTTTCCATTTCGTGAGGAGCATTATCGTCTATGTCTCCTTTATAAATCCATACTTTGATGCCGCATGCGCCATATGTAGTTTGCGCAGTTGCTATTGCATAATCAACATTTGCTCTAAATGTGTGCAGTGGAACTCTTCCCTCCCTATACCACTCTGTTCTAGCGATTTCAGTTCCGCCAAGACGACCTCCACAATTTACTCTTATACCATCAGCTCCTAGTCTCATTGCAGATTGAACAGATCTTTTCATTGCTCTTCTAAATGAAACCCTTCTCTCAAGTTGTTCTGCAATTGCATCAGCTATTAGTTGAGCTTCAACCTCTGGCTTTCTGATCTCAACCAAATTTATTGAAACATCGTCAGATGTAAATTCTGAAATTTTCTTTTTTAGCTTTTCTATATCGCTACCCTTTTTACCAATAATTAATCCTGGTCGAGCTGAATAAATAGTTACTTGAGCCTTCTTTGCTGGTCTTTCAATCTGTATTTTAGCTACGGCACATTTTTTCAGTTTTTTTTCAAGATAAGATCTGATTTTAAGATCTTCCTGCAAAAATGAACCAAATTCTTTCTTGTTGGCATACCATTTGGATTGCCATTTTTTATTAAGAATTAATCTAAGTCCAATAGGATTTACTTTCTGTCCCATATTCTATGCTTCTTTCTCCAATTTCTTATTTTGCACTTCTGCAACTTTAATCGTAACATTAGTTAGATGCTTATTTATTCTTCCTGGCCTACCTTTTGCTCTTGGTCTCCATCGCTTCATGACCATACTCTTTCCACAATAAGCTTCTGTTACCTGTAAAATGTCTATATCTAGTTGATGATTGTTTTCAGCATTCGCTATCGCACTATTTAGTATCTTACTAATATCTTTAGCAATACCTCTTGAAGAAAATTTTAGAAGGTTAATTGCCTCAGAAGCCTTCTTTCCTCTAATCATTTCAAGAACAATATTAGCTTTTGAGGGACTAACCCTCAAATTTCTTAAAATAGCATAAGCTTCATTATCTTTTCTTATTAAGTGTTTCATAATTATTTAGTTTTTTTATCTCCAGTATGACTATTAAAAGTTCTTGTTGGTGAAAACTCTCCTAGTTTATGGCCTACCATATCCTCAGTAACGTTGACTGGAATAAACCTTTTACCATTATGCACAGCAAAGTTAACTCCTACAAACTCAGGCAATATAGTAGATCTTCTTGACCATGTTTTAATAACACCTCCTTTGCCACCATCTCCTGCTGCCTTAACTTTCTTTAATAGATGACTATCAACAAATGGTCCTTTCCAAACAGATCTCGTCATTTAAACCTCTATCCTTGCTTTTTTGTCAGTTTTTCTCTTGATAATATATTTATCTGTTCTTTTATTATTTCTTGTCTTTTTTCCCTTAGTAGGTTTTCCCCATGGAGTGACAGGATCTCGACCACCTGATGTTTTGCCTTCTCCCCCACCATGAGGGTGATCAATTGGATTCATAGCTACACCTCTTACAGATGGTCTAACACCTAGCCATCTTTTTCTTCCAGCTTTCCCTAATTTTTGGTTTTTCTTATCAATATTTGACAGAATACCGATTGTAGCTCTGCATTCTTCTCTTACTTTTCTTTGCTCGCCAGAGGGCAACTTAATAGCTACGTATCCATCAGACTTACCAACAATCTGAGTTGAGGAACCGGCAGATCTGGCTAATTGTGCGCCGCTTCCAATTTTTAACTCAATGTTATGTATATCTATTCCAACCGGGATATCAGACATGGGCATACAATTGCCAATTCTAATTTCTTTTTTTTCACCTGATATTACTTGGTCACCAGCTTTTAAGTCCTTTGGCGCAAGGATATAACTTTTAGTTCCGTCAGTATATGTAATTAATGCAATGTAAGAAGATCTATTTGGATCATATTCAATTCTATCAACAGTTGCACTTTCAGTATTATTTCTTTTAAAATCAATAATCCTATATTTTGCTTTATGACCACCGCCTTTTCGTCTCATTGTAATTCTGCCTGTATTATTTCTTCCACCTTTTTTTGAAAGTCCAGCTGTTAGAGACTTCACTGGTTTACCAGTCCATAAACCTTTTTTATCAACAAGTGTTAGTCCACGTGTTCCGGGAGTATTTGGTCTGAATTTTCTTAAAGGCATTTTTTATTATACTCCCACGTTAATATCAATTGTTTGGCCTTCTTCTAGAGTTACAAAAGCTTTTTTGTAATCAGATCTTTTTCCAAGTGAGCCCCTAAATGCTTTTAACTTACCTTTTACAATTGAAGTATTCACTTTTTTAACTTTTACTTTGAATATATTTTCTATTGCAGTTTTTATTTCTTTCTTATTACTAGTTTTATTAACCTGAAACGTAACTTGATTAAATTCTGCACCTAAAGAAGACTTCTCAGTGATAATAGGCTTAATAATGGTTTTAAAATCTTTAATGCTAGGCATTTTATTTATAATTCTTTTCTAGTTGAGCTAATGCATCTTTACTTATAATCAATTTCTGATGCCTCAAAAGGTCAAGAGCATTCACTGATTTAACACTTAAATACTTAATGTCTTTTAAATTTCTCGCTGCAAGAGATAAATTTTGGTTAGGTGTTTCACCTTCTAAAAACAATGCAGAGTTAATTTTTTGTTTGTCTAAATAACTCTTTAAGATCTTAGTTTTTGGCTCAGCGATCTTAAGTTTGTCTATTAATATTAGATCATTACATTTTACTTTTTCAGATAATATATGTTTAACGGCCAAGTTTCTTAAGCGTTTTGGTAGTTTTTTTAACGACCTTACTCCTCTAAGGTTGTGAGCCATACCACCACTTCTGAAAATATTTGCTTTCTTAGAGCCATGTCTTGCACCACCACTACCTTTTTGCCTACCTAATTTCTGTGTTGTACCTGCAACCTCTGAACGATTTTTGGTTCTCGCTCGTTGGGGTTTTTTATTAGACTCATTCCATCTTACAAGAGAACTTATAACTGAAAAATCAGGCTTTAAATTAAAGATAGTATCATTGAGCTCCATGGACTCTGTGCTCTTACCATTCATTTTATTTAGTTCTACATGCATTCCTATTTATCCTTTTTAGTCGATTTTTCTGCTTGTACAGAAGTACCTTCAACTTCTTTAATGTCATTTCTCTTAATAGAGTCTTCAACCACTAGCCAGGTACCTCGAGCACCAGGTGTCGCTCCCTTTATGCAAATAATATTTTTTGCTGCATCAATTTTTACTACTTGTAAGTTTTGAAGTGTTTTATGAACATCACCATACTGACCTGCCATTTTTTTTCCTTTAAAGACCTTACCTGGATCCTGGCACTGTCCTGTTGATCCAGCACTTCTATGAGATACAGAAACTCCATGAGATGCTCTCAAGCCTGAAAAATTATGCCTTTTCATCACTCCAGCAAATCCTTTACCCTTTGTTAAACCAGACACATCGATAAATTGGCCTTCCTGGAAATGACTCGCATTCAATTGGTCGCCAGACTTTAATTCAGTGTCTTTATCTATTGAAAATTCTCTGAGGTACTTAAAGGCGTCACTCTTTTTCTTTTCAAAAAATCCCTTCTGAGCCTTATTTGCCTTTTTTAATTTACATGCTCCTACTAAAACTTTGTCAGCATTTGTATCCGTAGACTCAACTCTTTCAACTATCTGACATTGATCAATATGCAAGACAGTCACTGGAATATTCGTACCACTTTGTGTATACAAGTTACTCATTCCTATTTTTTTTGCGATAATTCCTGTTCTCATATCTATAACTTAATTTCTACATCAACTCCCGATGCTAGATCTAATTTCATAAGTGCATCTACTGTTTGAGGGGTTGGATCTACGATCTCAATTAAACGCTTATGCGTTCTTATCTCAAATTGTTCTCTGCTCTTTTTATTTACGTGAGGTGACCTTAAAACAGTAAATTTTTCATTATTGGTAGGAAGTGGAATTGGACCCTTAACCATTGCACCAGTGCGTTTTGCTGTATCCACTATTTCAACAGATGACTTATCCAGAACCCCATGGTCAAAAGCTTTAAGTCTAATTTTAATATTTTGATTTTCCATTACTCTGATTAAGCGAATTTCGCTTTTACCTCATCTTGTACATTTTGTGGAACCTGCTCATAATGATCAAAAAACATAGAATATTGAGCTCTTCCCTGTGTCATAGATCGCAGAGTGTTTACATAGCCAAACATATTAGCCAGAGGAACCATCGAACTAATAGCAGTTGTATTACCTCTTGCTTCACTTCCACTTACTTGACCCCTTCGACTACTTAAATCCCCTATTACATCTCCCATAAATTCTTCAGGCGTAACAACTTCAACTCTCATTATTGGTTCCAATAACTTTGGATTAGCTTTTTGACAGGCATCCTTAAACGCCATTCGCCCAGCTATTTCAAATGCAAGACTGCTTGAGTCTACATCATGGTATTTCCCATCTATAAGAGTCACCTTATAATCAATTATTGGAAAACCGGCTATGACTCCAGTATCGGCTACTCCTTCTATTCCTTTCTCTACACCTGGAATGTATTCCTTAGGAATATTTCCACCTTTAATTTTATCTTCAAATATTCTTCCAGTTCCTGGCTCGCAACCCTCGACAATTATCTTAACCTCTGCAAATTGCCCTGCACCACCACTTTGCTTTTTGTGTGTATATGTTACTTCCATATTTTTAGAAATGGTTTCTCTATAAGCAACTTGAGGAGCTCCTACATTGGCCTCTACATTGAACTCTCTCTTCATCCTATCGACAATAATGTCTAAGTGAAGTTCTCCCATTCCTTTTATTACTGTTTGTCCAGATTCTTCATCTGAGGTAACCCTGAATGATGGATCTTCTTTTGCTAATCTTGCCAGTGCTTCTCCCATTTTTTCCTGATCAGCTTTTGTCTTTGGCTCAACAGCAATCTCAATAACTGGATCCGGAAAATCCATGGATTCTAGGATAATTGGTTTTTGGGCATCTGATAAAGTTTCACCAGTTATCGTATCTTTTAAACCAGCAATCGCAACAATATCACCTGCGTACGCAATTTTTATGTCTTCTCTATTGTTAGCGTGCATCAAAAGCATACGGCCAATTCTTTCTTTATCTCCTTTAACAGAATTTAAAATTGTTGAACCAGCCTCTAATTTACCAGAATATATTCGAGTAAATGTAAGAGAACCTACGAAGGGATCGTTGGCTACCTTGAATGCTAATGCAGAGAAAGGTTCATTGTCCGATGCTATTCTTACTTCCTCTTCTTCTTTTCCTGGAATATTACCAGTTGCCTGCTGAACCTCACTTGGATCAGGCATGAAATTCACAATTGCGTCTAACAAAGGCTGGACACCTTTATTTTTGAAAGCACTTCCGGTTAAAATTGGAACAAATTCAAAATTAATTGTTCCTTTTCTGATACACCTGATTAGCGTTTCTTCATCTGGTTCATCTCCATCTAAATATTTTTCAAGGACTTCTTCATCTTGTTCGACGGCCATTTCGACCATTTCAGATCGATATTTTTCAACGGTATCTCTCAATTCCTCAGGGATATCTGTGTATTCATACTTAGCTCCAAGGTCCTCATTTGCCCACACAATTGCCTTGTTCTTAACTAAATCAATCACACCTTTTAAATTTGATTCACTTCCATAAGGTATTTGTAAAACTAATGCATTTGCCTGAAGTCGATCTTTGATCATGTCCAAACACTTGTAAAAGTCAGCGCCGGTGCGATCCATTTTATTAACGAAACACATTCTTGGTACATTGTATCTATTTGCTTGTCTCCAAACAGTTTCAGTTTGTGGCTCCACACCAGCAACGCCATCAAACACTGCAACTGCCCCATCGAGTACTCTTAAAGAACGCTCAACTTCGATTGTAAAATCAACGTGTCCAGGAGTGTCAATAATATTAATCCTATGGTCATTCCAAAAACAAGTAGTTGCGGCGGATGTAATAGTAATACCACGCTCTTGTTCCTGCTCCATCCAGTCCATTGTGGCTGCACCGTCGTGCACTTCTCCAATCTTATGACTTTTTCCTGTGTAATAGAGTATTCGCTCAGTAGTAGTTGTCTTTCCAGCATCTATGTGAGCCATGATGCCAATATTTCTATACTTGTTTAATGGATACTCCCTTATCATTGTTACCACCTAAAGTGAGCAAATGCTTTATTTGCCTCAGCCATCTTATGAGTATCTTCTCTTTTCTTAATCGCAGAACCTTTATTGCCAGCTGCATCCATTAATTCTGAACTTAATTTTTCCATTAAACTTTTTTCTTTTCTATTCCTTATAGCGTTGACTAGCCATCTAATAGCTAATGCTTGAGATCTGTTCCCCTTAACCTCAACAGGAACCTGGTATGTTGCTCCTCCAACTCTTCTAGATCTTACCTCTACCAGAGGCCTTACATTTTCGATTGCTTTATTAAAAATACTCATCGGTGACTCTCCCGTTTTATTTTGAATATTTGTAAATGACTTAGTGATGATCGCTTCTGCCACTGTCTTTCTTCCATCAAGCATAATTGCGTTGGTGAACTTTGTAAGCACAGTGCTATTGTGCACTGGATCAGGTAAAATGTTTCTAACTTGTGCTTTTCTTCTTCTTGACATAATTATTTTGGTTTCTTAGCTCCGTATAAAGAGCGACGTTGTTTTCTCTCACCGACACCTTGAGTATCTAAAACCCCTCTTACTGTGTGATATCTTACTCCAGGAAGATCCTTAACCCTTCCTCCACGAATTAAAATTACCGAGTGCTCTTGAAGGTTGTGACCTTCACCTCCAATATAACTTGTAACTTCAAAACCATTTGTTAATCTCACCCTTGCAACTTTTCTTAGTGCTGAATTAGGTTTCTTGGGTGTTGTAGTATAAACTCTTGTGCATACACCTCTTTTTTGAGGGTTGGCTTTTAGTGCTGGAACCTTATTTCTTTTACGAACCTTAGTTCTAGGTTTTCTTATTAACTGACTTATAGTCGGCATACAGTATCTCCAATTAGAAACTAATAAAAAGTTAACTATTAAAAAAAAGTCTAAAAAAAGTAGCGTTTAGATTTCTCTACCGCCTACTATTTAAGAATGCCGAATAATACTTAATAGTCTGTTTTGGTCAACATATATTATCAAGAATTTTCCTGAATTTCTGCTGTTTCCTGCTCTTTGGCGGCTTGCATTGCATCGATTTCAATTTTAGCCTCTTTATCAAGATTTTTTGCCTGATTTTCTATCTGATTAAATATTCTTCCTGTCCCAGCAGGTATTAACCTACCTACGATAACATTCTCTTTAAGACCCTCTAATCTATCCACTTTTCCTTTGATTGATGCGTCTGTCAGTATTCGCGTCGTCTCCTGGAATGAGGCGGCAGAAATAAATGACCTAGTTTGGAGAGAAGCCTTTGTTATACCTAAAAGAACTGGTTTACCTGTGGCTGGTTTCTTATTTTCCGCGGTAAGCTGTTCATTTGTAATTAAGAATTCGTATCTATCTATTTCTTCACCTTTAATAAATGAACTATCACCAGTATCAGTAATGCTAATTTTTTGAAGCATCTGTCTACATAAAACTTCAATATGCTTATCATTAATTAAAACACCTTGAAGTCTGTAAACTTCTTGAACCTCATTAATTAAATAATCTGCTAAAGCTTCTATACCCAAGATCTCCAAAATATCATGCGGGTCAGGGTTTCCATCGAGTAAGTAATCACCTTTCTCAATAATTTCTCCCTCTTGATAAGCTACATGCTTACCTTTTGGAATTAGCACTTCGACAGGATCATCTTCAGTGTTCTCTGGAGTAATAATTACTTTTTGCTTTCCTCTTATATCTTTTCCAAAAGATATAATACCTGATATTTCAGATATAATTGCATGATCTTTTGGTTTTCTGGCTTCAAACAATTCAGCTACTCTAGGTAATCCGCCAGTAATATCTTTTGTTTTAGATGCGGCCTTAGGTGTTCTTGCTAAAACATCACCTGCATGGACTTCAGAACCATCAGAAACTGATAAAATAGAATCAGGTGGTAGGAAATATCTTGCTTCATTTCCATTTGCCAGAAGTATTACTTCACCTTTTTTATCTCTCAGAGTAATTCTTGGCTTAAGATCAGCGCCTTTTGAGTCTAACTTCCAGTCCTTAACTTTGGTATACGTTAATCCTGTTTTTTCTTCTGTTTCTTCTATTAGAGAAATACCTTCCTCCATATCCACATAGTTGGCGGTACCTGATTTTTCAGAAATAACAGGATTTGTAAATGGATCCCATTCGCAAATTTTAGTTCCAGAAGAGACCTTTGAGTCTTCTTCCACAAGTATTTTTGTTCCATAAGGGACTTTATAGTTTGCAAGCTCTCTGTTATTTTCGTCATGAATAGCTAATTGACAGTTTCTTCCCATAACAATTAAATTCTTGTTACTATCTTCAACGGTATTTTTGTTTAGGATTTTGAAAATACCATTAGTATTAATCTCAATAAAAGATTGATCATTGATTTGGGCTGCCCCTCCAATATGGAATGTCCTCATGGTTAGTTGTGTTCCAGGTTCACCAATAGACTGAGCTGCAATCATTCCTACAGCCTCTCCCTCATTAACCATAAACCCTCTAGCAAGATCTCGCCCATAGCACTTCACACATATACCTTTTTTGCTATCGCAAGTTAATGGAGAGCGAATATAAGCATTTTGTATTCCAGCTGTTTCAATTTTCTCAGCAAGTATCTCATCAATATAATCATCTTTTTTTGCAACAATTTCATTAGTCACTGGATGAATAGTGTCCTTTTGCAAAAATCTTCCAAGTAATCTATCTGCAATTGATATTATTACTTCTCCTCCTTCAACAACATCAGATATCCATACACCACTATTAGTCCCACAGTCGTGATCTGATATGGTACAATCTTGTGCAACGTCGCATAACCTTCTAGTCAAGTATCCAGAATTAGCTGTCTTCAATGCAGTGTCAGCTAGTCCTTTCCTTGCTCCATGAGTAGAATTAAAATATTCGAGTACATTTAACCCCTCTTTAAAATTAGATATAATAGGAGTTTCTATAATATCCCCAGATGGTTTGGCCATAAGGCCACGCATTCCAGACAACTGCTTCATTTGAGCTGCTGAACCTCTGGCCCCTGAATTTGCCATCATATATATAGAGTTAATAGGAAGTTCTCTTTTAGTTGCTTCATCCACTTTGACTGAGGAAATTTCATTCATCATTTCTTGGGCGACTCTATCAGTGCACTTAGCCCAGGCATCAATTACTTTGTTATATTTTTCTCTATTAGTAATAAGACCATCATTATATTGCTTTTCATATTTTTCGATTTGTACTGATGTTTCTGAAACCATTTTTTCTTTTGTCTCAGGTATTATCATATCATCCTTACCAAAAGAGATGCCGGCCTTGTACGCGTAATGAAAACCAAGTGCCATTAATTGATCAGCAAATATAACTGTATCTTTTTGTCCACAGTATCTGTAGACGGTATCAATTAAGCTCGAAACTTCTTTCTTGCCAAGAAGACGATTTACAAGCTTTGGATCAAGATCTTTATGTTGAGGTATTAAGTTCCATAAAAGCATTCTACCAGGTGTTGTACTAATTCTTTTGGCATCAATATTCCCATTAGAATTAATGTAATTAATTCTTGCTTCAATTTTCGCATGAACTGTTGTTACGCCATTTTCGATAGCTTGTTGAACTTCAAAAATATCCTTGTACACAGCTCCCTGACCAGGTTCATTTTCTTTTTCCTGAGAAAGAAAATAAATTCCTAAGACAATGTCCTGACTTGGAACAATTACTGGCTTCCCATTTGCTGGGTTTAATATATTATTTGTAGACATCATTAAAACCCTTGCTTCTAACTGTGCCTCTAAGCTAAGCGGTACATGGACAGCCATTTGATCACCATCAAAATCTGCATTAAATGCTGTACAAACTAAAGGGTGCAATTGGATTGCTTTACCCTCAATTAAGGTGGGTTCAAATGCCTGAACACCCAACCTATGAAGTGTTGGCGCTCTATTTAAAATAATTGGGTGCTCTCTTATGACTCTATCAAGCACATCCCAGACCTCTGGTCTTTCTTTTTCTACCATTTTCTTTGCCTGTTTTAATGTAGTTGCCAGACCTAAGGACTCCAAACGTGCATATATAAATGGTTTAAATAATTCTATTGCCATTTTTTTAGGTAGGCCGCACTGGTGCAGTTTAAGTTCTGGTCCAACAACGATTACTGACCTGCCAGAGTAGTCAACTCTTTTTCCTAGAAGATTTTGCCTGAATCGACCTTGTTTACCTTTAAGCATTTCTGCAAGTGATTTTAGAGGCCGTTTATTGGTTCCAGTAATTACTCTGCCTCTGCGTCCATTATCAAATAGCGCGTCTACCGACTCCTGAAGCATTCTCTTTTCATTTCTAATAATGATATCTGGCGCTCTTAATTCTATGAGTCTCGATAATCTATTATTTCTATTGATAACTCGTCTATATAGGTCGTTTAAATCAGATGAAGCAAACCTTCCTCCATCTAAAGGAACAAGTGGTCTAAGTTCTGGTGGAATTACTGGTACGGATGTTAAAATCATCCATTCAGGTCTATTTCCTGAAGATATAAAAGCTTCAAATATTTTAATTCTTTTAATAAGCTTTTCAGAAAGTGCGACTGCTTTGGTTTCAGCAAGTTTTGATTTTAGTAGTTCAAGATCAGACTCAAGTTCAACTCTTTCAAGAACTTTTCTTACAGCTTCTGCTCCAATTCCTGCAGAAAAGGAGTCTACGCCATATTCCTCTTTTGCATTTTCTAGTTCCTCTTCATCCAAAAGCTGATTTTGGATCAATGGTGTTAACCCAGGCTCAGTAACCATAAATTTTTCAAAATAAAGTACTTTTTCTAAGTCTTTTAACTTCATATCCATCATGAGCGCAATGCGGCTTGGTAATGATTTTAAAAACCAAATATGAGCTACAGGAGCTGCAAGTTGAATATGGCCCATGCGTTCTCTTCTTACGTCTTTTTTTGTTACTTCAACTCCACATTTTTCACATATTATACCTTTGAATTTCATTCTCTTATATTTGCCACATAAGCACTCATAATCTTTTATTGGACCAAATATTCTTGCACAAAAGAGGCCATCTCTTTCAGGTTTAAATGTTCGATAGTTGATCGTTTCAGGTTTTTTTATTTCACCGTATGACCAGGATAAAATTCTCTCGGGACTTGCTATAGAGATTTTAACTTGATTAAAGTCATCTCTTGATGCGGCAGGATTAAAAATGTTCATTAAAGACTGGCTCATATATAATTTCCTAATTTAAGTTCGATAATTCTATGTTAAGGCCAAGAGATCGTATCTCTTTAATTAAAACATTAAATGATTCAGGTGTTCCTGATTGGAATACATCCTCACCTCGTATTATGGTTTCATACACTTTAGTTCTTCCAGCTACGTCATCAGATTTGACGGTTAAAATTTCTTGTAAAGTATATGCGGCCCCATAAGCTTCAAGAGCCCATACTTCCATCTCACCAAATCTCTGGCCACCAAACTGAGCTTTACCTCCCAATGGTTGCTGAGTTACAAGACTGTAAGGGCCAATTGACCTTGCATGAATTTTATCATCAACTAAGTGATGAAGCTTTAACATATATATGTATCCTACTGTGACTTTTCTCTCAAACTGCTCTCCAGTTAAGCCATCCCATAATAAAGTTTGTCCACTTTTATCAAAGCCTGCAACTTCTAACATCTCAGAGATTTCATGCTCAGACGCTCCATCAAAAACTGGTGTTTTAATAGGAACTCCAGAAGAAATATTCATGGCAAGTTCTTTTTGCTCTGACTTATTTAGAGGAGCTATTTCATTTTTATACTGTTCGGACCCATAAACTTTCTCCAAAGAATTACCAATATATGAATGATCATTTGTAGCATTGTACTGTGCAATTGATTTATTAATAATTTCTCCAATACCAGCGCATGCCCATCCTAAATGAGTTTCTAATATTTGGCCGACATTCATTCTACTTGGCACACCTAAAGGGTTTAATACTATATCGACAGTCCTTCCATCCTCCAGATAAGGCATGTCTTCAACAGGTGCGATTTTACTTATGACGCCTTTATTTCCGTGTCGTCCAGCCATCTTGTCACCGGGTTGCAATTTTCTTTTCACAGCTACAAAAACCTTAACCATTTTCATCACGCCAGGTAACAATTCGTCTCCTCTTTGAACTTTATCAACTTTGTTATCAAAACGCGATTGAATTGCTGATCTTGCAACATCATACTGTTTTTTTAAATTGTTTATATCCTCTTGGTCTTTTGCATTTTGAAGCTTTACTTTCCATAATGAGTCTAGATTTACAGAGCTTATATCATTTTCATCTAACAATTTTTGATCCATTATTCCCTCAGGGAGCTCTGATATACTTTTACCTTTGATTATGTTTCCTAATCTTTCTTTTATATTTCTATTAAGAATTCCTAATTCAGCCTCACGGTCATTCGCAAGCTTTTCAATTTCGTCTCTTTCAATTGAGAGGGCTCTGTCATCTTTTTCTATTCCATACCTATTGAAAACCTTTACATCTACAACAATACCACTTGACCCTGGTGGTAGTTTCAGGGATGTATCCTTTACGTCTGTTGCTTTTTCTCCAAATATTGCTCTTAGTAGTTTTTCCTCAGGAGTTACCGGACTCTCTCCTTTAGGAGTTACTTTTCCTACAAGAATATCTCCAGGATTTACATCCGCACCAACATAGACAATGCCTGCTTCATCAAGATTACGTAACATTTCGTCGCCAGCATTAGGTATATCTCGCGTAATCTCTTCTGAGCCTAATTTTGTATCTCGAGACATTACCTCAAATTCTTCAATATGAATTGAAGTGAACTTGTCTTCCTGAACAATCTTTTCTGAAATCAGAATAGAATCCTCAAAGTTGTAACCTCTCCACGGCATGAATGCGACTACCACATTTCTACCTAAACCTAATTCACCTAAGTGCGTTGAAGGACCATCGGCAATAATATCTCCTCTAGACACTTTATCACCCACTTTAACTAATGGTCTTTGATTAATGCATGTACTTTGGTTTGATCTTTGGAACTTTAAAAGCGTATAAATATCAACCCCAGACTCATTTGTTTGTATTTTTTCTGTAACCCTAACAACAATTCGCTTACCGTCTATTTTATCAACAATACCATCCCTATTGGCGATAATGGTTACGCCTGAGTCTATTGCAACTACTTTCTCAACCCCTGTTCCAACAAGTGGGGACTCTGCTTGTATAAGAGGTACAGCTTGCCTCATCATATTAGAACCCATTAAAGCTCTGTTCGCATCATCATTTTCAAGAAATGGTATTAGTGATGCTGCACAAGAAACAACCTGTTTTGGTGATACGTCCATGTAGTTAATTTCATCAGGAATAGTCATTACAAAGTCTCCATTACGCCTACACGAAACTAGTTTTGTAGTGAAGCTTCCTTTTTCATCAATCTCACTATTTGCCTGCGCGATTGTATAGTCAGCCTCTTCCATTGCAGGCAAATATTCAACATCTTTTGTAACTTTACCATTTACAACTTTTCTGTAAGGGCTTTCAATAAACCCATACTGATTCACCCTTGCATGAGATGCTAAGCTGTTTATCAGCCCTATATTTGGGCCTTCTGGTGTTTCAATTGGACAAATTCTTCCATAGTGAGTTGGGTGAACATCTCTTACCTCAAATCCCGCTCTTTCTCTGCTTAAGCCACCAGGCCCTAAAGCCGAAAGTCTTCTTTTATGAGTTATTTCTGCCAGTGGGTTTGTTTGGTCCATAAACTGAGAAAGTTGAGATGTTCCAAAAAATTCTTTTAAAGATGCAACCAATGGTTTTGCATTAATTATATCTTGTGGTGTGACAGCATCAACTTCAAGTGAATTCATTCTCTCTTTAATTGATCTTTCCATTCTTATAAGACCCATTCTGAACTGATTTTCAACAAGCTCGCCCACAGATCTTACTCTTCTGTTTCCAAGATGATCAATATCATCAACCTCACCTTTGCCAGTTCTTAAATCCATTACAGTCTTTACTACTTCAATAATATCTTCAGTCCTTAAAACTGTGATTGAGTCTGGACAGTCAAGATTTAACCTATAGTTTATTTTTACTCGACCAACATCGGATAAATCATATTTTTCTGATTTAAAAAATAATGAATTAAATACTTCAAACGCTGTTTCTAAATTGGGTGGTTCGCCTGGCCTCAATACTTTATATATTTCTACAACAGCCTCTTCTGGACTTAAATTCTTGTCGACTCTTAGAGTATCCCTAATGAATGAGCCAACGTTAATGCCATCAATTTCAAGTATGGGTAATTTGCTAATTTTTAGTTCTTTTATTTTTTCTATAGACTCTCTAGTAATTTCATCCGAAGCCTCTAGATAAATTTCACCAGTTTTTTCGTTGATAATATCATCTGCAATAAACTTACCAATTAGTTCATCGTCATCTATAAGTAAATTTTTGAGACCATCATTATATAATTTTTTTGCAATAACTGGATTTATTTTTGTTCCTTGTTTGACAGCAACTTTTCCATTGACTGCATTAACTAAACTCTTTTGAAGCTTTCCAGTCTTAATATTTTTAGGGTTAAAGTTAAACTTCCATTTGCCGTCTTTAACGTTCAGATTATAAATTTCTGTGCTGTAGAATAAATTTAATATCTCATCTCTTTTTACTCCCATTGACATTAAAAATGTCGTAATTGGTATTTTTTTCTTTCTGTCAATCCTGCAATGCAAAATATCTTTATGATCAAATTCAATATCCAACCATGAACCCCTATAAGGGATTACTCTTGCGCCAAAAAGTAGTTTTCCACTTGAATGAGTTTTGCCATTATCATGGTCAAAAAATACTCCAGGACTGCGGTGCATTTGGCTTACAACCACTCTCTCAGTGCCATTTGTAATAAATGTTCCTTTTTGCGTCATTAACGGTAAGTCGCAAAGATATATTTCTTGCTCTTTGATATCTTTTACTGTCCTTGACTCAGTTTCTTCATCAATATCAAAAACTATAAGTCGTAACTTCACATTTAATGGAGCAGCGTAAGTTTTATCTCTTTGTCGACACTCATCAACATCAAACTTTGGCTCTTGAAGACTATATTCAATATATTCTATTCTGGCAGAGCCAGAAAAATCTTCTAGAGGAAAAACACTTTTGAACACTTTTTGCAGTCCGCGATCTGGTCTTTTTGATGGATGAATTTCTTCCAAAAGAAACTCCTCATACGATTTTTTTTGTATTTCAATAAGATTGGGGAACTTAGAAACTTCTTTGAGTTTTCCAAAGTTCTTGCGAACTCTTTTTCTTTCAGTAAATGATAATGTATTAACCACTAATGTGTATTCGCCCATTTATAATAGTTTGCTTAGCAAACTATTAAGTAAAATATTAATTTAATTTATTTAAGTTCTACAGTTGCGCCTGCAGCTTCAAGTTTTTCCTTAAAACCATTTGCTTCGTCTTTCGATACCCCTGTCTTCAATTCCTTTGGAGCACCCTCTACCATATCTTTAGCTTCTTTGAGACCTAAACCAGTAATTGTTCTAACTTCTTTAATTACATTAATTTTTTTATCACCAGCAGCGGCCAAGACTATTGTGAATTCATCTTTTTCTTCTTCTGCAGCATCTCCCGCAGGTGCAGCTCCAGCAGCGGCAACAGCCACAGGTGCGGCAGCAGAAACCCCCCACTTTTCTTCTAATAACTTTGAAAGCTCTGCAGCTTCTATAACTGTTAGATCAGATAATTGATCAACTATTTGTTGGAGGTCAGCCATTTTTATTCCCTTTCTTACTTAATTAAAATATTATTTTGAACTATACGCGTTAAATACTCTTGCTAAGTCGCCTGATGGTGCAGTCAATATTGAAGCTATCTTCTGCGCAGGTGAACTAATCAAACCTATTAATTGTGCCCTTATTTCCTCGAGAGTTGGCAATTTAGATAAAATTTCAATTTTTTCAACACTTAAAATTTCATTATCCATTATTCCACCCAAGACAACTAAGTCGTTGTTATTCTTTGCAAAATCTACAAGTAACTTCGTTAACGAAGCTGGATCATTGGAGTAAGCTATAGCTGTAGGTCCGTTAAATAAGTCAGATAATTCAACTTTGTTGGTTTCCTTAAGTGCTAATTTTACAAGTCTATTATTTGTAACTTTTATATTACAGCCGGCATTGAATGATTGAACTCTCAAATCTGTCATTTCATTCATCGACATTCCTCTATAATGAAAAACAAGTATTAAACTATTCTCACCTATAATACTTTTTAAATTCTTAATAAAATTTTCTTTTTGCTCTCTCTTCATAATTTATCCATCTATAGTGTTTATGTCGACATTAACTCCTGGTCCCATTGTCGGACTCAAATATATATTTTTTAAAAAATCGCCTTTAACACCAGGAGGTCGATCTTTTGAAATCTTCTCGACAAAAAATTTTATATTCTTTTTTATATCTTCCTTTGCAAAACTTGATTTTGCTATACCTGCCTGTATTAGTGTCTCACTACTTTTATACTCAATTTCTCCTGCCTTCGCATCATCAATTGCTTGCTTTATATCATTTGTAACAGTGCCTAGTTTGGGATTCGGCATCAAATTTCTTGGTCCCAGAACCTTCCCTAACTTACCAACTTTTGACATCATATCTGGCGAAGCTATACACCTGTCGAAGTCTGTAAAACCTGCTTCAACCTTTTGGACAAGTTCGTCAGCACCTACTATATCAGCTCCAGCATCCTTAGCTTCTTGCTGTTTATCTTCAGGAACAATGACGCACACTTTTACTTTCTTACCTAAACTCTTTGGTAATTTTAATTTACCCCGAACATTTTGTTCTCCATTTTTGGGATCAATATTTAAATTCATGCATATATCAATTGTTTCATCAAATTTGGTGGTTGAAGATTTTATTACTAGCTCAATTGCATCACCTAAATTGTATGATTTCGAAAAATCATTTTGACTCAAGATATCTTTCATTCTTTTATTCACTAGCTTGTTACCTCAATACCCATCGATTTTGCAGAGCCAATAATGATTTTTGTACCTTGTTCAATAGTATTTGCATTTAGATCTTTTAATTTCTTTTCTGCAATGTCCCTACATTGTGATGTAGAAATAGTTGAAATCATATCTCTACCAGGTTCTTTAGATCCTTTCTTTATCTTTAATGCTTCTTTGATAAAAAATGATGCAGGTGGTAGCTTAATTTCAATACTAAAACTTTTGTCAGTGTTATATGTAACCACAACAGGCAGCATCACTCCAGGCTGCTCCCCTTTACTTTTCTCATTAAATACTTTGCAGAAGTCCATAATATTAATACCCCTTTGACCAAGGGCTGGTCCTACTGGTGGAGACGGATTTGCTTGTCCGGCTGGGACTTGTAACTTTAACTTTCCTTCAATTTCTTTTGCCATTTTATGCCTTTTCTACCTGTGTATATTCAAGTTCTACTGGTGTAGATCGCCCAAATATTGAAACAGAAACTTTAACCCTAGATCTTTCTTCATCAATTTCCTCAACTAATCCATTAAATGAGGCAAAAGGTCCATCACTTACTCTGACTTGCTCGCCTACTTCAAATGTAATAGAAGGTTTTGGACTAGTTACACCTTCTTCTATGTCTTGTAAAATCTTATTTATTTCACTTTCAGGAACTGCTGAGGGTTTTCCTTGTGTATGTCCTAAAAAACCACTGACCTTTGGTAGTGCCTTGACCATATGATATGTTTCGTCAGTCATTTCCATCTTGGTTAATACATAACCAGGAAAAAACTTTCTTTCAGCATTTCTCTTTTTGCCTTTTTTGACTTCTACAACTTCTTCAGTGGGAACAATAATCTCACTAAATGAAGCTTCTATGTTTTTAGTTTTAGCTTTATCTAAAATAGCTGCTGCGACTTTTTTTTCAAAACCTGAATAAGCGTGCACAATATACCATCTATGTGTCATTTAAACAGCTAGTCCTATCAGTCTATCGAGCCCGAAGCTAAAAATTTGATCTATTATCAAGAAAAATACTGCTGCGAAAGCGGTGATAATGACGACCATCACTGATCCTGTAAGTGTTTCTCTTGAAGAAGGCCATGTTACTTTACCTCCTTCTCTCCTCACTTCTTGTATAAACTTAAAAGGTTTCATAATTTTTTCTTAATTGGCAGGAGCGAAGGGACTCGAACCCCCAACCCCCGGTTTTGGAGACCGGTGCTCTACCAGTTGAGCTACACTCCTCCAGTTATGAAATAATTTCCGTTACAACACCGGAGCCAACAGTACGACCACCTTCTCTTATAGCAAAGCGCACTCCTTTATCCATTGCAATTGGAGCTATCATTTCAACTTCCATTGAAATATTATCTCCCGGCATAACCATTTCAGTACCTTCAGGAAGCTGACAAACACCAGTTACATCAGTTGTTCTGAAATAAAACTGAGGTCTGTAGTTTGTGAAGAAAGGTGTATGTCTTCCACCTTCTTCTTTTTTAAGAACATAAGCTTCACATTTGAACTTTGTATGCGGAGTAATAGTTCCAGGATGAGCAAGCACTTGACCTCTCTCAACTTGGTCTCTCTCAACACCTCTTAAAAGAGCACCGATATTATCTCCAGCCTCTCCAGTATCTAGAAGCTTTCTGAACATCTCTACTCCAGTACAAGTAGTTTTTTGAGTGTCTTTAATGCCAACGATCTCTAGTTCTTCTCCAACCTTAACTATTCCACTTTCTACTCTACCCGTGCAAACTGTTCCTCTTCCAGAGATTGAAAATACATCCTCAATTGGCATAAGGAATGGCTTATCCTTATCTCTTTCTGGTTGTGGAATAAATTCATCAACAGCTTTCATTAATTCTGCAATAGAATTCTTACCAATCTCATCATCTCGGCTCTCAACTGCAGCTAATGCAGATCCTTTAACAATCGGAGTTGTATCACCAGGAAAATCATACTCATTTAGAATATCTCTTATTTCAACTTCAACAAGTTCAAGCAATTCAGCATCGTCAACCTGATCAACTTTATTTAAGTATACAACAATTGCTGGAACACCAACTTGACGTGCTAATAAAATGTGTTCACGTGTTTGTGGCATAGGTCCGTCAGCTGCATTAACAACTAAGATAGCTCCGTCCATTTGAGCTGCTCCTGTTATCATGTTCTTAACGTAGTCAGCGTGACCTGGACAATCTACGTGAGCATAGTGTCTTGCATCAGTTGTATATTCAACGTGTGCTGTAGAAATTGTAATTCCACGCTCTTTTTCTTCTGGTGCTTTATCAATTGCATCGTATGCAGTGAATTCTGCACCACCAGACTCAGATAATACTTTTGTAATTGCTGCGGTCAAAGTAGTTTTACCATGATCCACGTGACCAATAGTTCCAACATTACAGTGCGGTTTACTACGATCGAATTTTTCTTTAGCCATTTTTTATGTCCTCTCAGTTTTTAAACAACTTTAGTCTTGGAGCGGGTGAAGGGAATCGAACCCTCGTAATCAGCTTGGAAGGCTGGAGCTTTACCACTAAGCTACACCCGCTTGTTCCTTCAAGCTACCCTAAGGTACCTTTTCGTGGTGGAGGGGGTTGGATTCGAACCAACGTAAGCATAGCTAACGGGTTTACAGCCCGTCCCCTTTAACCACTCGGGCACCCCTCCCGAGATAGTTTTATCAACATCTCAAGATAAGTTTCCCTAGACATAGTCTATTGAACCTTAAGGGGTGACTTATATGTAAAAAAGGAGGGTAAATCAATAAATATTAATATTTTTAAACCTAAATAAATTAAAAATGTTAAATTCTTAAATACATGAGGAATAGATTTAAAAAACTCCCTAAAAAAAGGCAAAATTCAGACTACTGGATTTATGGCCATCATGCTGTTGTTGGCGCTATAAATAATAATAATAGAATAAAATATGAAATAAACTTCACAATTGAAGCAGAAAAAAAGCTCTTTCAAGAAGTAGACATAAAAGAACTCAAATTTGCCAGGAGACATAGATCGAGAGAAGAAATTGAAAATCTACTAGGAGGCATTTCAAATCATCAAGGGATTTGCCTCAAAGTAGAAAAGCTTAAAGTGCCCGAGCTTAATGAAATTTTGGATAATTGTAATAAGGAACACTCAATCATTGTCTTATTAGATCAGCTTGAAGACTCACAAAATGTAGGAGCAATTTTTCGTTCCGCCCTAGCATTTAAACTAGACGGAATAATACTGACTCAAGATAACTCTGTAAGTGAAAATTCATTTTTAACGAAAGCTGCATCTAGTGGAGTTGATAAAGTTCCTTTTACAAAAATTAAAAATATAAGTTCTTGTATAAAAAAATTAAAACAATCTGGATATTGGATTTATGGCTTAGAAATGAATGCTGGTAAATCTTTAAAAGAAACAAAATTTCCTAAGAAGGTAGTAATTATTCTAGGTTCAGAAAATAAGGGCCTTAGGAAAATTACTACTTCACTATGCGATGAAATAATCAAAATTGATATAAGTGGTGAATTGGAAAGTTTAAATGTATCCAATACTGCTGCGATTGCATTTTATGATATTTCTAACTCAATTCTAAAGAGCTAGTGATATCATCGCTAATACAAGAATAAAAAATACCACAAGGTAAGCAAGGGCTATTTGTCCACCAATGAATTCTAAAAATTTTTTCATATGTACTGCATAATATAAATAAATATAGACAAATAAAACTTATAATTTTAAAAAGATTTATAAATTACTATGCCCCTATAGCTCAATTGGTAGAGCAATTGATTTGTAATCAATAGGTTCGCGGTTCAAGTCCGTGTGGGGGCACCACTTAAATTAAAAAATCTATTTCTCATCAATTACCCAGGCATAAACCTCTCCCTTTTTATGATGAGGGTGAATTAAATTATTAAACTTATGTTGGTATTTTTCTGAAAATTTACAAAAATGCCTTTCAGCAAGAACTTCAAAGCAATCAATTGCAATGTCTAAAGGCCACTCATCATAGTCATATCCATAAATCATTATGACCTTTTTGCCTTGGAACCCTGAGTTAAGTAATTTTTTTATATCACCTAAAACACTTCCATCTCCTTCATACGGGGATAATAAATCAACCATTATAAATTCCTCAGGAGTGCCATTATTTCGAAGTCTTCTCATTGCTTTAGCTTCAATAAAATAATTATTTTCATCAGACTGCCAGTAAATATCCAGCTTCTTTCTGCTTAAGTTTGGATATTTTTCTTCAGTTACAATCGAATCAAATATTTGATTTTGATTTTTCATTTCATCTGTAACCATTTTAATTAATTTTTTCTCCTGAAATGGTCCGATGCCGGGTGAATACTTTATATCTGGTTTTCTTGCATTGGAAGCTTGGGGCGCTTTAGCGTCAACTATCTCTATACATTTTGCAAAATGGCTAATGAATTCCGAAATCATACTAAGTAAATATTACTCCGAAAAAATACAAAACAAAAGTTGTGATAAAATTTAACCCAAAAATACTTATTCTATCATTTTATGCTTTACAATCCCAACACCGCTAGACTGCGTGCAATTGATTTGTAATCAATAGATTCGCGGTTCAAGTCCGTGTGGGGGCACCATTTAAAATTTATCTAGTCTGTATAACCGTTAATTGACTTAGTCGTAGGACTTTTTGTAATAGATTTATTATCTTTTAGGGTTTTAAAAAAATAATCACCAATCATGTTGGTTATGCCCCAATTATAATTTTCATTATGAAAGTGGTGGCTCATATGTGCATCACGAAGACTTTTGCCGACTTTAGTTATAGGTTTATAGTTTTTTGAATGGTGTGCTAAGTGGATCCACTCGTACCAAAGATGGTAAATCAGATGTCCGGTAAATGGGACGATAGCTGCACCAAAGCTCCAAAAAATTAATGAGTAAAACAAATAAACCTGACCATATGTATAGATTAAATATCTCCAAGGTGCGAACTGGAGTTTTATATTATCAGGATCTCGATGATGTCCATGATGAAGAACTATTTGGTATCTTCTATACCAACCATCTTTCTTTGTAAGCTCAACGTGTAACTGATATTTGTGAACATACCATTCATAAAATGGAGCAAGAAGTATTGGAATAAATATCCAGATTAAATAGTCATTTATAAGACCTGTATTAAATATATAAAATACGCCTAATACAGCCATCAGTATAAAGCCTACTACGGTTGAGTGAGAAAAATAATTTTTGAATACAGTACTCATATTCATATTATATAGGACGGAATTTCTTCCGTCCTATAGAAAAAGTAATTATTTTTTTTGGTACTTCGCCGCTTCTTCAGAGCCGCCTGTTGCAGTACCTTTACTGTAGGAGTGAGCCCCCATGCCAGCTAGTTCGCCATTTTGAACAATAAGATACGGATCTCTTATAGGTGATCCGTCAAAGAAACACTCAAGGATTTCTCTTACACCTGCAGCATATCTTGCTTGTGCAGATAGCGACGTTCCTGAGGTATGTGGAGTCATCCCATGATGAGGCATCGTTCTCCATACATGATCATTTGGTGCTGGTTGAGGAAACCATACATCTCCTGCATAACCACTGAGCTGACCAGACTCAAGTGCACGAGCAATTGCATCTTTATCGCAAATTTTACCTCTAGCAGTGTTTACAATGTATGCACCTCTTTTCATTTTACCTATTAATTCATCGTTAAACATATGCTCAGTTTCTGGGTGAAGTGGACAGTTAATTGTTACTACATCACATACCTTTACCATAGACTCAACTGACTCATGAAAAGTAAGGTTTAATTCTTTTTCAACTTCATCAGGGAGTTTATGTCGATCAAAGTAATGCATATGAACATCAAAATGTTTTAATTTTCTTAAAGCATCTAAACCAATACGTCCAGCTGCAACGGTGCCAACGTGCATACCTTCGAGATCGTAAGAACGTTGAACAGCGTCGGCAATATTCCATCCACCTTCATTAATAATTCTATGTTGATTGTGGTAATCTCTGACTAAAGATAAAATCTGCATAACAATGTGCTCTGCAACCGATCTTGAGTTACAAAATGTTACCTCTACAACATCAACTTTACGATCCATTGCTGCTTGTAAATCAACATGATCTGATCCGATTCCTGCTGTAATGGCCATTTTAAGATTTGGAGCTGTCTCCATCTTTTCCCTTGTTAGATAGTAGGGAAAAAAGGGTTGAGATATAACTACATCTGCATCAACTAATTCTTTATCGGCTTGACAGCCATCGCCATCTTTATCAGATGTAACAACGAGTGTGTGTCCGGCATCTTCAAGAAACTTCCTAAGACCAAGCTCACCTGATACACAACCTAATAATTCTCCAGGTGTAAAATCTATTGCTTTAGGTGATGGGAGAGTCATACCATCGGGATATTTATCTAATTTTGGGATGTCGTCTAACGCATACTTTGATGGCATCCCACCTTTTGGGTCATCATATAAAACGCATAAAATTTTCATTACTTTCTCCTATTTAATAATCTTGAATATTCAATTTTTCGAAAAAGACTATGTCTCTAATTAATGATGACGTCAATTATAATTCGTTTCTAATTCATAAAAGACGGATCTAATTTTTCCATCTTTCTTCTGACTGCGGGCCATAAAAGTGCCCCTGCCATGCCTTGAGTAGCTTCACCTTGCTGTCTAGTAGTTTCAATTGCCTCAGGTGATGGATTATTTAACTCTAATTTACCAGCCATTGCACGAACTTGGTAAGTACATGCTCTTTCTAAAAAGTAGATATAAGTAAAAGCATCGGCAACATTTTTACCTGCAGCTAAAGTTCCGTGATTACGTAAAATCATTAAATTTTTGTCACCTAAATCTGCAACAAGTCTTTTTTTCTCATCCTCAAGTAGCGCAACTCCCTCATAATCATGATAAGCAATTTGGTTGCGCACAAGCATTCCAGTTTGTGCCAAGGGTAAAAGACCATCTTTCAAAGAGGCAACCGCGACACCATCATCTGAATGCAAATGAACAATACAATGAGCATCACTTCTTGCTTCATGAATTGCACTATGAATAATAAATCCTGCTGGATTAATAGGATTGTTAGTCTCACTTATAATCTTACCATTAATGTCAACTTTTACGAGGTTTGAAGCTGTTATTTCGTCAAACAAAAATCCGTATGGGTTTATTAAAAAGTGATCTTCAGTACCTGGTACTCTTGCAGATATATGTGTAAATATTAAATCATCCCAACCAAAGTAAGGTATTGTTCTATAAAAGGCAGCAAGATCAACTCTTACATCCCATTCTTCTTTGGAAACTGAATTTTTTACGTCAACCATTGGTTATTAGTCTTTCTATTGTTTTCTTCCAGCCGTCGTAAAATTGTTCGGCATGATCAATTGAAATTTTCGGCTCAAATATTTGATTAGTTTTCCATAATTTTTCAACGTCTGCAACATCTTTGTAAATGCCAGCAAACATTCCTGCCAAATATGCAGCTCCAATCGCAGTAGATTCTTGGTTCGCTGGTCTCTCTATTTTAACCTGTAAAATATCAGACAAAAACTGCATCATCATGTTATTTCTTGTCATTCCTCCATCAACACGTATTACAAATTTTTCTCTTTTAAAATTTGTGTCATTTAGAAGACATTCAAATAAATCTCTGGTTTGAAAACAAATAGATTTGAGAGCTGCCATCGCTATATCAGCTTTTGAGGTGTCTCTTGTAATACCTGAAATTTGACCTCTAATATCTGCTCTCCAATATGGTGCCCCTAGGCCAGTAAATGCTGGGACGAAATAAACATCATTAGAACTTTTACTAGCTAAGTTCTCAACTTCAGATGCTTTATCAAAAAATTTAAGTTCATCACGCATCCATTGCACAACTGTTCCAGCATTAAATATACTTCCTTCAATAGCGTAACTCTTATTTCCATTTATGTTATAAGCAATTGTGGAAAGAAGGTTTGATTGTGATTTTATAATATCAATTCCTGTATTCATAAGTAAAAAGCAACCGGTACCATAAGTTGATTTCACCATACCTTCTCTGAAGCAAGACTGACCAACTGAAGCTGCTTGCTGATCGCCAGCTACTCCACCAATTTGAATTTCATTGCCAAAAAAGTTAGAAGTAATTTTACCAAAATCATCAACTGAGCTTTTAACGCATGGAAGAATATTCTTTGGCAATGCAAATATATCTAATAACTCTTCATCCCATTTATCTTCTACAATATTGTAGAGCATGGTTCTTGATGCGTTAGTTACATCGGTTGAGTGCTCTGATCCTTTTGTAAAATTCCAGATCAACCAAGTATCGATTGTACCAACTAATAGATTACCTTTACTGAGACTTTCCTTTGCTTCCTTAATATTTTCTATAATCCATTTTATTTTTGTAGCAGAAAAATATGGATCAATAACTAATCCTGTTTTCGATTGGATGGTGTTTATAAGATTTTTTTCTTTGAGTTCGTTACAATAATTTTCTGTACGTCTATCCTGCCAGACAATAGCATTGTAAACTGGTTTACCAGTCAATTTATCCCAAGCAACGATTGTTTCTCTTTGATTAGTAATGCCTGCTACGGTTATATCTTGCGCATTAATTTTAAGATCTTCTAACACTTTCTTAATTGCATCAGTTGTTGAATTTATAATTTCAAGTGGATTATGTTCAACCCATCCATTTTCTGGATAATATTGTTTAAATTCAATATTTTTTTGAGCAAGTATTTCCCCAATTTCGTTCAAAATTAAAGCTCTTGAACTAGTTGTCCCTTGATCTATTGAGAGAATATAACCACTTAATGACATATGTCCTTATTAATAAATTTTGATGTTCAATTAATGAGTATTTTAAGATAAAGAATTACTTTTTAGTAGGCAAATTAATATGAAGTTGAATAAACCAGTCTTTTTAGCGTCTAGCAATAATGAAGCTATCGAACAGAAAAAGATTTTAGAAGAGCAGTACGGTAAAAACTCATTAAATAATGCAAATGTTATTGTAGTATTAGGTGGTGATGGATTTATGCTTGAAGCTATAAAAAGTCATATGTCGCAAAATTTACCTCTCTTTGGTCTAAATTATGGTAGCGTTGGCTTTCTAATGAACTCTTCAAATCAAAGCGATTTGTTAGACAGAGTCAATCAATCTCAATCTATTAAAATATCTCCACTTATAATGAAAGCAATTGGCGTTAATGATTCAATTCATGAAGCAATTGCTATTAATGAAGTTTCATTGCTTAGAGAAACTCACCAAGCTTCCAAAATAAAAATTTCAGTTGATGGTAAAGTAAGGTTAGATGAACTAATATGTGACGGTGTGTTAATATCTACTCCATCTGGAAGCACTGCTTATAATTTATCTGCACATGGGCCAATACTTCCAATTAATGCGGATGTTCTCGCATTAACCCCTATCAGCGCTTTTCGCCCTAGAAGATGGAAAGGTGCAATATTAAACGATGGATCAAATATAAAATTTGATATTATAGAAAGTAAAAAAAGACCAGTTAGTGCTGTTGCAGATAGTACTGAATTTCGAGATATCAAATCTGTCGATGTTCATCAAAGTAAAAATAAAGTTGTCGAGTTACTTTTTGATCAAGATCATTCATTTGATGAAAGAATTCTAAATGAACAATTTAAGTTCTAAAACTAATCTGTAGAAATTATTGCCTGAAACGGGCCGCTTCCAAAAGTTAATTGGTTTGAGCCATCATTATATAAAGACATGCCCTCACCAACATTAAAAGACATCGTTAAAGTAGTTGTAGATTCTGTAAAATTAACAGGGGTTGAGAAAGATAAGGAACCCGTTAGCTTATCTACATCCGCGTCATTTTCAGCTAAATGACCATTTGTATCAACTAAGAAACCGGTTATTGAAGCTGAGCTTCCATTTAAATTAGTAGCAGTAACATTTGCATTGAAGGTATCACCGAAACTAGTCAGAGTTTCTACAAATTTTCCTGGAGTGATTGCTGATGATCCACATGTAGAGCTGGCAGAAGGTCTAGTATTTGATGAACCATAATTTCCACTACCGGCAACAGAGGCGCAATAAATACCTGATGTACCATCTTGTCCAGTTACAGCCTCATCGAACTGCATTGCCATTGTAATACCGAAAGTATTATCAATAAGCATTACACCATGAGTATATGTTCCATTTGGTGGTCTCGACATAATACCTGGAACATCTATTGTCTCATTTTGTTCAACAGCTAATCTAGCACCTGATGGGGACTCCCAATTTTTGTAACAATTACCTAGTCCCATGGCAGATGAAGTTGTAGGGGCTGTAGGCTCTGCCGTACAAAGGTACATCTCATAAGCAATAACTTCATAAGTATTTGGCGCGCTCGCACAATATCCATTATCAATTGGCTGCGTTTTATCAAAAACTCCACCAGTTATAGTGCATTCTGTAACATGACTATCTGCAGCTGAAAGTATAATAGATGCAAAGAAAGATAGAATTGATAATAAAAAGATTTTTTTAAAACGATAATTCATAATCTAGAAACCACTTGCCTTAACATTTAATGTTGTTGTTACAACTTTTATCTTATTTTCTCTTTTAACAGGTTCATACATTCTATCGGCAACAGATACGTACTCAATATAATTAGAAGAGTTATTTGAAAAAGAACCATTACTACCAAGAGGTATTACAAAACTTAGATTTGCAAATGAACCATCACCTGTTTGGTTATCATCGATATATCCAACTTCTAAATCAAGATTATTACTAATTATATTAAGACCATATTTTTCCCCTTCTACTTCAAATGAACCTGCGGCATTTTCAAAATCAAATAATCCTGCAAATAGTCTTGCATTTGCTGTAATTGGTAAATGATAATCAAGACGTGCGTCCCATCCGTCCATCGCCTCTTCATCTTTTCCTGTCGAAACTGTTTCGATGCCAGATGTAGCGTCATAAATATTAGATCTCAAGTCAAACACACTACTTATAACCTCAAGACCCGCCCCATTTCTCTGATGTGAGTCATCAAATGCATAATCAAAAAATATATTTAATCCAAATATAACTTTATCGTCATTTAGAAGAGTTCTGTGTCCTATACCTAGATTAATTGTTTGATCATTATTATGTAGATTGAGGGAGTTTTGGTTAAAAATAGCACTATTGCCATACTCTGATATCATATTTACATTCGTAAGAGATATAGTTGGCTTTAGATGCTCTTGCAAACCTAAGTTTATATCGAGGTACTTCACCCTACTATTTTCACTCAATAATGATGAAACACTTGTGCCTAGGCTATTAGCTAATCCATTAAAATATGAAGTTACTCTATTTTCCAAATTAGAGGCATTTGAAATCCCAATTAACAAAAAAATACCAAAGATTGAGTAAATATAAGCCTTAAAATTTCTCATAACTTGTTTATAACAAATTACGCGAAAATTTCACTTATAAATATTATCTGATTTTTTGGTGGCCTCACCCGGACTCGAACCGGGACGGGAATAAATCCCAAAGGATTTTAAGTCCTTTGCGTCTACCAATTCCGCCATGAGGCCAATTGTTTTATTTTATAACTATTTATTTACTGAACTACTAGTTCTTTAGTGTTTTGAATAAAAAAAAAGGGGCCCGAAGGCCCCTTTTATTATCTGCTTTACAGAAACTTAATTGCTGTCTGATACTGCAGCTACATAAATAGCCATACCAAATGCAATTTTGTTAACAAAGTCAGCAAGGTTATAGATTAAGTTCAGTGAACCAGCGTCTACGCCACCACCAAAGTAACCTACTGCATAACCTATTGGATAAATCGCCCAACCTACTGTAACGATCAATCTCAACGCGTTGAACGCAGCTTGACCAGCAGCGTTTCCACTACCAGCACTTGCTTTGCTTGCTTCGCCTGCAAAAACTTCATAGATGATGTATATCCATCCAGCCATTCCTATAGCGAAGGCTAGACCTACATTCATTGCTCCAATTTCACCTAAATAACCACCAACCAACATTACTATTGATGCGATTAACAGTCTCCAGAATAAACCTGAAGCAACAGCAGTGATTGCTGCAAGAATTACATAGAACTCTACAATTTGCAGAGGCACCGTAATCAACCAGTCAACGTATCGAAGAACTGTTGGTGAGTCACCAGTCGCAACCCATACTTCTCTCATGTAGAAATAGTGCCACGCTGCAACACCAGTAACCAAACCAGCTACTGTGAGGGACGTCTTCCATTTAGCTGCTACTCTGTCTCTCTCAAGAAAAAAGAAAGCTGTAGCGGCAACCATGGCCATAGAGATTAACCAAAACGATATGGCAACTTGATCTCCGGGATTTAGCATTAATACTTTCATTATTATATTCCCCTTAATTTTATAAAATTAGGCAATTATTATTGAGAAACTGGGTTAAGTAAAGTAGAAAAAACTAATAATATATAATTAAATCAATATTTTAGATGATTGTGGATAAAAATTATTAATACTTAGTATCATAATTTTTCATTAATTCCTTCAATTCTGACTCGCAATTTTTAAGTTTTGTCTCATCAGAAGAACGCATAACAACAGAAGTTCCAAAGCGATTGTCCTTATTAAAAGGGTAGCTTCCTATTTCAACTTCAGAATATTTATTTTGCAGATCGGTTAAGGCGTCAGCAACATTGCTTTCGGGAGTAAAAACGTCAATTGATTTAGACTTCACCACCTCACCAACAGTTAGGTGCTTTCTCGCCCCTTCTAACATGCCCTGCATAATGCTTGGGATTCCAGCTAATACAAATACATTGTCCATTTTAAAACCAGGCGCTCTACTCACTGGATTCTCAATAAGCTCAGAACCTACTGGCATCTTGGTCATTTTCATTCTTGCATCAGTCAATTCGCCGTCTTTATAGTATTCCTTTAAAATGCCTAAAGCTCCTGAATTGATCTCTAATTCAACTCCAAAAGCTTTTGCTATACACAAAGAAGTAATATCGTCATGTGTTGGCCCTATGCCGCCTGTCGTAAATACATAATCATAAGTTGATCTGAGGTAGTTTACCGTCTCTACAACTATTTCTTCCTCATCTCTAATTACCCTTACTTCTGCTAGTTGAATTCCTATTTCATTCAACCAATTTGCGAGATATGATAGATTCTTATCTTGCGTACGACCGGATAAAATTTCGTTACCAATAATTATAAGTGATGCTTTCATAAAACCATGTCAAAAATTGCTAATCAATATATCTCAGGGAGATTGATTAAAAGGTATAAGAGATTTTTTGCAGATATTCAACTCGATAATAATAAAGAAGCCATAACTGCACATTGTCCCAATACAGGTTCCATGCAAGGTCTTCTCGATGAAGGCAATCCTGTTTTCGTAACGAAAGCAGACGATCCAAAACGTAAATTAAAATATACTCTTGAGATTATAAAATCTGGCAATGCAAACGTTGGTGTCAATACGCACAAAGCCAACAGAATTGTGGAGGATGCAATCGAATTGTATCTAATTCCTGAATTAGGTAAATACGATTCATATAAAAGAGAAGTTAAATACGGAACTAATTCCCGCATTGATTTTCTACTAAGTGATGGTGATAAACAAACTTATGTAGAAGTAAAAAATGTAACGTTATCAAGAAAAAAAGAAACGGCTGAATTTCCAGATGCAATTACAGATAGAGGCTCCAAGCATTTGATCGAACTTTCAAAGCTGCCCAGCAAAAATACAAGAGCAGTTATGTTATTTCTCATTCAAAGAGATGATTGTAAAAAATTTCAAATCGCAAGTGATATTGATAAGACATACCATGACAACTTTAAAAAAGTCATAAAAAGGGGAGTAGAAATAATATGTTATAACTGTTCTTTTGAAAGTGACAAAATTCGTGTAAATAAAAAAATAAAACTCATTAATGAATAATAAATTGCACAATAGTAAAGATTTTGAAGGCATGCGAAAAGCTGGTAATTTAGCTGCATCCACTCTTGATCTTTTGGTTGATTATGTAAAACCTGGTGTATCGACTGATGAGCTTGATTACTTTGCATTTAAGTTCATTACAAAAAATGGTGGCTTAATCGCTCCCTTATTTTATAAAGGCTTTCCAAAGTCTATTTGCACATCTATTAACCATGTCATTTGTCATGGAATTCCATCTTCCAGAATATTAGAAGAAGGAGATATTGTTAACATAGATGTAACTGTTATCGTTGATGGCTGGCATGGAGATACCAGTCGGATGTTTCCTGTAGGCAAAATTAGTGCAAAGGCACAGAAATTAATTGATTGCACTTTTGAATCAATGCATGAAGGAATTAAAGTTGCGGGTCCGAAGTCTCGTCTCGGTGACATTGGTCATGCAATTCAGAGTTATGCTGAAAAACAGAATTATAGTGTGGTAAGAGATTTTTGTGGGCATGGACTCGGTAAAGTCTTTCATGAATTTCCAAATATATTGCATTACGGCAAAGAAAATACAGGCGATCAAATTGAAGAAGGTATGTTCTTTACTGTGGAACCCATGATTAATTTTGGAAATTATGATGTAAGAATGCTGAAGGATGGATGGACAGCTGTAACAAAAGATAAGAGTTTATCTGCTCAATTTGAGCATAGTATAGGTATTACCAAAGATGGATTTGAAATTTTTACTAAATCTCCTGCAGGACTTGATAAACCCTAAATTAAAGATTAAAAAAGTATTTATATGATCCCTCGATATTCAAGAGCTACCATGACTGATATCTGGAGTTCTAAATCAAGATTTAAAATTTGGCTCGACATTGAACTGTATGCTTGTGAAGCTATGGAAAAATTGGGGACTGTTCCAAAGGGTACAAGTAAAAAAGTTAAGTCAAAAGCTAAAATAAATGAGAAGAGAATTGATATTATTGAAAAGAAAGTCAAACACGATGTGATAGCATTTCTTACATCTATATCAGAATACGCTGGACCCCCTGCACGTTTTCTTCATCAAGGCTTAACCTCATCAGATATTTTAGATACAGCATTCAATATACAGCTCATGCGATCATCTAAAATTATTGAAAAAGAAATGGCTCAGCTTCTTAAATCGCTAAAAAAAATAGCTCTCAAATATAAAAATACGCCTTGTATCGGAAGAAGCCATGGTATTCATGCAGAACCAACAACCTTTGGTGTAAAAATAGCAAACTTCTACGCAGAGTTTGAGCGAAATCAAGTGCGTTTAAAAAAGGCAACAAAAGAAATATCTGTGTGCGCAATTTCAGGTGCTGTAGGCAATTATGCCAATATAGATCCTCGTGTTGAACAGTTTGTTGCAAAAAATTTAGGCATGAAAGCTGAAACTATATCTACTCAAGTTATCCCACGTGACCGACACGCTGTTTATTTCAGTACTCTTGGAATTATTGCCAGCTCAATTGAGCGCCTAGCTACAGAAATCAGACATTTGCAAAGAACAGAAGTTCTTGAAGTTGAAGAATTTTTTTCAAAAGGTCAAAAAGGATCATCTGCCATGCCACATAAAAGAAATCCTGTACTAACTGAAAACTTAACTGGCCTTTCAAGATTGATTCGAGGCTACACAATACCTGCCCTAGAAAATGTCTCCTTATGGCATGAAAGAGATATCTCGCACTCGAGTGTGGAAAGAATTATGGCTCCTGATGCTAACATCATCATTGATTTTGCACTAGCACGTTTGAATAATGTAATCGCAAACCTTGTTGTTTATCCTAAAAATATGAAAGCTAATTTAGATAAGTTAAGAAAACTACCTATGTCAGAAGGCTTAATGCTCGCCATGACTCAAAAAGGTTTATCTCGAGAAAAGGCCTATAAAATTGTTCAGCGAAATGCCATGAAAGTATGGAAATCTGGTCTAGACTTTGAAACAGTACTGGATACGGATAATGAATTAAAAAAATATTTAAATAAAAAAGAAATATCTAAGATATTAGACCTTAAACACGCAACGAGAAGAACCAATTATATTTTTAAAAAAGTATTTAAATAATTTATTGTGAGAAATAAATAGCTACTGCAAAAACTCCAAATATAAGTGCATAACCTCCAAAATAATAAAACTGATTTAAACTAGCATCCTGAATTACGTTACCGTAATTCTTTTTGGGCCTGGGGTTAGAAGCTCTCTTCTTTTTTTTAATTACAGATTTCTTTTTCTTTGTAATTCTTGAAGCCGTTTTCTTCTTAACCACTTTCTTTTTTTTAGCCTTTTTTGCGATTGCATATTTAATGTGCATGTGGAGTGCAATAATTAGATATTATCTTTACCAATGATCTCTTCTTTTGCCTGAAGTAAAAATTGGTCCATACTTTGTCTAAGTTCATCATCAGTTATGGATATTCCTTTTTCATCAAAATCTTTTCTGACTTTTCTAAAAACATCCATATCTCCATCCTCTTCAAGATCAGATTTGATAACTTCTGCAAAATATTCCTCAACTGCTGGCCCGGATATGCGAAGTTTTTCCGCAGCCCAGACACCAAGATACTTATTTCTTCGAGCCAAAATCTTAAATTCTAACTCTTGATCTCGAGCAAATTTACCCTCAAAACCTTTTTTTCGTTCATCTAGTTTTTTCATTGTTTCTTTATACTTTTATTTAGATTTGAATTGAATTACATTTCTATCATAACAAATTTTTATACCACCTGCAATGACATCATCGAAGACTTTATATGAAGGTAAGGCCAAAAAAATAATTAAAGGCCCAAAAAAGAATACTCTCATTCAGATTTTTAAAGACGATGCAACTGCCTATAACAAAAAAAAACATAAGATATTTAAAGGTAAAGGTGTCATTAATAATAAAATTTCTGAGCACATTATGGAATTTCTTAAAAGTAAAAAGATTCCAACTCATTTTGAAAAAAGATTAAATGATCGAGAACAATTGATAAAAAAATGTCAGATCATTCCTATAGAGTTTGTTGTTCGAAATATTGTTGCTGGTTCTATTGCTAAAAAATTAGGGCTTAAGGAAGGAATGAAGTTAAAAAAACCTTTATTAGAGTATTATTATAAAGAAGACAGTTTAGATGATCCAATGATTTCAAGAGATCACGTTGAAACATTTGGATGGGCTAATAGATCAGAGCTAAAAAGAATAGATGGCATGTCTCTTAAAATTAATTCTTTACTCACTAAATTATTTAAAAAGAAAAATATCATTCTAGTAGATTTTAAAATTGAATTTGGGAGGCTAGCCTCAAATCCAAAAAAAATTGTACTCGCTGATGAGATTAGTCCTGACTCATGCAGATTGTGGGACATAAAATCAAAACAGAAATTAGATAAAGACGTTTTCAGAAGAAACCTAGGCAGCCTCATGGGCGCCTATGAAGAGGTTGCTTCACGATTAGGAATCGTGCATTAAAGGTTAAATGCTAGCCAAAATCTATATCACACTTAAAAAAGACGTTCTCGACCCCCAAGGCTCGGTCATCGCCAATTCACTCAGGTCATTAGGTTTCAATCACATAGAAGATGTCAGGCAAGGCAAATTTATTGAAGTTAAACTAAATACTGAAAATAAAGAAACGGCCAATAAACAACTTAATGAAATGTGTGAGAAGCTTTTGGCAAACTTAGTTATTGAAGATTATAAAGTAGAGATAGATTAAATAAATGAAATCACACGTTATCGTTTTTCCAGGATCAAACTGTGATCGTGATGTAGCGGTAGCAATCAAAAATATTTCTGGTTATCAACCGCAAATGGTATGGCACAAAGAAACGTCAATTGATCAATCTGATCTTATAGTTGTGCCAGGCGGGTTTTCTTATGGCGATTATTTAAGATGTGGCGCCATGGCATCAACATCCCCTATTATGCAAGATGTTGTGAAAAAGGCAAAAGAAGGTGTTCCTGTATTGGGTATATGTAATGGATTCCAAATTCTGATCGAAAGTGGATTATTAGATGGTGCGTTGATGAGAAATAATAGTCTGAGCTTTATATGTAAAGACATATTAATTAAGCCCAGAAATCAAAGTTCAGTATTCACAAAAAATGCTCAGGTGGCAAAAATGCCAATAGCACATAATGAAGGTAATTTTTTTGTAACCTCTGAACAATTAAAAAAAATTCAAGACAACGACCAAATAGCCTTCCAGTATTGTGACGAAAGTGGAAATGTAAGTGAACATTCAAATCCGAATGGCTCACTTGAGAATATTGCTGGCATTCTTAATGAAAATAAAAATGTATTAGGCATGATGCCCCACCCAGAAAGAGCTGCAGAATTGGCACACGGATGTGAAGACGGTAAGACTATTTTTGAAAGTATCTTTAATTAATGACAAACCGCAATTGGCAATTTCAAACGGAGCAGTCTCTTGTAGAAAATCATGGTCTCAAACTTGATGAGTTTGAAAAAATAGTAGAAGGCTTAGGCAGAGAACCCAATCTTACTGAATTGGGCATCTTTAGTGCTATGTGGAATGAACATTGTTCTTATAAATCCTCAAAATTTTGGCTCAAAAAACTACCAACATCGGGTAAACGCGTTGTGCAAGGACCAGGAGAAAATGCTGGAGTTGTTGATATTGATGACGGAGATGTCGCCGTCTTCAAGATGGAAAGTCATAATCATCCTTCTTTCCTTGAGCCATATCAAGGTGCGGCTACCGGAGTTGGTGGCATACTTCGTGATGTCTTTACAATGGGTGCTCGCCCCGTAGCTAATTTAAATGCCTTGAGATTTGGAGAACCCAACCATCCTAAAACAAAACATTTATTATCAGGCGTTGTCAGCGGTATAGGTGGATATGGCAATTGTATTGGTGTGCCAACCGTCGGTGGTGAAGTCAATTTTCATCCTTCATATAACGGTAATATTTTAGTAAATGCCATGACAGTTGGAATAGCAAAGAAAGATAAAATCTTTTACTCCGCAGCAGCAGGAATTGGAAACCCCGTTGTTTATGTAGGATCAAAGACTGGACGAGATGGAATCCACGGTGCAACCATGGCATCCGCTGAATTCGATGAAGATTCAGAAGATAAAAAGCCGACTGTTCAGGTTGGCGATCCATTTACTGAGAAGTTATTGTTGGAAGCTTGTCTCGAATTGATGAAAGAAGAAGCAATTATTGCAATTCAAGATATGGGCGCTGCTGGATTAACATCATCCTCAATTGAAATGGCATCCAAAGGTGATGTGGGTTTAGAAATTGATCTTTCAAAAGTGCCAATGCGTGCACAAAATATGTCAGCATACGAATTAATGTTGTCAGAAAGTCAGGAACGCATGCTTATGGTACTCGATCCATCAAAAGAAGAAATGGCTAGAGATATTTTTAAGAAATGGGATCTCGAATTTGAGGTGATTGGCAAAGTAACAGATACAAAAAGACTTATTCTCATAAAGAACGGCAAAGAAGAAGCCAGCATACCTATTAATATATTAGTTGAAGATGCTCCTGAATATCAAAGAGATTACATTGTTGAAGAACCATCTCCAATTAAAGAATACAAATCAGAAGACTTCGATCAGAATAATATTTTAAAGGACTTAAACACCATGATTATGCATCCCGATCTTAGTAGCCGAAAATGGATCTGGGAACAATATGATCATATGGTCATGGCAGATACTGTGGTAAGACCAGGGTCTGATGCGGCAGTAGTGCGTATTCACGGAACAAATAAAGGACTAGCCATGAGCACAGACTGTTCTCCAGTATATTGCAAACACAACCCTTATGAAGGTGGTAAACATGCAGTTGTTGAAACATGGAGAAACATAATAGCTTCAGGCGCCCTACCAATCGCTATTACTGATTGTATGAACTTTGGTAACCCTGAAAAACCTGAAATCATGGGACAATTTGTAGAGTGTATTCGAGGTATGGGCGATGCTTGTTCAAAATTAAACTATCCTGTCGTTTCAGGAAACGTCTCACTCTACAACGAAACTAATGGTGAAGGCATATATCCAACGCCAGCTATAGGAGGTGTTGGGTTAATCAAAGATTTATCAAATGTAAAAACGCTTTCTTTAAAAGAAGATGGTAACTTTCTATGCGTGGTAGGGGAAACAGCTAATCACTTAGGCAGTTCAAAGTATATATCTATTATTCAATCTAAAGAGGAAGGTGGAACACCTAAGATTAACTTAGACACTGAATTAAGAAATGGAAATTTTGTAATGGATGCAATACATCAAAAATTAATTGCTTCAGCACATGACGTCGGAGAAGGAGGTATTTTAGTGGCTATATCGGAGATGTGTATGTTAGGAAATCTTGGAATAACAATAGAAATTGAAACAAATTTTCCACATGGCTACTTCTTTGCAGAAGATCAGTCTCGTTATCTATTAGAAGTAAATCCTACTAGTTATGATGAATGCCAAAAATTAGCAAATAAGAATGGTGTTCATCTTGAAAAAATAGGCATAGTTGGTGGAGATAAAATCAGTATTAGAAATATAGGTGATCAACACGTTTCTGCTTTGAAACGCAGTTTCGAAACGGGCATTAAACAGATATTTCAATAGTAAATAATCAAAAATAAAGGAATTTTTTATAGAATATTTATTATTGAATAAATATTAAAAGCAGTTAATTGTAATGTTATGAACGAAACAGTACAAAATAATATCAAAGACATAGTTGATCAAAATGATGTTGTTCTTTTTATGAAAGGCACCAAAGTTCAACCTGAATGTGGATTTTCTAATGCTGTCGTAAATGCCCTATCATTTATGAATATTGAATATAAAGACGTTAATGTTTTAGAAAGTGACGAATTAAGACAAGGAATAAAAGATTTTACAAATTGGCCAACAATTCCTCAGCTTTATGTAAAGGGAGAATTTATTGGTGGTTGTGACATTATATTAGATATGCATAAAACTGGTGAATTATCAGAGGTATTAAAAGAAAAAAATATCGCCCACGACTAACCGTGCTTTGATAAATATTCTTGAACAGACTTAAAGACAATATTTCCCCTGCTGATTAGATCTTTCTGCCAACGCTTGTTGTTTTGATTGAATGTATTCAACAGATTTTTTCTACTCCAATGATTCATTATATCTTTTTCATTATTCAATTGATTGTTTTGTGTCCATCTATTCTCGGCTCTTAAATTTTTGAAAACAGTTGTAGGACCAAATGTTCCAAACTCTTGGGTGATTGTTAACCATTCAATCGATGAAAATTCTTTTACTATACCTGAGTGAATATCTCCTGTTATTCGGTAACCCACTCCTTGAGTTGGATCAAGTGGAGATACATGATCACCAAAAAGTGAAACTAGTATATTATATTTATCTTCTTTGATATCATCAGGCACAAGTATGGTGTCATATCCTGATTTGCCTAATCCAGTATGTAAATCTATACCAAAAACCTTTTTTGTATTATTAAGATTTCTTTTTAACCAATCTAAAATCATCTTAGGTCCCTGTTGAAGTGTATCACCGCCATATTGTAAACTCTGTGGTCTCGTATATTGCCCCTGTGCAAACCATTGCTTCACATTGGTGAACCCATACTTCAACAGTAAACTAATACCTCGAGGTAAAAACATAAGATCTAATTTGGGTGGGACACTTTTGGGATTTAAAAAATCATCAATTTTCGCATATCCTTCAGGTTCGCCTTGATGATTCTTTATAAAGTTTCTGTTCATATCAACATTATTTTCATTCACCCTTCTGTGCCATGCCATACCGTATGGATTAATGATATGAATAAAAACGATGCAATAGTCAGTGATGGGGCTCGCATTTTTGAGTTGCTCTAAAACTGATAATTGAATAGCTGAACCTGCAAATCCCTCAACGCCATGAATGCCCGAACTATATAACAATAGGTTATCGCTATCGATTGACCCAATGGTTGCAATATCAATACAAAGATTTTCTTGATTAGGTCCTTTGCAATCTAAAGTAAGTGTATCATGACTAACTTGGTGGCCTTGATCCTTCAGTTCATTAATGGACTTAATGAATCTATCTCGTGCTTGAAAGTAATCTTTTGAAAAGAAGTGCGATGCACTCATTTGGGATTTATCGAGAATAATACTCGATGACTAGTTTTGGATCCATCTGTGTTGCATATGGAACTTCAGCAAACTGTGGCGTACGAATAAATGTTGAAGAACATTTCTTTTCATCGACAGTAATATAACCTGGAATATCACGCTCTTGACTTTTCATTGCTTCAATAACAATCTCCATTTCTTTAGACTTATCTTTAACTTCAATGACATCGCCTTCAGTAACACGGTAGCTTGAGATATTTACTCTTTTACCATTTACTTTGACATGACCATGATTGATGAATTGTCGTGCCGCAAAAACAGTTGGGACAAACTTTGAACGATAAACGATCGTATCCAATCTTCTTTCTAGAAGAGCAATTAAATTTTCTCCTGAGTCACCCTTTTGTCTGATGGCCTCTTTATAACAATTACGGAATTGTCTCTCGTTTAGGTTTCCATAATAGCCCTTTAATTTTTGCTTAGCATGCAACTGAACACCATAGTCAGATAGTTTTCCAGTATGCTTCTGTCCATGTTGACCAGGTCTGTATTTTCTTAAATTAAACGGGCTTTTGGGTCTTCCCCATAGGTTAACACTGAGACGTCTATCGATTTTGTGTTTTTGTGCTATTCGTTTTGTCATATATTGTGATCCGTGGTTTATACTGTTTTCCTCAATATTGTCAAACCAGAATACTAAATTTCCTCAGTTTTCCTATAATCTGACAGAACTGTGACTACTCCTCTCAGTGTTGCAATTTCTCTATCGCTGAGATCAGCCCGGTGAAAGATATTCCTAAGATTTTGCTTCATTTTTGGCATTTTTTCTTCGGGTTGAAAGAAACCTCTGTTTTCCAACTCTTTTTCAATATGATCAAAAAAATGCATCAGTTCATTTTGATTGCCACGCGTTAGTGAATTCTCATCAACTACTTTTTCATCATCATGCATTAATGAAAATATCGAATAACAAAATACATTAACAGCATGTGAAAGATTCAAAGATGAAAAGTTTTCGTGCGTATCAATCGTCACGCATCGTGTCACTAAAGAAAGATGGTCATTAGTCAAGCCTGATGCTTCACCGCCAAACACAACCGCTAACTTATCATTACTGTGTTCATTGTGTATTTCCCTAATGATAGATTTATTGTCAGTGAACTGTTTACTCATATCACGCTTTCGAGCTGTATAGGCAATGGAGAGTGTGGAATCGCTGAGTGCCTCTCTTAAGGTAGAGTAAACTTTTGCGCTCTCTATAATTGATTTGGCATCGACTGATACTGCATATGCCTTTTCTGATGGCCAATCTAATTTAGGATTAACTAGCCTCAGGTCAGAAAAACCAAAATTATACATGGAACGTGCAACCAGACCTATATTTTCAGGAAGTTGAGTATCAACCAAGATAATTGAAATATTATTTGAAGACATGTACTAACTAAGGACCGCAGCCTTTTCTTTCATCAATTTGTACTCAACACTATCAATCAGTGCTCTAAAGGAGGCTTCAATAATATTTTCTGAAACACCAATTGTGTACCAACTCTTTTTATCTTTATCAGAACTTTCAATTGATACTCTGGTAATCGCATCAGTTCCTGTGTTTAAAATTCTTACTTTATAGTCGATAAGTGATAAATCCTTGATCAATTCAGCATAACCACTTGATTGAAAATTATTCCTTAAAGCATTGTCTAATGCATTAACTGGTCCTACACCTTGTCCAGTACCTATAAGTTCTTCTTTACCAAATTTTAATTTTACCTCGGCATCTGATATTGTTTTACCTTCACCACCTGAATTTTTTACGTTCACATTAAAATTGACAACTTCAAAATAAGTTGGCATTTCAGCAATGACCTTTTTCACTAAAATTTCAAATGAAGCATCAGCACCATCGTATGAATATCCAATAAATTCACGTTCTTTCACTCGATCGAGAATTTTTTGTATGGTTTGATCATCGTTATTAATCTGAATCCCAGTGGATTTTAATCGTGCAAGAATATTTGATTTTCCTGATTGTTCTGAAATGATGATTTGGCGATGATTGCCCACTAACTCAGGATCGATATGTTCATAAGTTTTAGGGTCTTTGTTTACTGCTGAGACGTGCAATCCTCCCTTATGCGCAAATGCTGCTGAGCCTACATAAGGTGCTGTTCTATTGGGTACACGATTTAATATTTCATCTAAAAGTCTTGAAAGTTCGGTTAACTGACCAAGATTTTTAGTATCAATGGATAGATTAAATTTATCGATATATTCATCCTTCAAAGCAAAAGTAGGGAGAAGAGTGATTAAATTAGCATTTCCGCATCGTTCACCAAGTCCATTAATCGTACCTTGTACTTGTCTGACCCCAGCATGAACTGCGGCTAATGAATTTGCTACAGCATTTCCGGTATCATTATGTGCGTGAATACCAAGTTGGTCGCCAGGAATATCCTTCACAACTTCTGAAACAATCTGTTCTACTTCATGAGGTAATGTGCCTCCGTTGGTATCACAAAGAACCATCCACCTTGCTCCATTGTCTTGTGCTGCTTTTAAGCACTTTATCGCATATTGAGGATTAGCTTTGTAGCCATCAAAGAAATGTTCAGCATCAAAATGAACTTCCTTCTTGCTGCTTGATAAAAAGTTAACAGACTCCCCAATATTTACTAAGTTTTCCTCATTGGAAATTCCTAACGCTAAATCTACATGGAAATCCCAAGACTTACCCACTACGCAAGCTGATGGGGCACTTACGTTAATCATGGCAGCTAAACCAGGATCATTTTCAGCACTCCTTCCTGTCTTTTTGGTCATGCCAAAAGCCGTAAATGTAGAATTTTTAAATTCCATTTCTTCAGCGAAAAATTGTGTATCAGTTTCATTTGCACCAGGCCATCCACCCTCAATATAATCGACGCCTAAGGCATCAAGCTTTGATGCGAGAATTTTTTTCTCATCTACATTAAAATCAACGCCGTAAGTTTGTGCTCCGTCTCTCAGTGTCGTATCAAATATAAATAACTTTTCTTTCATTTACTTTGTTTTCCATATGGTTTTTGCACCTTTATCTTCTAGTAATATTCCTAAATTTTCCAACTCATCTCTAATTCTGTCAGCTTCAGCAAAATCTTTATTTGCTCTTGCGGTATTTCTTTGAGCAATCAATGACTCAATCTTATTTTGATCTACGCTTATATTTTCTTTACCCCATGATAGCCATTGGGAAGGTTCATCATTCATCAATCCAAGAAATTGAGCCGAAATTAAAAATTTATTTAATGAGTCATGATCATTACTTTTACAATTTTTGAATAATTTATGCAATTCAGCTATTGCCTTAGGCGTATTCATGTCATCATTTAATGCGTTCATTACATTTTCATCAATCTTCTTGCTTAAGTCAGGCTTAAAATCAACTTCAGAAAAATATTGGTACCACTTATCTAGTGTTTTTTTACTCTCTTGCAGATTATCATTTGTCCAATTCAATGGCTGGCGATAATGAGTAAGTATCATGGTAAATCTAATAACCTCTCCTTGATATTTTTCTTTAAGTTCATTCACAGTTACAAAATTTCCATCAGATTTTGCCATTTTATTTCCTTCGACAGTGACAAAGCCATTATGAACCCAATAATTTGCAAATTTTTCTCCGTTTGCACACTCACTTTGAGCGATTTCATTTTCGTGATGTGGGAAAATTAAATCTTGCCCACCGCCATGAATATCAAATGTTTTACCTAATAATTTTTCACTCATTGCTGAACACTCTATATGCCATCCAGGCCTTCCCTTGCCCCATGGACTGTCCCATCCAGGCTCGTTATCTTTAGAAGGCTTCCATAGTATAAAATCTGATGCCTCTTGCTTATAGCTTTCAACATCAACTCTTGATCCAGCAATCATTTCTTCAAGGTTTTTTCCTGATAATGATCCGTATTTAGGAAATTTAGTAGATGAAAAAAGAACATTACTCTTTGCAACATAGGCGTAATTTTTTTCAATTAAAGTCTCAATAATATTGATCATTTCAGCTATGTGATCTGTTGCTCTGGGCTCAAAAGAGGGTTCCATTGCTCCTATATATTTCGCATCAGCGTGAAAATAATTAATGGTTCTTGAAGTTAATTCATTGATGTCTTCATTGTTTTCTTGAGAGGCATTTATAATCTTATCATCAACGTCTGTTATATTTCTCACGTATGTTACATGCTCAGTACCGTAGAAGTTTTGAAGAATTCGAAATAAAATATCAAAAACAATGACAGGTCTTGCATTTCCTACGTGTGGATAGTCGTATACTGTGGGACCACAAACATACATTCTGATATTTTTTGGATCAATTGGTTCAAACTTTTTTTTTGAGTTTGAGAATGTGTCGTATAAATTCAGTGACATTTATAACTCCACTCTTTCTATGATCTTTTCTCTGCCCAGCAATTGAATAAGTAGTTTCATTTCAGGGCCATGATTAAGTCCTGTAAAGGCTTCTCTAAGAGGCAAGAACAATTCTTTTCCTTTTCTGCCAGTTTTTTCTTTTATGGCCGAAGTCCATTGTCCCCACGTTTCATCATTCCATGGATCATCAGGGATCAATTCCATTGCAATCTTAATATAATCTTTATCAGAAGGCTTAATGGTTTCACTATTAAATACAATATCTGTCCATTGTTTTATATCTTCAACAACATTCAGATTGCCTCTGATTGTTTCCCAAAACTTTTGATCAATTTTTTCATCAATCTTTTTTAATCTCTCTTCGATCTCGCTAAAATTGTATTTTTGAACCTGTTTTTTATTGAGAGCATTCAATACATCAATTTCAATTCGACCAGGTGACGTTGAAATTGTACTCAAATTAAATTCACTTTTTATTTGATCTATATTGTCTTTTAATTCAATTGAATTAGACGTGCCGATGGTCGCCAATAAACTTAGTATTGATATGGGCTCCATATTCGCCTCCCTGAAACTACTAATGGATATGACATTGTCTCGTTTTGACAATTTATCTCCACTTGACGCTTTTAGTAAGCCGTGATGGGCAAAGGTTATTTTATTTTGATCCAACGCTTTAATAATTTCTACTTGAACAGCCGTATTGCTCGTATGATCATCTCCTCTAATGACGTTGGTTATACCGTAGTCAATATCATCTACAGCCGAACTAAAAGTATATAAAGGAACGCCGTCCTCTCTAAACAAAACAGGATCAGACAAACTAGTGAGGTCTATATCTATTTCACCTTTAAGTAAATCATCCCATTTCATACGTTCAGTTTTTAATAAGAATCTCCAGTGGGGTTTTCTTCCTTCTGCTTCGTAGTCTTTCTTTTGTTGGTCTGTTAATTCCATTGCAGACCGGTCGTACACTTGCTTACCACCAGCTGCGATGCGCAATTTTCTTTTTCTTTCAAGTTCTTCGGGTGTTTCATAGCAAGGGTAAATTCTGCCATCAGCTTTTAATTTCTCGAATTGCTCCCTGTATCTGTCAAAACGATACGATTGATTAAACGTTTCATCATAATCAATGCCCAGCCAATCAAGATCATATTTGATCTGAGATATATATTCATCTTTTGATCGTTCTAAATCAGTATCATCAATTCTTAAAATGAATTTCCCATTGTTGGTACGTGCATACAGCCAATTAATTAATGCTGTTCTAATGTTTCCAAGATGCAATAAACCTGTTGGACTTGGTGCAAACCTTGTTACTGTTGTCATTTAATTTTCCATATCTCTAAATGCATTCGTGATCGGATATCTTCTGTCATAGCCAAAATTTCTTTCAGAAATCTTCACGCCTGGCGCTGCTTGTCTTCTTTTATATTCTGAATTGTAGAGTAGATTTTGAATTCTTTTAACTAATTCTTTATCAAATCCTTGATCTACAATCTCTTTTACTGAACTTTCTTTTTCAACAAGATGGTACAATACTTTATCCAATACATCATAGGGTGGAAGTGAGTCGCTGTCTTTCTGATCTTCTTTTAATTCAGCTGTAGGTTCCTTGGTTATAATATTATTTGGTATAATCTCATTTTTATCGAGCAACGATAAAGAGGGCTTATTTTTGTTTCTCCATTCTGACAATTTAAATAGGTCAGTTTTATAAATGTCTTTAACAACAGAGAACCCTCCACACATATCTCCATAGAGTGTCGAATAACCAACAGATACCTCTGATTTATTGCCGTTTGTGATAACCATATGGCCAAATTTGTTTGAATAGGCCATCAAAATCGCTCCTCTTGTTCGCGATTGAATGTTTTCCTCAGTGATATCTTTTTCTGTTCCAGAAAAAAGATCATTAAGTGTGTTGTCGTAGGAATTGACAATGTCATTGATAGAAATGTTCATAAGTTCAATACCTAAATTGTTGCCTAGTTCTGATGCATCAGTGTTGCTCTCAATACTCGTATATTTTGAGGGCATTAAGATACCTTTTACTCTTGAAGGACCAAGTGCATCAGTGGCAACAGCTGCACTAAAAGCACTATCAATTCCTCCTGATATTCCCAATACAACGCCTGGAAAATTATTCTTTTCAACGTAATCTCTTAGACCCAAGATTAAACTAGAGTAAATGACATCATTCATATCTGTATGATCAGAAAACGTATCTTCTATTAAAAATTTATGGTCTCTATCAAATAAAAATTCCTTAGACTCTGACTGACAGTACTTAAGTTTGTAGACAACTTTTTCCTGATCATTCAGAAATGAGCTTCCATCAAAGACTATTTCATCCTGACCTCCTACTTGATTAACATAGATGAGAGGTGCAGCAATAGATTTTGAAAATTCGATAGCTTTCTTTTCTCGTTCATTAATTTTATTGGTATCAAAAGGAGACGCGTTGAGAGAAACAGCAAGATCAATTTGTTGTTCACCAATTTCAGTGATGGTTTGATTTACCCAAATATCTTCACAAATAAATATCCCCAGATTAATACCTTTAAAATCTATAACGCTTACTTTTTCACCATTTGAAAATATTCTCTTTTCATCAAATACTCCATAGTTTGGGAGTGCCATCTTGTAATGCTTATGTAAGATCTTTCCATCATGAATGACTACTGCAGCATTAAATAAATTACCTTCATCTAACCAAGGTGTGCCTAGTACAACAGTTGGGTGTTTCCCTTTTGATAGATTGACAATCTCATCAACCGCTTCATGAACTTTTTTCATAAAAGCAGGTTTCAAAATTAAATCCTCTGGTGGGTAACCAGTTAACATTAGCTCTGAAAATAAAATTAGATCAGAATTATTATTTTGTAAGTGGTCAATAACGATCTGTTTGTTGAATGCAATATTCCCAACAACTGGGTTTGATTGAACTACTAATAATGAAATTTTTTCTGCCATTTGATTGATATTACAACTAATTAATTTAGTCGCGATTACTTGGCAATTATAATTTTTGACTTGTGAGGTTCTTGAGATTCTCTGAGCTTATCAGATATTAAGAAGGCAAGTTCTAATGCCTGGTTTGCGTTAAGTCTAGGGTCACAATGAGTATGGTATCTAGCAGATAAATCTTCATCTTTTATCGCTTGAGCACCGCCAATGCACTCAGTCACGTTTTGCCCCGTCATCTCCAAATGCACTCCACCAGGATATGTTCCTAAAGAGTGATGAATATCAAAAAATGACTCAACTTCTTGAATAACCCTCTCGAAAGGTCTGGTCTTAAAGCCAGAATTAGCTTTCATAGTATTACCATGCATTGGGTCGCATGACCAAACGAGGTTGTAATCTGAGTTAGCAAAAGGTCCAATTAGTTTGGGCAACTTCTCTTCAACATTATCAACCCCAAATCTACAAATGAGGGTAATTTTACCAGCTTCATTTTCGGGATTTAATACATCGATCAATTTCTTTAATTCATCAGGATCTAAAGTTGGACCACACTTAATTCCAATAGGGTTTTTAATGCCCCTACAAAATTCTACGTGGGCTCCATCAAGTTGTCTTGTCCTGTCACCTATCCACACCATGTGAGCGGATGTATCGTACACTTCACCAGTCGTACTATCTGTACGTGTTAAACATTCCTCATATGGTAAAAGGAGTGCTTCATGACTTGTAAAAAAATCAACATTTCTTAATCTTTTCGTATTGCCAGATGAGATACCAATGGCATCCATAAAAGATAATGTATCTGATATTTTGTCAGCTAAATCTCTGAATTTTTTTCCTTGAGGACTCTCATCAACAAAACCCATATTCCATTGGTGAACTTTATTAAGGTCAGAAAAACCACCCTTTGCAAAAGCTCGCAATAAATTGAGAGTTGCTGCTGATTGAGTGTATGCTCTGATCATTCTTTGAGGATCAGGCACTCTTGAAGACTCAGTAAACTCCATATCATTAATGATATCGCCTTTATAACTTTCTAACTCAACTCCATCAATTTCTTCTTTAGGTGAACTTCTTGGTTTAGCAAATTGTCCTGCCATTCTTCCAACTTTAACAACGGGACAATTGCCTGCTGCTGTAAGTGTCACTGACATTTGTAAAAGAACTTTGAAAGTATCTCTTATGTAATCAGCATTGAAGTCGTCAAAACTTTCTGCACAATCTCCACCTTGTAATAGAAACGCTTTTCCTTCTGAGACTTTAGCAAGATGTCTTTTTAAATCTCTTGCTTCCCCTGCAAAAACTAGAGGTGGATATGTTTTAAGTTGGCTTTCGGTTTTTTCTAACTCTAATTTGTCGGGATATTTAGGAATATGTTTTGCCTTATATCCTCTCCAACTATTTACTGTCCATTTACTCATTTTTAAAAACTCTATATTTTTCAGCCTTATAGTACCAAATAATCTAAATTACTAGAGTCTTAGCTAAATATATTGATTTTATTAGATAAATTTGATTTACCCAACAGGTGAGTTGATTTGTTCTATACCTTTGCTAATTTTAGGCAACACGTCTTCCTGATCAAGTTTCTTAGTTTGGTCATATTGAGGATGTGCCAAAGTTGCTAAATCTTTTGCTTTAGCTAGGGCGACATCATAAAAACTTTCAGGACTTGCAACTTCATCAATATATCCTGGTTCAATAGAATCTTTTATTGAATACATTTCAGCATTAAGAAGTGCCCTTTGCTTGTGTGATTTTGTTAATTTAAATTTTGCAATTTCTAAAATAGGTGTTGGCACAATCATATTGTTTCTTAATTCATTTGCCCCAACCTTGAAGTCACCTTCACAGCCAACACGGTAATCACTGCTGCATAAAAGAAAGGCCCCGAGGGCAATAGCGTGTCCACTACATGCAGCAACTACAGGACGAGGAAATGAAAAAACTCTTTTCAACATTAAGAAGCCAGATTTTACCATAGCGGTAGCATTTTCAGGACTCGACATCATAACCTTTAAATCAAATCCAGCTGAAAACATACCAGGTCTTCCTGTAATTAAAACTGAACCCTTATTAGTAGGTATTTGATCCATAATTTTTTCAAAATTCTGAATCATCTCTGGTGAAAAAACATTTACTTTACCATCATCCATATGAATGATTGATACATCACCTTCTGTTTTGAGAGTTACTATCATGGAACTTATACTAATTTATTTTTAAAAAACATATAGTATAAAAAAGAGACTATTATTGATAGACCAATAACAATTGGGCCAAATAATTCAAATTGAGTAAAGGTTGCAATTCCGGTTAGTCCAATCATTGCTAATTCAATATGACTTTTAAGAAAACTCTCTTTGAATGCAGCAGAAATAATCAAAATATTTATTGGTAAATAGAGAATTATACCCGTAATTGTTCCTGGACTAAAATCGTTGTAAAAAAAACTAAAGAATACGTGAAAAAAAGTATTAACAACATGGGTAGTCATTAAAACAATAGTACAAGATGTGCACTTGCTCGATTTTTTTTAAAATATAATTAAGATGACTTCGGTTGGGATTGAATTATTGTCAGAAAAATATTTATTCTCCATTCCCTAAAATTAAAAATTATATGTTCTTCAAAGTGATGAATAGCGTATATTAACGGCCCAAGTAATATTAAATTTTTAAATTTACTCATTAAAATTTAATTAATTAGTTATTCAACTGTAACTGATTTAGCAAGATTCCTTGGTTGATCAACATCATTGCCTAGTTCAACAGCCGTATAATACGCTAACATGTGTATTGGAACAGAATATACAATAGCTTCAATTGATTTTGGTGTTTTTGGCAACCTAAAAATTTTCCATATATTTTCAGAACTGGACTCAAGACTATCGTCATCAGTGATCATTAATATTCTGCCTCCTCGAGCAATGACCTCTTGAATATTGGACACTGTTTTATGAAATAGAGGACCAGGTGGAACGATGCATACTACTGGCAAATCTTTTTCAATCAAGGCAAGTGGACCGTGTTTCATTTCTCCAGCTGGATAACCTTCCGCATGTATATAAGAGATTTCTTTAAATTTTAGCGCACCTTCTAAAGCGAGAGGAAAAGCTGTACCTCTTCCTAAATACATGACACCTTTTGAGTCTATGATGGCTTTTGCAGTTTCTTTTAATTCATAAGATCTTTTAATTGTCTTTTCAAGAATTTGTGGGGCCTGCATAATTTCTTTGCAAACCTCTCTATTCTGCTCGATTGTAACATTGTTATTCTTGGTGCCACAATGTAGCGCCATTGATAACAGCACCGACAATTGTGCTGTAAATGCTTTTGTGGAAGCAACGCCAATTTCTGCTCCCGCTTTAGTATATAAACAATAATCACTTTCGCGTGCAATTGAGCTATTCATAACATTTACAATACTGAGAGTTCTAACTTTAGCATCTTTACAGTAGTCTAAGGCCGCTTTTGTATCTGCGGTTTCACCTGATTGAGAAACAAATATATATAATGCCTTATTATCAAGAATAGGATCTCGGTATCTAAACTCTGATGCCATATCACACTCTACGGGCAGTCTTGCATATTGTTCAAAATAATATTTTGCAACCAAGCAAGAGTAGTATGCTGTGCCACAGGCAATTAAATGTACCTTTGAAATATCATTGAAGTTTAGTCCCATATCATCAACTGAAATGATCCCCCGATCATGATCAATGAATTGTCTAAATGTTTCACCAACGGCCTTAGGATGCTCATGA
>CABZEU010000005.1 GCA_902524795.1 uncultured Pelagibacteraceae bacterium
AATCATCTCCCCCCATTTGGGTTTAGTTAGAGGTTAATTAATGAATCAAAAGTTTGATTCGTTATGTTCAATGATTAAACTTTTATTGAAAACTGTCAATTTCTCAATCTTTTCAAAGATTAACATTCAAAATATAAAAAAATTAAATTTATTTTAAATTATTAGTTTATTTATTTAAATACTTATACTTATTGAATTTTTTTAATAAAAAAAATTTATGGTTTTTAATTTGCAATATTAAAAACAAAAAAAATAAAAATACTTTGTTATAAGTTTATATCTAATAAGCGTGCGCTCGTAGCTCAGTAGGATAGAGCACAGGATTCCTAATCCTGGGGTCGGATGTTCGAATCATCTCGAGCGCGCCAAAAAGAATTTATCTAAGCTATTTCAGAACCGTTATCTACTAATTGACGCGGTTCCAAAAGTATCACTTCTTCACTTTCATTTATAGCGCCTAGTACTAGCACTTCTGATTCTACACCTGCAATATTCTTACTTTCAAAATTGCAAACTGCAACAATTTGCCTATTAATTAACTCATCTATTGAATAATTAGTGATTTGAGCAGAGCTGATTTTTACTCCTAAATTTGGACCAAAATCAATTGATAAAACATATGCTGGTTTTCTTGCTTTTATATTAATTTCAGCAGATTTAATGGTACCTGTTAAGATTTGTATTTTTTGAAAATCATCATATTTTACAATGCTTTTTTTATTTATCAGAGCCATATTGGCAATTGTTAATACCCTTTATAGTTTGATTCAATTTGTAATTATTTATTCAATTTGTATTTTAGGCTCATGTCAAGTTTTGATGATACAAATGAAATGAAAGCCTTTACTAAAAAGGCTATGTCCATCCCACTATTAGGCGAAGAACACGAAAAAGTGTTAGCTAAAAAGTGGATTGAAAAAAGAGATGAAAGTGCTCTTCACGAACTTACACAATCCCACATTAGATTAGTAATTGCTTTTGCTGTAAAATATAAAAATTATGGTTTAAATCTTAGTGACTTAATCCAAGAAGGTAACATAGGATTGATGAAAGCTGCTGAGAGGTTTCAGCTAGATAAAGAAGTTAGATTTTCTACCTATGCTGGATGGTGGATAAGAGCATCCATACAGGATTTTGTTTTGAAAAACTGGTCATTGGTTAGGATAGCGACTACATCTAAGCAGAAAAGTCTTTTCTTCAATCTTCGGAAATTAAAACATAAAATCCATCAAACTGAACATGGGTCAATTGACTTTAGAACAGCCCAAGGAATTGCAAATGATTTAAATATATCCACATCTGATGTCATAAAGATGGATAGTAGAATAAGTCAGAACGATAGCTCTCTAAACCATAAAATAAATGATGAGAGCCAAAGTGAATTTATGGAGTTAATTGAAGACGAGGATGCACGACCTGATGATAAAGTTTTTGAGAGAGACCAAGTAAATTTTAAAAAGGAATTAATTACTAAATCACTTGAAATATTAGATGACAGAGAAATTAGGATTATTAAAGACCGTCATTTAGCAGAAGAAACTAAAACCTTGGATATACTAGGAAAAGAACTCAAAATCTCAAAAGAAAGAGTTAGACAAATTGAAAAGGGTGCGATGATGAAGCTGAAGTCGTATATCGCGAACTCTCAAAGTAAAGATCTTCTTTTTAGCTAACCAATTCAAGAATATGTTCTCCCAAGACTAAGGAAGAAGTTAACCCTGGTGACTCGATTCCGAAAAGGTTGATTAAATTCTTAGTATTGTGAATCTCTTCACCTTGTATGAAAAAATCACTTTTACCCTCTCCACGATTTTTTAATTTTGGCCTTACCCCCGAGTAACCTTTTTTTAATAAACCCTTATCAAAAGTAGGAATGTACTTTCTAATATCGTTGTAGAAAGACTCAAGTCTATTTTCATCTACATCATAATTTATTTCGTCAATCCACTCTACATCCGGGCCAAATCGTACTTGCATTCCGATATCTAGACCCAAATGTAAGCCAAGGCTCGCATCATTAGGAATTGGATATACTAAGTGCCTAATATTTAAGTCCTTGCTGGTCTCAAAATAATTTCCTTTAGCAAAGTAAGTCTTGGGAACCAATGTTTTATCCATTGAAGATATAGATTTGGCAACTTCTTCTGCATAAAGACCTGCTGCATTGATTAATATTGAAGACTCAATTTTAATTTCATTATCTTCATTAAGAATTGTGGAGGCATGAATATTATTCTTTATCTCAGATTTAATAAATTTACTATTATAGGCAATGCTCCCCGATAACTCTAGCTCTCCAAGATATGACCTCATTAATGATGCTTGATCAACAATGCCCGATGATGGAACAAATAATGCTTCTTCACATTCTATTAGTGGCTCCACTTTAGAAACATAATCTCCTGTTACTCTTTCAATTCCTTCAACGCCATTATAACCAGCTTTTTCATATATTTCATCAAGCTTTGAGATTTCATCTTTAGAACAAGCCACTATAAATTTGCCTGTATTGAAGTGTGGGATTTTAAATTTATTACAGTATTCATAAATCCTTTTGTTTCCAGGCGCACAAAATTTAGCTTTTAGTGAATTCTGGTCATAATAGACACCAGCATGGATTACCCCACTATTTCTTGAACTTGTTACTGAACCAAAAGTATTCTCTCTTTCAACAACTAATACATCCCTACGTTCGGTAGCAAAAGTCTTAGCAATTGCTAACCCAACAACTCCTCCTCCTATAACTAATACGTCCACAAAATTATTATTCATGAAATTTGCTTTATCATTAATGATACTTTCTTTGTTTGATTTTCTGTAAGCTGATGTCCAACGTTTTCATAATTTAGGCTTTCATGAAATTTTTTTGATATTGGATTTGGTGGCTCAATATTAAATTCACATGCAATTAGTTCATATTCACCAATGTTTTTTTCTAAGTCTAAATATAGACTTTTTCCAATACCGTTTTTCTTAAACTCATCCATAATCACAATTCTATCGATGTAAGCAAACTTATCATACCTTCCGCTAAACCATTTATAATTTAAGCTTTTATATTCAAGTCCTGATGGCAAAACTAATAAAAAACCAGAAATGGCACCTTGATAATTCTCTGCTATTTTGAAATATAGTTTTCTATTAAGGAACCACTCAAATTCATTATAGGATACATAATTGACTGCTGGAATTGCAGATTTATTAATTTTTACAATCTTATCTATATCAGAATGTTTAGCATCTCTTAACGTAAACATTTTAACAAGTTACATTATAGTTTTCGACAAAGAGCTTTGGCATCCTTACTGGCTTAAAACTGGTTAAACTTACACAGGCGTAATCAACAGAAGAAGTAAAAATTGTATGATCTTTATCTGTATTAATAACTTGAAAAAATCTACTTAATCTGATTTTTTTATCAGTTGAAGTAATCCAAGTTGAAATAGCCACTTGGTCTCCTTCAAACAGAGATCCTGCAAAATTATTTTCACTTTTTATTACAACACAAGCACATTTCAAATCTTCATATACCTTTGGAGTAATACCTAATTTTGCTGAGTGTTTCCAGCTTACAATTTCACACCAGTGTAAATAAACTTTATTGTTAACGTGACCAAGTATATCAATATCTTCTTTTGTAACAGTAAATTCTTCGATAAACGGGTTTTTATATTTCCAATTTAAATATTCAAACATTATTAATTTCTGACTTCCTTAGGAAGTTTAAATTGAACATTTTCCTCACCGAGAGAAACATTCTCAATCTCTAATGAATAACTTTCTTGAAATTTTGATATTACATTCTCTACCAGAACTTCTGGCACAGAGGCGCCTGAAGATATTCCAATAGTATTGCATGAGGAGTAATTGCTAGCATTCAAGCTTTCAGCATTTTCTAATAGATATGAATTTAAACATCCTGCATTTTTAGCAACTTCGACAAGTCTATTGGAATTAGATGAATTCTTGGACCCAACCACAATAAATGCATCACACTTATTTGCATATTCCTTGATCGCATTTTGCCTATTCGAAGTTGCGTAACATATATCTTCCTTTGGAGATGACTCAATACTTGGAAATTTATTACGTAGCTTAGCAATCATATCTTGAGTATCGTCGACGGATAGAGTTGTCTGAGTTACATAAGCAAGTTTATCGTCTTCATGAAAATTTAGTTCACTTATGTCTTTTATAGTTTCTACTAAATAAATACTATCCCCAGGCAATTGACCCATCGTACCCTCTACTTCAGGATGATTCTTGTGACCTATTAAGATAATTTTAAACCCTAATTTATAAAACTTATCTGCTTGTACATGAACCTTTGTAACTAGAGGACAAGTCGCATCGATTATTGTTTCGTTATTACTTTTTGCATAATTAGTAATTTTTTTTGAAACTCCATGAGCTGAAAATATAATTGGTCTATCTTTTGGAGCATCTTCAATATTTTTTAAAAAAATGGCACCTTTAGTGGTTAAATCTTTAATAACATGCTTATTGTGGACAATTTCATGATTAACATACACTGGTTTTCCATATTTTTTTATTGCTTCCAATACAACATCGATAGCTCTTGTGACTCCTGCACAAAACCCTCGGGGTGAAACTAAAATTATTTTCTTGCTATTATTCATAATATTTTAACGTCTAAAAGAAGGTATTTATTCTTCACACACCAATTTAAAAAAGACTCCCGGATAATAATCAAGATTACCAAGTACTTTTAAATTCTTACTTCTTGATTATTTATTTTTGAAAATAAGTCTACATCAAGATTTACGTACTTATTTTCATCTCCAGATGCAAAATATAAAGGTTCATTTACAACTTGTGGATCGAAACCTTCTTTAGCAAGATCAGTTTTTTTATACTTAAACGTTCCAGTTTTTTCTATCTCTGGACTTATGCGTATAAAAACAGGAATAGAATACTTTGGAAGCTGTTCGTTGAGATACTCGTAAAAACCATCTATATTAAAGTCATCTCCAGTCACAATAGATGCCATTCCTGCTCTTCCATCTTGTTTAGGAACTAATACTCCATAAACATTTGCTTCTTTAATCCCTTTATATGCTGATATGGCCTCACTAACTTCGCTGGTTGCAACATTCTCTGATTTCCATCTGAATGTATCCCCAATTCTATCAACAAAATAAATATATCCCTCCTTATCTTTTTTCAAAAGGTCGCCTGAAGTAAACCACCTGTCACCTTTTTCAAAGACATCTTTAAGGATTTTTTTATTTGTTGCTTCTTCATTAGTATAGCCTTCAAATTTTCCTCTAACTGTATCATCGTCTGGAATTTGTCCAATAGCTTCGCCTGCTTCGTCGTTATCACATTCAATACAGTAACCATTCTCACTTCTAATGTGTTTCTCATTATTCACGTCAAACTTGATTATTTTAATATTCATCAGTTTCTTTAAGTATGAGGGTATTCTGCCAATAGCCCCAAACCGACTATCAATATTAAATAGGTTAATATTTCCTTCAGAAGAACCGTAAAATTCAACTATATGGTTAATATTGAAACGAGACTGAACCTCTTTCCAGACATCGGGTCTAAGGCCGTTACCAAGAATTCCAGAAATATTGTGCTTTTTTTCATATTCTGAAGGCTTAGTGTTTACAAGATACCTGAGCATTTCACCAATATAAGTAAAATGTGTGACATTATATTTTACGCACTCTTCCCAAAACTTTTCAGCAGAGAATTTTCTACGTAATACTAAACACCCACCATATAATAAGACTGAAGTTACACCTATTGCTCCTCCAGTTGCATGGTAAAGAGGGAGAACCATTAAATTTTTACTTTCAGCTGTCATATTAAGTGATTTATATTGAATTGATCCTGAGGCGATAAATCTGAAGTGGCTAAACTTTGATGCTTTAGGCATTCCAGTTGTTCCACTAGTATACACATACTGAAATGGGTCAGTACTTAATAAACCTTTTCTACATTCCCGACTTGGCCTTGATTCAGATGACAAATTGATTTCGTCATCAAAATTTTTAAAACCTTGGACATCTTTACCATACATAAATACCTCAGGAGAACCTTCGATTTCACTCTCAGATGAAGAAAAATTATCAACCAAATCAGAATCAACAAAAACTGCATTACACTTTGATGTATTAATACAATGTGCCAGTGATTTACCTTTTATATTTGAATTTAATAGAGCAATCGTCACGCCAACTTTTGCAAATCCATACCAAAAAATAATATACTCAGGTTTGTTTTCCATTAATAACGACACTACATCTCCTGTTTTATATCCATTTTCAATCGCCCAATTAGCAATTTTATTCGCTCTATTATCTAAATCCTGATAGCTTATTTTTTGATCGTCGAACTCTATAGCAATGTTGGAGGGAGTTTTAGTGCATTGTTTTTCTAGTTGATCAGCAAGAGTAATAGTTCTATCTTTATCTAACTCTTTTGATTTTCTACTAAAAAAAATAGCAAAATTTATCCATTTTAATTCTCTGTTAATTTTTTGAAAAATATTCATCTACTCTAAATTCCTTTATCAAGCATAAATTTATTTAATTTAATTGTATTGTCAAAATTTTTGCCAATTAATTTTTTTTTAATATACGTTACAGGCCTTATTCCATAAACACTATTAGACAAGAAAATTTCTTTACATTTCAGTAGCTTATCAATCTTAATGCTCCTAACTGCAACCTTTTTTTTTCTAATTAAGAATTCTCTTATCGTACCATTAAGAACACCATCTGATACAGGGGGGGTGAAGAACTTATTATTCTGAAGAAAATAAATATTAGATGTGGTGCATGAACTTACATTACCAGAATTATTCGTAAATATTGCATCATTATATCCAGCTCGTATTGCATCGTTTTTTGCTATTATATTTTCTAGATAATTTGCAGATTTAATTTTGCTTACAAAGGATTTCTCATTTCTCTTGATATTTGAAATATCTAATGTAATTGGTTTCAGCCTCAAATCATTTTTAAGTTCAGATGATTTTACAGTAATACATGCATCCTGTTTTTTGTTGATATCTATTCCACGTTCATTACTGACGCGTGAAATTGTAATTCTTATAACAGTGGTTTTATTAGAAAGTTTATTTTTTTTTATGAGCTTGAGTATATCTTGATATAATTTTCCCTTATCAAGAATTGCTTTTATTTTAACTAATTTTAATGATGAGATTAATCGGTCTAAATGTAAATTAAAAAGTATTAAATCTTTATCTTTATATAATATAGTTTCAAACACAGCATCTCCTAACAAATAGCCTCTATCTTCAATCGATATAATATTTTTATTTCTTGTAAACTTTCCATTATTTAAAATATACATAAATTAGTTTGCCAATACGTGTTTATGCTCATTTGTTTTTTTATTTGTTTTCTTTTTTATAATATTTGAAATCTTTTGAATTGATTCATTATATTCATCGTATGGTAAAGAGTCTGAAACTATTCCACCACCACAGCCAATTGTTAAGTAGTTATCTTTTATTGTCATTGTTCTTATGGGAATATTGAAGTCAGCGTTTCCATTAAATGAAATATATCCTATAGCTCCACAATATACTCCTCTTTTACTATTTTCTAATTCCGAAATAATTTCCATGGCTCTTATCTTTGGTGCACCTGTTATCGATCCTCCAGGCAATATCGAAAGCAACAAATCAATGATATTTAATTCCTTTTTGATGGAACTTTTTATGGTTGATACAAGGTGGTGAACATTTTTATAAGACTTAATCTTTGCTAGTTCTGTCACTTTAACTGATCCCCTCTCACTTACTCTTGATATATCATTACGCAATACATCAACAATCATTAAATTTTCTGCAAGATTTTTCTTACTGTTTTGCAAATAGCTTTTTAAATCTTGATCTTGTTGCTCGTTATTGCCTCTTTTTATGGTACCCTTAATTGGAGATGTTGTAATCTCGTCATCTTGTAATTTAATTAATCTCTCAGGTGAATAAGAACAAACCGTAAGATCATCAAAATTTAAAAATGCTGAAAACGGTGTTGCAGTTTTGTCTCTATAATTCAAATATATTTCAAGAGATGTTAAATTTCTTTTATTATTTGAAAAAAATTTATGAGTGTAATTGGCTTGAAAAATGTCACCCTGATTTATGTATGAGATAATTTTCTTTATATTCTTTATATAATTTTGTTTAGTTATTTCTGGTTTCCAAGAATCTTTGTGTTCAATGGATCTTGTTGCTGAAATATAAGGTACTTTGTAAATTGATAATAATTTATTTCTTCTGTTTGTGTGCGAAGATTCATTTTTATTTAGTTTAAGATGATCCAGATTAAGAGAAAATAAATATGATTTTTTTAGTTTCAAATCAAACGCAAAAACAAAATCATATAAGCCAAAAATCGAATCAAATGCTGAATCATCTTTTTTTGATATCTGTTTAATTTCCTCTATATTTAAACATGTATCATATGTAATATATCCTGCTAATCCGCATTGAAAGTCAGGTAAATATTTTCTTTTATTATGTTTTGTTTTATTAATAAGGTTATTTAGGAAACGCTTTTTAGAAATTTTTATTAGTTTATCATTTTCGTATAACTTATTTTTTTTTAATTTATAGATACATAGTGGATCTACTGCTAAATAGGTATACCGATTGTCTTTTGAAAACTCACCAGCACTATCTAAGAGTATCTGATTAGTAAACGTTTCAAATTTTTTAATGACATCGGTTGGTTCCAAATATTTTAATTTTTGTACTCGAAGTTTATTATTCTTTATTTCCATATTACGATTCTTGGTAGGGATATCCGGAGTCGAACCGGAACGCCCGAAGGCACCAGATTTTGAGTCTGGCGCGTCTACCAATTCCGCCATATCCCCATTATATAAATTATTCTTTAAACCATTATTATAATGAATAAGAGCCTAAAGTTATTATGTATGTTAATATATGTATATTACCATAAGTTATGTTAAACACTATTTATCAAAAATTTAAGCTATATTTCGTCTCTCAAACTTTACAATTCTCTAATAGTACGCTCGCGTATCCTTTTCTATTTGTAATTTGCTTAATAGAAGCAATCATATTTCCATTGCCTCAGGAAATTATTATGATTCCGATGATGGCAGTCAATAAAGCTAAGATTTATATGATTGCATTCGTTTGCCTTGCTGGCTCTTTAGCGGGCGCTGTTATTGCATATTTCATTGGACTGTTTCTATTTGAAAGCCTTGGCATGCTTATACTTGAAACGTTACATATGAGTAACGCTTTCTATGATTTTGTAAGCGATATTGAACAATATGGTTTCTTATATGTCTTTATTGGGGGCTTTACACCTTTACCCTTTAAAGTTGTAACTTTATCAAGCGGCTTCCTAAACATAAATTTTTTGATATTTATTCTTGCTTGTATTTTATCAAGATCAATAAGGTTTTTTTTTATTGGTTTTTTAATTAAGACATATGGTGAGCAAATAATGCGTGAATTTGAAAAAAGATTAACTCTTTATTCAATTTTTTTTATAATAATAATACTATTAATTCTTTTTTATATAAGCACTTGACTAAATAATGAACTCTGTAAATCTTAACCTATATATCTCATTAATTACATTGATTATAGTTTTTATTCTCGAATATATTTTCAAATTAATTCCATGTGATATGTGCTTAGTCGAAAGATACCCTTACTACGCCCTTATATTATTAAGCATCATCACAATGTATATAGTAAAAATAGAGAAAACAGGACTAAAAAAAATAATAGATTATTTATCTATCTTAACAATTTTATTTGGTTTCATTTACACTCTAAGGCACGTTGGCGTTGAAAGAGGCTTTCTTAAACTAAGTACGGAATGCTCAGGTGCGCTGGTTAATACGTCAGATAAATTGGCATTGCTTGCGGAACTTAATCAAGCTCCATTAGTAAGATGTGATGAAGCAACTTATTTATTTAACTTTATATCAATTGCGGAATCTAACTTGATTTTGATGACTTTTCTCTTATTTATAAATATATATTATTTGGTAAAAAAGTAATGAATGCAAAAAGAAAAATTTTGGAGAAAATTGTTAGAGTTGATCAAGCTGGTGAGGTAGGTGCCCAACAAATTTATGAAGGCCAAAAATTAGTATTCAAAACTTTAAAAAATAAAAAAGACTACGATCAAATTTCACGAATGGCAAATGAAGAAAAAGAGCATCTCGACTACTTTAATGAACTTGCAAAAAAAGAGTCTATAAAACCTACTAAATTATCAAACTTATTTGGCGTTGGTGCTTTTGCAATGGGCATTGGTACTGCCCTTTTGGGTCGAAAAGCTGCATATGTTTGTACTGAGGCGGTAGAAGAAGTTATTGAAGCCCATTATCAAAAACAAATAGATGAATTAGACGGTATTCACGATGATGTAAGAGAAAAAATAATTAAGTTCCAAGAAGATGAAGTAGACCATAAAAATACTGCCATTAATGAGGGTTCTCAACAAGCATTAGGCTATAGCATTTTGAGAAAAACAATTAACGAGACTACCAAGCTAGCAATCTTTATGGCAGAGAGATACTAGTTATTTTTCTAGTTGTATATCCCAGTATAGAAAATCCATCCAACTTTCGTGAAGAAAATTTGGTGGGAATGATCTTCCACATTTGTCTAAATCAGCCATTGTTGGTATCTTCGGATAATTTTTCGGCTTCATGCCCGAGTGTTTGAGAAGTTTGCCTCCTTTTTTTACATTACACGTTGAACACGCAGTTACAATATTTTCCCATGTTGTTTCTCCCCCGTGCGCTCTTGGTAGTAAATGGTCGAATGTTAAATCTTTTTTCGAACCACAGTATTGGCAACTAAACTTATCTCTTAAAAAGACATTGAATCTTGAAAAAATAGGATTTCGAGTTGGCTTGATATAAGACTTTAAACTTATGACACTTGGCAAATACATCTGTATGCTTGGACTGCTAATTTCACGAGTATAATTAGAAACAATATTTACTCTACCTAAAATTACTGCTTTTACACTATCTTGCCAACACCAAAGGGATAGAGGATAATGACTTAATGGACGAAAGTCAGAATTCAACACTAGAGCAGGACATTTTTCTAATGGCACGCGAACAGTCATATAAATATAATATATGCATATACACCTTAAATTCAAAAAAATTTTGTGTGAAATTAATTTGAAAATTTTTCAGTTATGAAATCTATAGCAATTGAAAGTCCGTCTTGGGCAATTGAATGTGGAGTATTTGGTGAAATGTGGGCTTTTACATCTAATCCAATACCCTTCAATTTTTTTTCAGCTTCAATTGTATCCTGGTAAGGCACCATTGGATCAGCATCGCCATGTATAAGATAAATGGGAGGCTTAGACTTTAACTCTTTATCCAACAATTCTGGTGCAATTAATCTACCTGAAAATCCTACAATTGCCCTTATTGGCTTTGGTCTCCTTAGACCAACATGAAGGCTCATCATAGTTCCCTGACTAAATCCAACAAGGGCTAAATTTTGATCAGTTAAATTGTAATGCTCAAGTTGCTCATCAATAAAATTATTAAGAGTATCGGCAGCGGTTAAAACACCTTTCCAGATTGTAGCAGGATCTCCCGATTGAAAATCAAACCACTGATAACCCATAGGATTCATGCCGCATTTCTCTGGTGCATTAGGAGATAAGAAAACTGCATCTGGAAGCGTTGGCTGAAAATAATTGGCTAAGCTAATTAAATCATTTCCATCTGCACCATATCCATGACAAAAAATTACAATTTTTTTTGGGTTCTGTGAGTTAACAGCTTCAATAACGGGTCCATTAAGAATTGACACTAGGAAACTCTTTTCTCAACAATTCCAACAATATCACTCATAATATCTTTGAGCTGATAGTTTTTTGGAGTGTATACTGCCTCTACACCATTGTTGATTAATAGTTTTTCATCCTCAGTCGGAATGATACCTCCAACGATTACTGGTATATCGTCTATTTTGTTTTTTTTCATTTCATTCATAATTTCCCCAACAAGTTGTACATGTGACCCAGAAAGAATAGAGAGACCGATAATATGAACATCTTCTTCAACTGATGACTTCACTATTTGTTCAGGTGTCAGCCTGATTCCCTCGTATAAAACATCCATACCACAATCACTAGCACTAACAGCTATTTGTTCAGCGCCACTTGAGTGACCATCGAGACCTGGCTTGCCTACAAGAAACTTAATACGTCTGCCTATTTTATCTGATATATTTTCAACTCTTTTCCTAATTGCACTATAGTCATCATTGTTAGTTGGCTGAATATTGCTTATGCCTGTTGGTGCTTTAAATTCTCCAAACACATCCCTTAATACAGCTGACCATTCACCTGTTGTAACTCCAGCTTTTGCAGCAGCTATAGATGGTTCCATCAAATTGCTTCCATTATTTGCTGCATCAATCAAATCTTTTAATGCTTTATCTACAACCCCTTGGTCTCTATTTTTTCTCCATTGTTGAATAGCATTCACTTGTTCACTCTCAATTTTGGGATCTATTGTCTCTATTCCTCCATCAGAAGAAGTTAGAGGTGACTCTTCAGTTTCTACAAAGTCATTCACACCAACAACAATTTGTTCTTTGCTGTTTATTTTTCTTAATCGTTCTTTTTGTGAGTTAACAAGTTCTTGTTTCAAATAACCACTTTCAACTGCCTTAACAGCGCCTCCTATAGATAATATATGATTAAATTCCTCATACGCTGCTTCTTCAAGTTCTCTGACTTTTTCATCTATAACTTTTGAGCCATTAAATATATCTTCAAAATGAAGTAAATCAGTTTCAAAAGCAACAATTTGCTGGAGCCTTAGAGACCACTGCTGATCCCACGGTCTTGGTAAACCCATTGCTTCATTCCATGCAGGTAATTGCACAGCCCTTGCTCTTGCATCTTTTGACAAAACAACCCCGAGCATTTCAATCAAAATTCTATAAACATTATTTTCTGGTTGCTGCTCTGTTAACCCAAGACTGTTTACTTGCATGCCATATCTAAATCTTCTATTTTTTGCGTCTTTCACTTTATATCGTTCTTTCGTAATTCGATCCCATAAAGAAACGAACGCTCTCATTTTACACATTTCAGTGATAAACTTGATTCCAGAATTAACAAAAAAACTTATTCTACCAACAACGTTCTCAAATTCTTCCTCTGTTAATGTTTTTGAAGACTGCACTTTATCAAGATATGCCACTGCAATTGAGAGTCCAAAAGCAAGTTCCTGTTCAGGTGTTGCTCCAACTTCAACTAGGTGATAAGGGCAAACATTAATTGGATTCCAATTAGGCATTTCTTTGAATGTAAAAGTAATAACATCTGAAATAATTCTTAAGCTAGGGTCTGGAGGTAAAATGTAAGTTCCTCTCGATAAATATTCTTTTAGGACATCATTTTGAGTTGTACCTCTAAGACTGCTTCGGTCAATACCTTGTTCATCAGCTACTGCGATATACAAACTGAGCAGCCACGCCGCAGTCGCATTGATGGTCATTGAAGTGTTCATTTTATCTAAAGGAATTTGATTGAACAAAGACCTCATATCTCCAATATGAGAAATTGGAACTCCTACCTTGCCTACTTCACCTTTTGATAATATGTGATCGCTATCGTAGCCAGTTTGAGTTGGCAGATCAAAAGCCACTGATATACCGGTTTGACCCTTGGAAAGGTTCTTAAGATACAGTTCATTTGACTTTTTGGCAGACGAATGTCCTGCATAAGTTCGTATAAGCCAAGGTTTATCCATTGTTTTTTAACGTTTTTTTTGTGAATAATTAAATCGTTTTCACTAAAATGTATATACTAATCTATTTTAAATGGCTATAAACCTAGAAAAAAGAAACAACAGATTTATATAATTGACACTACAGGAGCTAATTTATGACGACTGAAGAAAAAGATATTTATGCAATCGGTGAAGTCCCACCTCTTGGATATGTCCCAAAAAAAATGCACGCTTGGGTTATTAGAAGAGATCGTCACGGCAATCCCATGAAATCATTTCAGGAGGAAGAATTTGATATACCTGAAGTTGGCTCCAACGATGTTTTAATTTTTGTGATGGCTGCTGGTGTTAATTATAATGGAGTTTGGGCTGGTCTTGGTAAACCTGTATCTACTTTAGATATGACGAAAAAAGATTATCACATTGCAGGTTCAGATTGTTCTGGAATAGTTTGGAAAGTTGGCTCTGGAGTTAAAAAGTGGAAAGTTGGTGATGAAGTAATCATCCATGGAATGCAATGGGATCACGAAGATGCTGAAGTTAATGGCGGTGAACCAATGGTTTCAAAAACAAATAAGGTGTTTGGTTACGAAACTGCTGACGGAACTTTTGCACAATTTACATCTGTTCAAGCCCATCAAGTCTTACGTAAACCACCAAATCTTTCTTGGGAAGAAAGTGGTTGTTACATGTTAACGCTTGCGACAGCGTACAGAATGCTTTTTGGTCATGCGCCCAATGAATTAAAACCTGGTGATTTTGTTTTAATATGGGGAGCGTCAGGTGGTCTCGGAAGTATGGCGGTCCAACTTGCAAAGATTGTTGGGGCCAAGCCTATTGGTATCATCTCAGACAACTCAAAAATAGATTATGTAAAAAGTCTTGGAGCTGTGGGAGTGCTCAACAGAAAAGACTTCAACTGTTGGGGTGAACACCCGGATATTGATGATGCTGAAACATATGGAAACTATATGAAAGAAGTTAGAAAGTTTGGTAAAGCATTATGGGAATTCACAGGAAAGGGAAACAATGTAGATATGGTCTTTGAACATCCAGGAGAAACAACAGTTCCTGTATCTTGCTTTGTTGTAAAGCCTGGTGGAATGGTTGTTATTTGTGCGGGTACAACAGGCTACAATTTAACTTTAGATGCAAGATATCTATGGATGCAAAGTAAAAGGCTTCAGGGCTCACACTTTGGAAATTCAAAGCAAGCTAATGCAGCAAACGAGCTTGTTATTGATGGTACTTTAGATCCTTGTATGTCTGAATTATTTGCATGGAAAAACATTCCTGATGCACATGAAAAAATGCTCAACAACGAACATAAAGGTGGCAACATGTCTGTTCTTGTCGGTGCGGCAAAAGAAGGTCAAAAGTCTCTCAACTAATTATAACACTATGAACCAATTAATTTTAAAATGCCAAAAAGCTCTTATTACTGTCAATAAGTATTATGATGCTGCCTTACAGCATGTTAGAGGTGAACTTATAGTTGATGGTAAATTATCAAGAGACAATCTTGATAAAGAGCAGCATGCAGCTCATGGACTTTCGTGGATTGCAGCTTACAGAGCAACTCTAAAGGAAATGGTAAACTGGGCAGAAAATTTAGATAAGGACTCTGCTTTTAATGAGACAGAGCAACTTATGCTTCAGATCATATTCTCAGAATATTGTGCGCAGATAAAATCAGGTATTCCAATGTCACAACTTGAGTATGTGCGGCCACAAGACCTGGGTCTTAAAAATGGTTTATTTCAGGAGAACGGTACTGAGGAGTTTAATGACTTAATTCTCAATGGTAACAGTACTGATGACAGAATGAAGCTTGCACAATTATTAAAGGATGGATTTAGCAGTAAAAACTTTGGAAACAGTAATCTTGATGAGACTACATCTATTATCAGAGATCAGTTTAGAAAATTTGTTGAGGATGATGTCACACCACATGCTCACGAATGGCATTTAAAAGATGATTTAATACCAATGCAAATCATTGAGAAGATGTCTGAGATGGGAGTTTTTGGTCTCACGATCCCTGAGGAATATGGTGGTTTAGGAATGTCCCGTTTTGTAGACTGTGTTGTGACTGAAGAGCTCGCTCGAGGCTATATTGGCATTGGATCATTGGGAACACGAGGTGATATTGCTGCTGAATTATTAATAACAGGTGGAACTGAAGATCAAAAATTAAAATTTCTTCCTAAAATTGCTTCAGGTGAAACTTTGCCATGTGCAGTACTCACGGAACCTCATTCAGGTTCTGATATGGGATCTTTCAAGACAAGAGCAGTAGCAAATGGTGAACATTACATAATTACTGGAAATAAAACTTGGGTAACACATGGCGCGCGCAGTGATGTGATGATGCTCCTTGCTAGGACTAATCCTGACGAAAAAGGTTACAAAGGTTTGTCGATGTTTTTAGCAGAAAAACAAAGGGGTGATGATGATAATATGTTTCCTGATGATGGCATTAGTGGTGGGGAAATTGAGGTCTTGGGCTATAGAGGAATGAAAGAGTATGAAATGGCATTTGATGGATTTAAAGTAAAGAAAGAAAATCTATTAGGTGAAGAAGAAGGTAATGGATTTAAACAGATGATGGAAACTTTTGAATCAGCAAGAATTCAAACTGCAGCAAGAGCTTTGGGTGTTGCGCAATCGGCATTTGAAACATCCATGCAATACGCTATTGATAGATTGAATGTTACCGGACAATCTCTGTATGATAAGCCAAGAAATGCCTCTAAAATTGTATCAATGGCAACTGAAATAATGGCTGCACGACAGTTGACTTATTATGCTGCAAGGGAAAAAGATAAAGGTCACAGATGTGATCTTGAAGCAGGTATGGCTAAAATGCTTGCCGCAAGAGTTGCCTGGGCATGTGCTGATAATGGCTTACAAATACATGGGGGTAATGGATTTGCTCTTGAATACCCTATCAGTAGAATACTATGTGACTCAAGAATACTGAATATTTTTGAAGGCACTGCAGAGATACAGGCAGACATTGTCACGCGAAGATTAGTGTCAACCAATCCATCATAAGATGCCAGGATTTTTATACTATTTATTAATACCCATTTCTTTGTTGGCAGTACTAGCTGTATTGGGTACAGGGATATATGCTATGTTTAAGGGTGGAGACTTCAACAAAAAATACGCGAATAAATTGATGAGATTAAGGATTACACTTCAGTTTGTCGCTATTGTTATTATCATGAGCGCGTTGTACTTTTCTACTAATAGTTAATGGTAAAACTCAATAAAATTTATACTAAAGCAGGAGATAAAGGTAAGACTGGCTTAGTAAATGGTAAACGAATTTTTAAAGATAACATTCGCATTAAAGCTTACGGAACAGTAGATGAGCTGAATTCGATACTTGGTATTGTCAATCTTTATACTAAAGCAAGTATAAAAAAAATAACTTCAGAAATTCAAAATGATCTTTTTGACTTAGGAGCAGATCTTGCAACACCTGTAGAAGCAAAACCTAAGTATAAGCCGCTTCGAATTACTAGTAATCAGGTTGAACGAATAGAAAAAGTTATTGATAAATATAATAAAAAGTTAAAGCCCCTCAGTTCCTTTGTTTTGCCTGGAGGGAGTAAAGCTGCGTCATTTTTTCACAATGCCAGAACTGTTGCAAGAAGAGCAGAAACACTCATTGTATCTTTATCAAAAAAAGAAAAAATTAATGAACAAGCACTTAAATATATCAATCGTTTATCAGATTTATTTTTTGTATTGTCTCGTGTAGAAAATGATAACGGAAAAAAAGATATTCTTTGGAAGCCTGGTAAGAATGTATAAATATGTTTACTCAAATTAAAAAGGTATTATAAAACAGTTATGAAAATTTTAGTTCCCGTAAAACGAGTTATCGATCCGTATGTAAATATTAGAGTTAAATCTGACGAAACTGATGTCGAAACTGAGAACGTAAAAATGTCAATGAATCCCTTCTGCGAAATTGCAGTTGAGGAAGCTATTAGATTGAAGGAAGCTGGGAAAGCTGAAGAAATAATTGCTGTTTCAATTGGAAATCAGTCTTGTCAAGAAACTATAAGGACAGCACTAGCCATGGGTGCAGATAGAGGAATACATGTTTTAACTGAAGAAAAAATTGAGCCTATATCAATCGCAAAAATTTTATCTAAGATTTGTGAACAAGAGTCTCCAGGACTAGTTATCTCTGGTAAGCAAGCAATTGATGGTGACAATAACCAGACGGGACAAATGTTAGCAGCACTAACTGATATGCCTCAAGGTACGTTTGCATCAAAAATTGAAATTGACTCAGATAAGGTTAAAGTTACTCGAGAAATTGACGGTGGCTTACAAACAGTAAGCCTAAACATGCCGGCTATTATCACAACCGACTTAAGATTAAATGAGCCTCGATATGCTTCACTTCCAAATATAATGAAAGCAAAGAAAAAACCTATTGATCAAAAATCACCAGAGGATTACGGCATTGATGTCACCCCTAGAGTGAATGTGCTAAAAGTTATAGAGCCTCCAAAGAGAGAAGCGGGCATTAAAGTAGAAAATATTTCTGAATTAGTTGAAAAACTTAAAAACGAGGCAGGTGTTATATGACAACATTATTTTTTATTGAACATGCAAATGGACAAGTAAGTGACCAAAGTTTAAAGGCAATCTCAGCTACGTCCCAAATAGATGGTGATGTTCACGGGCTAATTGTGGGATCAGATATAGACTCTGTCGTTGCTGAAGCTTCTAAAATAGAGGGACTAAGTAAGCTAATGCATGTAGATGACGATAGCTTTAATAACATACTGGCAGAAAATCTAACCCAATTAATACTAAATGTATCTGGAGATTATGAATACTTTTTAGCTGCGGCTACCACGACTGGAAAAAATGTTATGCCTAGACTTGCAGCAAAATTAGATGTCTCTCAGATCTCTGAAATCATTGCAATTGAAGGACCCGATACTTTCATTAGAACAATTTATGCTGGTAATGCTATCGCTACAGTTCAAACTAGTGATCCAAAAAAGGTTCTAACTGTGAGGCCTACTGCTTTTAAATCAGCGGCTATGGGATCCTCCGGTTGTGAGATAACAAAAATAAATGCTGAAAATATGCCATCGATTTCTGAATTCATAGGAGAAGAGTTAACTAAATCGGATAGACCAGAACTAACCTCTGCGAAAACTATTATTTCTGGTGGACGTGGAATGCAAAATGGCGAAAACTTTGAACTCTTAGACAAAGTAGCTGAAAAACTTGGAGCTGCCGTAGGGGCTTCAAGAGCTGCAGTGGATGCAGGCTTTGTTCCAAATGATTATCAAGTTGGACAAACTGGAAAAGTAGTGGCCCCTGAATTATATATTGCCGTGGGAATATCAGGAGCAATCCAGCATCTTGCTGGTATGAAAGATTCAAAGGTGATAGTTGCAATCAACAAAGATGAAGAAGCTCCAATTTTTGATGTCGCTGATTACGGATTAGTAGCTGACTTGTTTCAGGTGTTGCCAGAATTAGAACAAGCTCTTTAATTAGTTTAACGTTTCTCGAATAAAGTTTACAAAGTAGTCACTGTCCCATTCAGCTGGACCAATTAACTTAGCAATCTCATTACCATTCTGGTTAATAAAAATAGAGTGAGGTAACCCAGCCGCCCTTGCCTCTCTTGGGATATTGTTCTTATCATCAAAATAAATATCTAATTCTTCAATCTTATATTCTTTAAAAAAATTGATTGAATTTTTTTTTGGTCCTCGATCTAAACTAATTGGGAGGATTTGAAAAAGATCTTTATCAAATTTTTTTTGCAATCTATCTAAAGAAGGCATTTCTTCTTTGCAAGGTTCACACCATGTTGCCCAAAGATTAACTAAAATTAGTTTTCCCTCAAAATTTTTCAGATCCAATTCAGTACTATTTATATCTTGAAATTTACTGGAAAAACCTTGCTTTTCATAAATGATAAGTTCATTAGCACTTAAGTATGAATTATATAAACTGTTGCAAAACAAGAGAATTATGGCATATACCATCAAAATTAATCCGAACCAAAAGTTTTTAAGCAACATAAATTGGAAAGTATAATCTTAAAGTAAAATGTCTATAAAAAAAAATAAATTAAGAAATAGGTTTAAAAAACCAGTGAGTGCAGCCTTTGAAAAAATCAATTCTTCTATCGAATTTGATAAATTTTTATTCAATGAAGATATTGAGGCATCTATTGCTCATGCATCAATGCTCGGTTCACAAAAAATTATTTCAGTAAGTGATTCAAATAAAATCATAAGCGGGTTGAAAAAAATTAAATCTGAAATAAAAAATAATAAATTTAAGTTTGATAATCAATTAGAAGATATTCATATGAATATTGAATACAGATTAAGTGAAATCATAGGCGATGTTGCAGGTAAGCTTCATACTGCGCGTTCAAGAAATGATCAAGTGATAACGGATCTGAAACTATGGATGAAAAAGGATAATGTATTAATTTCAAAAAAAATAAAAAGATTGAAAAACTCTTTAGTGAAGTCTGCAAATAAAAATATTGAAATATTGCTACCAGGGCTTACACACTTTCAGTCTGCACAGCCTATATCTGCTGGCCATTATTTTATGGCTTACTATGAAATGTTTTCAAGAGACACTACTAGGTTTGAGGAGTCATTAAAAAGACTTGATGAAAATCCTCTAGGTGTTGGCGCACTCGCAGGAACTAATTTTTCTATAAATCGAAACAAAACTACTAAAACCCTAGGCTTCAAAAAACCTACCAGAAACTCTCTAGATACAGTTTCGGACAGAGATTTTGTTATTGATTTTTTGTCAAGTGCTTCGTTACTTTTTATGCACCTGTCAAGGGTCGCGGAAGAAATTGCGCTTTATTCTTCAGATCTAATTAACTTCTTCAAAATTGGTGATCATTTAATGTCTAGCTCATCTATAATGCCGCAAAAAAGGAATCCAGACGGTGCTGAGCTTATAAGAGCCAAAGCTTCTATTGCAATAGGTAATCTTTCATCGATGCTAAATCTAATGAAGTCACTGCCTCTGACTTACAGTAAAGATCTTCAAGAAGATAAAATCTTAGTTACATCAACAAGTGAAACGTTGCATATTTGTTTAGATTGTATGGTTGAAATCATTGACTCATTAGAAATTAACAAAAAATCTGCAGAGAAGATTATCTCTAAAACCTACATAAATGCTACTGAATTAGCAGATTGGCTTGTAATTAAGCTAAATTATACTTTCAGAGATGCGCATAGTCTTACTGGGAAAATTGTAAATTTTGCTGAGAAAAAGAAATTATTCTTAAAAGATATTACACTCCGTGATTATAAATCATTTGATCAAAATATTGATAAATCTTTATATGATTTCCTTAGTATAAAAAAAAGTGTTAATAATAAACAGAGTTACGGTGGTACTGCTATAAGTCAAATAAAAAAAATGATTGCCATTGCTCGTAAGGAGATCAAAAATGAAAAGTATTAGTATTTTGATACTATTAATTTTTATATATGGTTGTGGCAAGAAAGGTTCACTTGAGTACCCTCCAGTTGAGACAGGATATTTATATCAATCTTCAACTGTCAAGGTGTAGTTATGTCAGAACTGAAATATGAAAATAATATTCTTAGATTTGGGAATGTTAGTGTAGATGAAATATCTGAAAAACACCAAACACCATTTTATTGTTACAGCAAAAGTGTGCTCACTAATAACTATAATAATTTTAATAATGTATTTTCAGATCTCGATTACAAAATTTGTTTTTCTTTAAAATCAAATTCTAATCTCACACTATTAAGAATCTTGGCCTCGTTAGGTGCTGGTGCTGATGTGGTATCTGAATGGGAATTTAAAAAAGCAATTGAAGCAGGGATACCACCTCAAAAAATAGTATTTTCTGGAATTGGAAAGAGCGAAAATGAAATTAAGTATGCAATTGCAAATGATTGCTTTCAAATTAATGTAGAGTCTTTAGCTGAGTTAAAAAAAATTAATCAGATAGCTGAGGGAATTGGTAAAGTTCAAAATATTGGGATTAGGATAAATCCTGATGTACAATCTGATACGCATGAAAAAATAACAACTGGGAGTCTTGAAAATAAATTTGGAATATCTGTAAATGAAACTTTAGAGATATTTAATAAAACTAAAGAATTTTCCTCTCTTTCGATTACAGCTATTGCATTTCATATAGGCAGTAATATAAAAGATTTAAGTCCATTTAAAAATTCTTTTGAAGTTGCTAAAAACTTAATTGATAAAATACAATTGAATTACAACTCGCTGAAAACTATTGATGTTGGCGGAGGGATAAGTCCCGAAGAAAGAAATTTTAGCTTTAAAGATTATTACGATATGCTGATTTCATATTTTGATAAAGAAAGATTTAATTTTATCTTTGAGCCTGGGAGATTAATTGCAGCTGATGCAGGAATACTTGTTTCAAAAGTTCTTTATACTAAAATAAGTGAAGGAAAAAAATTTATTATAATTGATGCAGGTATGAATGATATGATGCGGCCTGCTTTATACGATGCAGAACATGAAATTTTAACCTCAAAATTAAATGATTCAGATCACAACATTGAAACAGAAATAGTTGGACCAATATGTGAGTCTTCTGACAAATTTATGAGAACTACTAAATTTGCTAATATAGAAGAAGGAGATAATGTAGTTATTAAAAATGTTGGAGCCTATGGATCAACAATGAGTTCAAATTATAATGCCAGACCATTTATTGAAGAAATTTTAATTAATAAAGATGAAATTCAAATAATAAGAAAAAAACAGTCATTTGATGACTTCATAAAAAATGAACTTTAATTGTTAAATAATTCAGTTATTTGATTTACTAACAAACTAATAAAATTATTTATAGATTGGCTAACGGCAAAAGCATCAATCTTGATACTGTCAATTATCATACTTCCAAAAATAAATATAACTGGCACTATCAATACTAAAAATGGCAGTGGAATATTTTTCTGATTTTTATAAACTACTGGTAAATTTTGATCTGAAAGACTCTCTCTTATAATTTTCTCATTACTAATCTCATTTATTATTAGTTTTTTCTCGGCTTCATATGTCGTATTTTCATGAAACCATGAATGGTTACACCTAGTACATTTAACTTGCCGACCATGACCGATATCGTCAATATTTACAACATAGCGAGCTGAACATGATGGACAAGAAATAATCATAAATTGTGTTAGTCTGTGTTAATATTTAAATCTTGTTAGTGTAGCTTATTTAGTATGTTAAATGTACAAAAATTGTATTACTTTTTTTTATTCCTATTTTCTTTATTGATACTAATTTTGATCCATTTTAATATTTTCTTCTCGAGTGTTAAGACAGTAGATGACGGAAATCATAATGTAACCCAAGTAGATAGTGTTGTTGTCTTAACAGGAGACAGATTCAGAATTGCTAAAGGGTTAGAACTTTTAAGTCAAAATCTTGGTAGCAAGCTTCTTCTATCTGGAGTTAATAAAGATATTACTCTCACAGAAATAAAAAATGCTTTTCCAAATAATAATAAACTGTTTAATTGCTGTATTGAAATTGAATCGATCTCAGAAAATACCTTTGAAAATATAAGGGAAACATTCCTATGGATAAGAAATAATAACTATCGCAACACTATTATTGTTACATCAGATTATCACCTACCTCGAGTAAAATTAGAGTCAAAAAGGCTTATAAATAGCGAGAATATCTATTATGTATCCACAAAAAACATCAGTGAAGAGCAATTTAGTCGAGTGAAAAAATTAGTGTTAGAATATATTAAATATTTAAGAACTTATATAAGTTTGAGCATAGGGCTTTACTAATGATCTACATAAATTCTTTTCTAGCTAACCTTGCTTTCTATATCGTTTTGATTGCATGCTGCCTATTCGCACCAGTACTTTTTTTTCTACCTAAAAAACATATGTTAGGAATTATTCACTTTCAATCCGTTCATACAAGAATAAGCTTAAAACTATTTGCAAATCTTGAAATTGAATATCGAGGCCTTGAGAATATACCTAAAGAACGAAAATATTTAATTGCTTCTAAACATCAATCACTTGCCGAGGCAATATTTTTGAATGATGCAATTGAAACTCCGTCTATAATTGCAAAAAAACAACTTTTATTAATTCCAGTAGTTGGCCTATGTTTTAAGAAAGCTAATTTTATTTATGTTGATAGACGAAAGGGCGAAACAAATATTCAAGCAATGGTAAATTCTGCAAAAAGAAGTATGGACGCTGACCCACGACCACTTTTAATCTTTCCTGAAGGTACTAGAACACCGATAGGAGCAAAACGACCATATAAATATGGCGTTACAGCTCTTTATGATGGTCTGAAAATCCCTTGTCTTCCAGTGGCAATAAATTGTGGGTACTTTTGGTCACGAAGAAGATTTCTTAGATACCCTGGTAGAATGGTCATTGAATTTCTAAAACCAATTGAAGCAGGTTTGGAAAAAGAAGTATTCACAAAAAAACTGTATGATGTAATAGAAAATAAATCAGATGATTTATTATCTGAAGCTAGGATTAATTTTCCTAAATGAAGAATGCCTATTTTAGGAGAATAATTTTCCTTGTTATTTCTATTTTATTTATCTACTCAGCATATTGGCTTTTCATCTCAGTTCAATTTAAAACTCAAATAAAAAATAATCTAGATAATATGAATAGTAGTTACAGCAATATGTCAATATCAGGTTACCCATATAGAATGAGTGCTCTTATTAATGACTTAATGTTCAGTAAATTTGAAAACAATTTTTTATCTAATATTAATTTTCATGATGTCAGAATTGATATGAACCCATTTCAAATTGATACTTTATATTTAAGAAGTAACCAAGTTGAAGGTTCAGATATAGCTAATAGCTTAGAATCTCTTTTTGATTTTAAAAACCTTCAGGGCAAGATAGTTTTGAATGAAGGCATAGTTATGAAACTTTTGTTGATATCTGATTACCTTGATTTGAATTATAATGAATATAAAGTTGGCACAATCAATCAACTTTTAATGAGGATAGATTTAGACGACCAGTCAGTTTACAAGATTGATTTTTCAGGGATTGCAAATGATTTCCTCAACTCATATATCGGAAAGACTAAGGTAAGTATTAATGGTGAAATTTCATCGATTACTTACAATGGCAGCTTACAGGTTGATATTATAGAAAATGAAAATCAAAATAAATTATTCAGTGCGCCTTTAACTGTTAATAATGGAAAAGTATCATTGCTGTTTATGCCCTTATTAGATTTGAAGGACTTATCTTTTTTTTGATCTGCCAAAATCAGCATCTACAGTATCTTGTCCTGCTGAAATTATTTTGTCTCGTACTTTTCTTGTTTTTGAAAAGAGTTTATGTAGACTTTTGCCGTCTTCCCAACGAATTGATTTTTGTAAAGCAGTTAAATCCTCTGTAAATCTACTAATCATCTCCAACACAGCTTCCTTATTATTAAGAAATATATCTCTCCACATCGTTGGATCAGATGATGCAATTCTAGTAAAGTCTCTAAAACCACTGGCACTATACTTAATGATGTCAGACTTTGTTACATTCTCGAGATCTGCAGCAGTAGATACAATATTATAAGCAATTAAGTGAGGTAAATGAGAAGTGATTGCCATTACTCTGTCATGTCTTTGAGGGGACATTACCTCAACATCGCTTCCTAATGATTTCCAAAGATTTTTTACTTTATAAATATGACTTTTTTTATTGTTTTTTAGTGGAGTGATTATGCACCACCTGTCATCAAATAATTCTGCAAACCCAGCACTTGGGCCACTTTTTTCTGTTCCAGCTATAGGGTGAGCGGGTATAAAAATATCATCATTACTTAAGAGAGGAATTATTTCGTTAATAGTTTTTTCTTTTGCAGAGCCGACGTCAGAGATAATTGTGCCTTTTGATATGTGAGGTATAATTTTTTTTATTATATTTGAATAACTACTTAAAGGAGTACAAATTATTATCAAATCTGACCCTCTTACAGACTCCTCTAATTTATTACTTACCTTATCAACTAAGTTGAGTCTTTTAGATGTATTTCTGGTTTTAGAAGATCTGGAGTAACCCACTGTTTTAGAAGAGATTTTATTTTTCTTTATAGACAGTGCTAGTGATGAACCAATCAAACCTAGCCCAATGATTGTAATTTGCTTAAATAGTTTTTTCTTATTTGTCATTTATAAAAATCTTTGAAAGCCTTTATAACTTTCTTATTTTCGTTTGCTGTACCAATTGAAACCCTTACACAGCTTGGTAACTTATATTTGTCCATTAACCTAATAATAATTGATTTAGATAAAAGATACTTATTTAGTTTAGATACAGATTTTCCTACATCTATAAGTAAAAAGTTAGCTCTACTATCATAAACTTTTATAGGCAGTTTACTTAACTCTTTATTCATAATGTTGAGCCACAATGTATTATGTTTTTTTGAATTGCTTGTATATTTTTTGTCTTTCAATGCTTGAATTCCTGCAACTTGTGCCAATTGGTTCACATTAAAAGGTCCTCTGACTTTGTTCATAGAACTAATAATATTACTGTGAGCATAACACCAGCCTAGTCTAAGAGAAGCTAGTCCATATATTTTAGAAAATGTACGTGTAACAATTACATTTTTGTTTTTTTGAGCAAATTCAAGTCCATTTGAGTAATCATTATCAGTCATGTACTCAGCGTATGCTGCATCAATTATAATCATAATTTTTTTTGGAATTTTTTTGATCATCACTGCGAGATCTTTTTTTGATAAATAAAAACCCGTAGGATTATTAGGCTGTGCAATAAAAATCATCTTTGTTTTTTTAGTGATAGATTTTAATAAACTTTCTAAATCCACCCGAAGATTTTTTGTTGCTGATCTCTTAATAACTCCACCACTTATTTTGGAATAGATTTCGAACATTAAAAAGCTATGCTTTGGAACAATAACCTCATCACCTTTGTTTAAAAATAATTGACATGCAATACCAAGTATCTCATCTGAACCATTTCCAACAAAAAGATTGCTGCTCTTTAATTTGAAACTTTTAGATATAGCTTCTTTTAACTCAATACAATTACCGTCAGGATATTTATTCGTCTTAAGTCGGCTTTCTGAAATTGCTTTCTTCACACTAATACTGGGTCCAAAAGGTGACTCATTAGAAGACACTTTGACTACATCTTTTTTGCCTGGAATTGATGAGATTCCACCTTCATAGATATTAATATTTTTTAAATTTTTCATATAATAATTCGGTATAAATAGGTGAATATTGTTTATTTTGAAAGAAAATCTTTGAAATATTTAATCTTCTAATTTGACATTACTGATTTGAATATATAATACAGTGACTGCGCCGATTTGAGCACAGCTTGCGGGCGCTGTAAAAATGCAGCTAAAGAGGTATATAAACCACCAAACTTAGTTGTTAGGTGGTTTTTTTTTGGGTTAAACAAATGAGTGAAAACAAAATAGTAGAATTAGCAAAAGAAAAAGCTCTTGTATTGGATTGTGGTAAATCACTAAAAAGCATTAAAACAGCTTATACAACTTACGGTAAATTAAACGCCGCTAAGGATAATGCTATTTTGATTTGTCATGCTCTTACTGGCGATCAGTATGTTGCAAGCAATCACCCAATTACAAAAAAAGAGGGGTGGTGGTCATATATTGTTGGTCCTGAAAAACCAATTGATACAAATAAATTTTTTGTAGTCTGTCCTAATGTTATTGGTGGCTGCATGGGTTCAACTGGTCCAAAGGAAGTAAATTCAGAAACTGGTAAAGAATATGGTACGGATTTTCCAGTTATTACAATCGCTGATATGGTGAGAGCTCAAAAACTTCTTATTGACTATTTAGGTATTGAAAAAATATTTTGTGTAACAGGTGGATCTATGGGCGGAATGCTAGTTCTTGAATGGCTATCAAAATTTCCTGATATGGTACATTCTGCTATTCCAATTGCAACTGCGACAAATCATTCAGCACAGAATATTGCATTAAATGAGCTTGCTAGACAATCCATTATGGCTGATCCAAATTGGAATTCAGGTAAATATTATAATTCTGACAATAAACCTTTAAAAGGTCTATCAGTTGCGAGAATGGCTGCCCATATCTCTTATCTATCTAAAGACGCTTTGCACAGCAAGTTTGGAAGAAATCTGCAAGATAAGAATAGTTTAGATTATTCTTTTGATGCTGATTTCCAAATTGAAAGTTATTTAAGGCACCAAGGATTTACATTTGTAGACCGCTTTGATGCTAATAGTTATTTATATATTACTCGTGCAATGGATTATTTTGACGTTTCGTCAAGTAATAATGGCTCACTAATTGAATCATTTAAAAACACAAGCTCAAAAGTTTTGTGTATTTCTTTTACAAGCGATTGGCTTTACCCAACCTCAGAAAATAAAAAAATTGTAAAAGTGTTTAATACTTTAGGAATAAATGTAAGTTTTATTGAGATTGAGACTGACGGTGGACATGACTCATTTCTACTTGAAGAGCCTAAGCTTTTTGAAGCTATGCAAGGATTTATTAAATCAACTTATGAAAATTTATGAGCTTAATTAATGAAAAAAAAGACTTTAAGATCATTGCTGATTTAATACCAGCTAAGTCATCTGTAATTGATGTAGGCTGTAACGACGGTTCTTTGCTTGAATTCTTGAAAGAAGAAAAAAATATTGATGGTAGAGGCATGGAGATTGATCAACAAAAAGTTCAACTCTGTCTTTCGAAAGGAATTTCTGTAATCGAAGGTGATGCTGATTTAGACTTATATGATTATCCAGATAATTTGTTTGATTACTCGATACTTACTTACACCTTACAGGCAACAAAAAGTCCTAAAAATGTTTTGTCAGAATTAGTTAGAATTTCAGGCAAAGCAATAATCTCTTTTCCTAATTTTGGTCACTGGAAAATTGCTTCAAGCCTATTACTTAAACGAAAAATGCCTATAAGTGAGAAATTAAGTTATTCTTGGCATGAAACTCCTAATCTTCACTTCTGTACCATAAATGATTTCATTGATTTATGTGATGAAGCAGGAATTAGAATTGAAAAGCAAGCAAATTTAAAAACAAACAAATTAAATAAATTTAATGGAAAAAATCTTTTGAATAGTTATTTTAATGAAGTTGGTTTATTTCTAGTTTCTAAAATAAAAAATTAATATGTTTAAAACTCTCATTGTTAAGTGTCTATCCGATAATTACGCATATGTATGCTATAATGAAAATAATGAAGCATTTGTAGTTGATCCATCTGAAGCCAGCCCTGTCATTGATTGCTTAGAAAAAAATAATTTAAAATTAAAATATGTTTTAAATACTCATCATCATTTTGATCATGTTGGTGGAAATTATGAACTTAAAGAAAAATATAAATGTAGTATTGTAGGTGGTGAAAAAGATAAAGATAGAATTCCTGGTATCGATATTCACCTTAAAGAGGGAGACAAGTGGCAGTTTGGCGATATAGAGTCTGAGATTTTTGAAATTTCAGGCCACACAGTTGGTCATATTGCATTTTATTTTCACAAAGAAAAGTCAGTTTTTACAGGCGATACTCTGTTTTCCCTTGGATGTGGAAGACTGTTTGAGGGCACTCCTAAAATGATGTGGGAATCACTTAAAAAAATCAGGGATCTGCCTGATGAAACAAAAATATATTGTGGGCATGAGTATACTTTGAGCAATGCCAAATTTATCTACTCGATTTTGCCTAGTGATGAGTTAAAAGGTAAAATTAATGAACTAGAAAATTTATATTCAAAAAATTTATCCTCGATACCCTCAACAATTCAAGAGGAAAAGAAATTGAATATTTTTTTACAAGCAGACAGTAATCAAATTAGTGAAGCTTTAGGCCTTATAGAAAAAAGTCCTGAGAACGTGTTCACCCATATACGAAATCTTAAAGATAATTTTTAAGAGAAGTACTGACCACCATTTGCAGATATGGTTGAACCAGTTATAAATCCAGCATCATCGCTTGCAAGGAAGGTAACAATTCTTGATACTTCATCAACTGTACCTAAGCGGCCTATTGGAATTTGAGCAAGAATTCCTTCCATGACTTTTTCTGGGGTATCAGCAAGTAATTCTGTGCTAATATAACCTGGTGCAACAGCATTGACGGTTATGTTCTTTCTTGCTGTCTCTTGGGCAAGTGCTTTAGTAAAACCAATTACTCCTGCTTTTGCAGCACTATAGTTAACAACACCCATTTGACCCTTTTGACCATTAATTGATGAAATCGAAATAATTCTTCCAAATCCTTTTTCTCTCATGCCATCTAGTACACATCGTGTCATATAAAAAACTGAGTCTAAATCAACTCTGATGACATCATCCCATTGCTCAATTGTCATCTTGTGCGTCATTGCAGCTTTAGTAATTCCAGCATTATTTACTAGGATGTCAATAGCTCCTAATTTTTCAACTACTTGTTTAACGCCATCTTCACATGCAGCTGGATCAGCTACATTCCATTTAAAGACCTCTACTCCATTTTCAGATGAAAATTTTTCTGCAGCCTCAGAATTTGAACCGTATGTTGCTGCAACTTTACATCCACTATTCTTTAGCGCTATGGATATTGCTGCACCAATACCTCTTGTTCCACCAGTTACTAATGCTACTTTTGTCATAATATTCTCCTTTTTATCTTTCAACACATAAAGCGACACCCATGCCACCGCCAATGCATAGTGTTGCAAGGCCTTTTTTCGCATCTTGTCTTTTCATTTGATTTAATAATGTCACTAAGATTCTTGCTCCAGAAGCACCGATTGGATGGCCAATTGCTATAGCTCCACCATTGACATTTACTTTAGATGTATCCCAGCCCATTTCTTTATTTACTGCACATGATTGGGCTGCAAAAGCTTCATTTGACTCAATCAAATCTAAGTCAGCAACACTCCATCCAGCTTTCTCTAAGGCTTTTCTACTGGCCGGTATTGGACCAGTGCCCATTATTGAAGGATCAACTCCAGCACTTGCCCATGAAACAATACGAGCGATAGGTTCTATATTTTTTTTCTTAACTTCTTCTCCAGACATAACAGTCATTGCCGCAGCACCATCGTTAATTCCACTCGCATTGGCTGCTGTTACAGTACCTTCTTTTGAAAAAGCTGGTCTTAGAGTCGCAAGTTTTTCTAACTGTACATTATCCTTAATGTATTCATCACTATCAAAGACAACAGTTTCTTTTCTTGTTTTTATTTCAACGCCAACAATTTCATCTTTAAATATACCTTCAGATTTTGCCTTGCTTGCTCTCTTTTGAGACTCGACAGCAAATTCGTCTTGTTGATCACGAGTTATTTGCCATTGTTGAGCAACATTCTCAGCTGTTGTACCCATATGATAACCATTGAAAGCATCCCAGAGGCCGTCTTTAATCATTGAGTCCACCATTTGGTTATCTCCCATTTTTGTTCCATTTCTTAAATGAGAACAATGAGGAGATTGACTCATAGACTCTTGGCCGCCAGCAACAATAATATTTGCATCATTGTTCATGATCGCTTGATACGCTAGTGCCACGCTTCTTAGTCCGGATCCACACACTTGATTTACAAGCCATGCTGGTGTTTCCTTATTTAAACCTGCATTTATTGCCGCTTGTCTTGCTGGATTCTGGCCAGTCGCGGCCGTTAATACTTGACCTAGTATAACTTCCTCTACTTCAGAAGCCTCAACATTAGACCTACCGATAGCATCTTTAATTACAATTTTGCCCAAGTCATGAGCAGGCATGTTTGCTAATGATCCATTGAAAGAACCTACAGCTGTTCTAACAGCGGATGTGATAAAAACTTCATTCATAAATGTACCTCTTTAAGCGCCAATATCTGGCAAATTTTCCGATCTGAGGGGATCAAGATAACTTGCCGACTGTATTTTGCAACTATTATTTAAGTTTATCATCAGAGGATTCCCTGTGGGAATTTCTAAATTCACTATTTCTTTGTCTGAAACAGAAAAAAGATATTTGCAAAGAGCACGCAAGCTGTTTCCATGTGCCGAAATAATAGTAGTATTTTTTAGTACTATTGGCTTTATGTTATTCTCCCAATAGGGAATTACTCTCTCATAAGTATCTGCTAAACATTCTGTTAAAGGTAAATTTGTAATTCCCTTATATAAAGGATCAAGTTTTGGGTTCATCTCACTATCAGCATTTAACGCTGGTGGAGGAGTGTTATATCCCCGGCGCCATTTAAGAAATTGTTCTTCTCCATATTTCTCTTTAACTTCATCTTTATTTAAACCTTGAAGAGCACCATAGTGTCTTTCATTCAATTCCCACGCATAATTTACTTCTACATCGTTTAAGTTTAAATATTTTACTATTATGTTCAGAGTTTCTTGAGCTCTCTTTAGGTAAGAAGTAAATGCAGCTGTTGGTTTAAGATTTACTTTTGAGATTAAATCAGCGGCCTTTAATGCTTCACTTGTTCCTTCAGAGTCTAAATCAACATCAACCCAGCCAGTAAAAATATTTTTTTTATTCCAAACACTTTTACCGTGCCTGATTAATATTAACTGATTAGACACTAAGAATTTACTTGATTAACAATGTTGTTGTTAAGAAGATAATCAGCTATTTGTTCTGCTATCTGTACAGCAACTTTTTCTTGAGCTTCAGCTGTGCTTGCGCCAATGTGTGGGGTCATTACAACATTGTGCATCCCACTAAAAATGCTATCTGTTTGTGGCTCAGTTTCATAAACATCACACCCATACCCAGCTATGCCATCTTCATCTAAGGCTAATTTGACATCATATTCATTTACAATGCCGCCTCTTGCGCAATTAATAATAATCGCAGTTTTTTTCATTTTAGTTATTGACACACTGTTGACCATATATTTTGATTTATCTGATAATTTATTGTGAAAAGTAATAATATCTGATTGTGCAATTAATTCATCAAAGGAAAGATTACTTATACCGTATTTACTTTCATCACCAGTTAATAGTGAAGAACTATTTACAACGACATTCATGCCATAAGCTTTTGAAATTTCACAAATCTTCTTTCCTATATTTCCAAATCCCACAATACCAATTGTCTTTCCAAGCATTTCAGAGCCAATAAATTTCTTTTTTTCCCATTTTTTATTGTGCATCGATTGATTAGCATTTGTTATATTTCTCATTAATGCATGAATGATAGAGAATGTGAGCTCAGCGGTAGCCTGAACATTTCCAAGTGGAGTATTCATCACCACTATATTTTTCTTTGATGCCGCCTCAAGGTCAACGTTATCAACGCCAACTCCAGGTCGACCAATGACTTTTAAATTTCCAGCACTTTCAATAATTTTTTCGGTAACTGTAACAGCTGATCTTATAACAAGACCCGAGTAATTAACAATTTCAGCACAAATTTCGTCTTCACTCAATCCGACCTTTTGATCATATTCTATTTTATATTTTTCAAAAACTCTAAATACAGCATCAGATACATTGTCTGCAATTAAAACTTTATTCATTTTTGAAAGCTTGATTTTACAGATGAATATGCCCAATCAATCCATGGAAGAACCATTTCAACGTTTTTATTTTCAACCGTAGAGCCTCCCCAAATTCTAATTCCTGGTGGAGCTGTTTTGTATGAGTTTAAATCATAACCAGCTTCATTAGTTTCTAATTGGGAACATACTTCAGCCATAAACTTTTTCTGATCATCACTATTCAAAGATTTAAACCACTCATCTTTTGGTATGATACATATGGACGTACAGGACCTTGTTTTCGGATCCTTCGCTAAAAACTCAAAATTTTCATTTGTTTCAATCCAATCACTTACTATTTTTAAGTTGTTTTCAGATATTTCTATTAATTTTGAAAGTCCACCAATTTCATTGGACCAATTAAGAGAGTTTAAAACATCCTCTACACTTATCATTGAGGGTGTATTAATTGTGGTGCCAGAAAAAATTCCTGATATTAATTTTTGATTTTGCGCCAACCTAAATACTTTTGGAATAGGCCATGGTGGCGTAAAGCTTTCAAGCCGCTCCACGGCCCTTGGTGATAAAATTAACATTCCATGAGCAGCTTCACTGCCTAAAACTTTTTGCCATGAATATGTAACTACATCAAGTTTTGGCCAATCCATTTCCATTGAAAATACTGCAGAGGTGGCATCGCAAATAGTTAATCCCTTACGATCGTCACTTATCCAATCAGTATTTTTAATTCTTACTCCTGCAGTGGTCCCATTCCATGTGAATACAATATCATTGTCAGGATTACTTTTCGAAAAGTCAGGTATATCTCCATAGTCTGCTTTAACTAGAATTTTATTATCAAGAGGCAGTTGTTCACCGGCATCAATATTCCAGTCATGTCCAAAGTTTTCCCAAGAATATACCTCAACACCTCTCTGACCCAACATGCACCACATAGCCATCTCTACCGCACCTGTATCAGAAGCAGGTACAATTCCTATTAAGTAATCGTCGGGTATTTGAAGTATTTCTCTTGATTTATTAATGACTTCTTGTAATTTTTTAACTGCCGCACCAGAACGATGTGACCTTGATAACGCTGCATCTTTTAACTTGTCTAATGACCATCCAGGAGGCTTAGCACAAGGTCCAGAAGAAAAGTAGGGGTAATGCGGTTTTGATGTAGGTTTTTCCATTTTATATATCCATTAATAAATTTACCAAGCCATCTGCTGGCTTAGGATCAAAGTAAGTAGATTTTTTAGGCACTGTCTTACCTCTATCCGCTATGGACATTATCTTTTTCATCGGCATCGGGCAAATGAAAAATCCAATATTAGCCCTTCTTGAGTCTACCTCTTTCATTAATTTTTTATGAACGCTGAGGCCGGGCAGATTAATAATGGAGATAAGGGAGTTGTTCTGATTTTTATTAGCGATATTTTTTATAATTATTTTTTCAACTATATCTACATCAGTCTCATATTTAGAATATATTTTAGGATCAGATCTAAGCGAAACACTATACCAAGATTTGTTCAAATATATCATCAGATCACCAGGTTTAAGAGGGTTTTGAAACCTAGATTTTTTTGAGATCATGAATTTTTTATTTAATAAGCCTATAAATTTTTTCGTATTAAATTTATTAAACTTTGCTAATCGATGAAAACTTAGAATATTAACTGACTGCTCATCAAAAATTGCTGTTAAAAGATTTATCTTCTTTTTTTTACTCGAACCAGTATTAATTTTTTTGTCAAGGTTTTCAATTGCATCAAATCGATGATGCCCATCAGCGATATAATATTGTTTAATGCTAGATAATTTTTTTGCTATTAAGTTAATATCTTTAGTATTATCAACTTTCCATAGTGAGCGAGTTGTGCCACCAGCAGACTTATATTTATAAAGTGGTTTTTTAATTTTATATTTTGAAAAAATCAAATTCAGATTAATTTTATCTTTATATGAAAGATAGACAGGGCCAATTTGCATCTTAGTGTGCTCTATTGTCTCTAATATAGAATTTGAACGAGCCTTATAAATTGCTTCGTGTTTTAAAATTCTTTTATTTCTTCTATCAAATTCAATTGACGCTACTATGCCGAACTGATTTTTATCATATTTATTTAGTCGGTATACGTAGAAAGCTTCACTTTTTTCCTGGATAATAATTTTATTTTTAATCATTGCATCCAAATGATCAAAGGCATGCTTTTTAGAATTTTTTTTAGATATGTTTGGATAAAATGCTTTGGGACTTACAACATTAAGGAAATTGTACTCAGATTGATTTAATATTTTTTTTAACTGCTTGTCTGTTAGATTATCAAATGTTGGTAAGACCACTTCTTCTAAACGTCGCTTCAATGGCCTATATGCCTTAAATGGTTTTACCAAAAATACCATAATCGAATAAATTAATTAAAATTGAACAAGCAAGATATATATACGTATATTTTATGCTTAAAAACCATTGATTTTAAGTTTTTTTAACAAAATTATGGCTATTGACAGCAGAAAAGTGGGGTATATATTCAGCCAGACTTAAAAATCAAAAAATCAAAATTATTATGTTTGCAATAATCTCAACTGGTGGGAAACAATATAAAGTAAGCCAGGACACCGTTCTAACAGTTAACAAGCTTGAAGGCAAAGATGGTGACAAAATTACAATAAATGAGGTATTGTTTGCTTGTAATGGCGATCAATTTTCTGTTGGTTCACCTCAAATTGATGGAGCCAAAGTTAGTGCTGAGATACTAAAGCAAGATCGCGATAGAAAAATATTAGTATTTAAGAAAAAGAGAAGAAAAAACTACAGAAGACTTAATGGACATAGGCAGGATATTACTTTCTTAAGAGTTAATTCATTGGACATACCAGGATTTGCTGCAGTGAAAACAACCAAGAAAGCTTCTGCAAAAGAGAAAATTAAAGGTGAAGATGTGGCTGTGAAAAAAAAGGCAGTAGCAAAGAAAAAGACAACAAAGAAAAAGGGTGAATAAGAATGGCTACTAAAAAAGCTGGTGGTTCGTCGAGAAATGGAAGAGATTCCGCAGGTCGAAGATTAGGAATTAAGAAGTACGGCGGTGAACAAGTTATACCAGGCAATATTATAGCAAGACAAAGGGGCACTAAATGGCACCCAGGTGAAAATGTTGGCTTGGGTAAGGATCATACAATTTTTTCACTAGTTGATGGAATCGTAAGATTTGGAAAAAAGAAAAATGGCAGAACATTCATTTCTGTTGATCCCAAAAAATAAAAAGTAAAAACTTTTTCATAAATTATATTTCAAAAAAATGAAGTTCATTGATGAAGCTAAAATCTTTGTAAAAAGTGGCGATGGCGGCGATGGTTGCCTGAGTTTTAGAAGAGAAAAATATATTGAATTTGGAGGACCTGATGGTGGCAATGGGGGTAAGGGAGGAGATATTATTATTGAGGGTACCAAATCATTGAATACCTTAGTGGATTATAGATTCCAAAAACACTTCAAAGCTCAAAAAGGTCGAGGTGGCGCAGGTAGAAACAGAACAGGTGCTGCAGGTAAGGATATGATTTTAAAAATTCCTGTAGGAACTGAAATATTACAAGATGACGAAATTCTTGTAGATATAATAAATGATGAAAAAATGATTCTTTTTCCAGGTGGAGAAGGAGGTAAAGGAAATATTAATTTTAAATCTTCAACAAACAGAGCCCCAAGAAAAACAACTCTTGGTGAAAAAGGCTATGAGGCAGAGGTTGTTCTAAGGCTTAAAATTTTAGCAGACGCTGGCTTGGTTGGGTTTCCCAATGCAGGAAAATCAAGTTTATTGAGAAAGATTTCAGCTGCTAAACCCAAGGTTGCTGATTATCCATTTACAACTCTTGATCCCAAATTGGGAGTTGTTCGAAAAGGTGATGAAGAGATTGTAGTAGCAGACATACCTGGATTAATTGAAGATGCACATGTTGGCAGTGGGCTTGGATTTAAATTCCTAAAGCATATTGAAAGATGTCATTCATTAATTCACGTGATAGATATCACAAATGAAAATTTAGTTAAATCATACAATACAATTATAAACGAATTGAAAAGTTATGATGAAGATTTGGTCAATAAGAATAAGATTATTGTGCTAAATAAATGTGACTTACTTAAAAAAGAAGAAGTAGATAAAATAAGAATAGATTTTGAAAATTTTATAAACGTAAAGGTACATTTAATTTCTGCAATGTCTGGGGAAGGCATTGACCGTTTAATAAATGAAATTTTGAATTTAAAAAATATATGAAACTAGAAGATACAAAAAGAATTGTAATAAAAATTGGTTCAGCCATTTTATTTGATCCCATATCTGGCAGTTTAAATAAAGACTGGCTCAACAGTCTTGCTGAGGATGTAAAATTTCTACGAGAAAGAGAAAAAGAAGTCATTATTGTTTCATCTGGTGCAATAGCAATGGGCGCAAAAGACTTAAATCTTGATATGAAAAATATGAAATTAGATATGAACCAAGCCGTATCGTCCGTAGGTCAAATACATTTGATGAGCTCATTTAAAAATGCTTTTGAACAAAATGAAATAAAAGTTTCTCAAATCTTACTTACTCTTGATGATACAGAACAAAGAAGAAGGTCAATTAATGCAAGAAGAACTATTGATACGCTACTTAAACTTGGAATAGTTCCAATTGTTAATGAAAACGATACAATAGCAACGACAGAAATAAGATATGGCGATAATGATCGGTTGGCCTCTAGAGTCGCTCAAATATCAAGCTCTGATTGTTTAATTCTCTTATCAAATATCAATGGACTTTATTCAGCTGACCCTACTAACGGGGAAGATATAAAATTAATCCCTTCTGTAAATGAAATTGATCAAGATATAGAAAAAATGATTGGAGAATCAATATCTGAATACGGGAAAGGTGGTATGAAAACAAAAATACAAGCAGCCAAAACTGCTATGCTATCTGGTTGTCATCTGGCTATTACAAACGGGTCAATAATGAAGCCTATAAGATCACTTTTTGAAGGCAGGCCCTGTACATGGTTTGAACCTAATAAATCACCTATGGCTGCAAGAAAACAATGGATTGCTGGAACAATGAATCCTGTAGGAAAACTAGTAATTGATCAAGGAGCTGTAGATGCACTAAAAAAAGGAAGTAGTTTGCTTCCTGCTGGAGTAAAAATGATTGAAGGAGTCTTTGAACGAGGAGATGTGATCGAAGTTTGCTCTGAGGATAACAAAAAGATTGGGATTGGCCTTGCAGGATACTCATCAACAGCAAGCAAATCTATTATGGGACATAAAAGTGATGAAATAGCAAATATATTAAGCTACTCTTATAGAGAAGAAATGATACATAAGGATGATTTGGTATTGTTATGAGTCTTGAAAATGAACTAGATAATTTAGGTAAAGAAAGCGTTGTTGCCTCCCAAGAAATCAAGTCCTTGAGTAAGCATGAAAAGAATGAACTTTTAAAAGCTATCATAGAATCTTTAAAAAACGATAAAGATCTAATTCTTAAAGCTAATAAACGAGACATCGAAGAATCTCAAAATAAATTATCCAATGCAATGATTGACCGCTTGATGCTTGATGATCAAAGGTTTGAGGGTATTTTAGAGTCAATAAAAAATGTGATTTCTCTTGATGACCCTACTGGAAATATTTTATTTACCAATGAAAGACCTAACGGAATGATTGTTGAAAGAGTGTCTGTTCCACTTGGGGTTATTGGGATTATATATGAAAGCAGACCAAATGTAACAATTGACGCTACTGTACTATGCCTAAAAGCAGGAAATAGTGTGATTCTCAGAGGTGGTTCTGAGTGCTTCAATACAAATACAGCCATGGTCAACTCAATGCAAAAAGCTATGCGATCAAAATCTGTAAGTGAAAATATAGTTCAGTATGTAAATACAACCGACAGAGCGGCTGTTGATTATATGCTATCTAAAATGGATAAATATATTGATGTAATTGTCCCTCGAGGCGGTAAAGGTTTAGTCAAAAAAGTTCAGGATACTGCAAAAATTCCAGTTATTGGTCATCTTGATGGCATATGTCATCTTTATGTTGATGAAACATCCGATCCAGATGTTGCTAGTAAAATTGTAGAGAATGCAAAATTACGAAGAACTGGTATTTGTGGTGCCGCTGAAACAGTTCTTATAGACGAAAAGTGCATTGATAGTCATTTAGGTAAAATAATAGAAACTCTCATAAAAGGTGGTTGTGAAGTGAGAGGTGATAGCATATGCATGAATTATTCCGATAAAGTAAAAGAAGCGACTGAAATTGATTGGGAAACTGAATATCTTGAAGCAATTATATCTATCAAAATTGTAAAGGATGTCGATGAAGCAATTGATCATATAGCTAAATATGGATCAGGACATACAGAAAGCATAATTTCCGAAAACAAAAATAATGTTGAAAAATTTTTAAACTCAGTAGGTAGTGCAATCGTAATGCATAATGCGTCTACTCAGTTTGCTGATGGCGGAGAATTTGGCCTTGGTGCAGAAATTGGAATAGCAACGGGCAAGCTGCATGCAAGAGGTCCTGTAGGGCTTGAAGGTTTGACAACCTATAAATATATTGTTCGTGGAAGTGGGCAGGTAAGACCATAAATGAAAGTAGGAATTTTAGGTAGTTCATTCAATCCTCCACACAAAGGTCATTTAGAAATATCAAATCGAGCATTAAGAACTTTTAGTTTGAACGAAGTTTGGTGGCTTATAACTAAGGTCAATCCATTAAAAAACTCCGCAGATTATATTTCATTAAATGAGCGCAAAAGTAAAATTGATGAAATCATCAAAAATGAGAATATTAAGTTCAAATATTATGAAGAAGAGACAAATTCTAACTATCTCATAGACAATCTTAAATATATAAAAGAAAAATTTTCAAAAGATACTTTCATTTTTCTTATGGGAAGCGACTCACTTAATGAAATGCATGAATGGAAAGAATACAAGAATATATTTAATCAAATGCCTATTGCTGTATTCAATCGACAAGATAATGAATATCAATCGCTAAACTCAAAAGCGGCCAAAACATTTGAAAAATATCGCGTAGATGAACTATCCGGTAGCTCAATATTTACCGAAGTACCCTGCTGGACATTTATCAAAGATTTTGATGAAAATGTTTCGTCGACAGAAATTAGGTCTAAAATTGACTAGTATACTCAAAGATATTCTAAACGAATTAGAAGACAGTAAAGCTTCAGATATAGTTTCAATTAATATTTCAAAAAAAACATCACTAGCTGATTACCTGGTATTTGCAACAGGGACCTCCAATCGGCATATTAATTCGATTTCACAATCAGTTAATAAAAAATTAAAGAAATTAAATATAAAAAATCCTTCTATTGAGGGAAGCAATGATAGTGGTTGGATCGTTATTGATAGTGGAGATGTAATAGTGCATTTATTTAAAGATGAGATAAGGAAATTTTATAATCTTGAAAATATGTGGTCAATAGAAATAGAATAATAGATGTAATGTCATGGACATTGAGATTTTATATCATGATAAATTTAAATTTGAGCAAGAAGAGTATCTATTTAAAATGTATCTAAATCGTATTAGAAAAATATCTAATAATCTTATAACTAAAATTAAAACTGAAAAGGTTAATGATAAGTCTCTAATAAAGAAAATAAAATTAAAAAAAGGGACTGAAGCAATAATATTACTTGATGAAAAAGGTGAAGTAGTCACAACTGACAAATTCAAACATTTATTATTTGAAACCTCCTTGAGTAAAATATTGTTTGTAATTGGAGGGACTGATGGATTTAGTAAGGAGATAAATAATTTGTGCAATAAGCGGATATCACTTAGTAATATGACACTTACACACTCTTTTGCTGCTATTATTTTATTAGAACAAATTTATAGATCTGTTACTATTAAAATTAATCATCCTTATCACAGAGCATAGAATGAAATTATTTTTTACTTTTATTTTTTTTATATCTTCTTTTTTTAGTTTTAATTATTTATCAGCAAACAATCAGGATCTTTACAAAAAATTAGAGGTCTTTGGTGATGTATTTGACATTATAAAACAGGATTATGTAGAAGAGATCAATGATGAAGAAGTAATTGAATATGCTATCAATGGAATGCTTCAATCGCTTGATCCCTTCTCAAGTTATATGGCCTCAGAAATATATTCTGACATGCAGGAAGAAACCAAAGGTAAATTCGGTGGACTTGGTATTGAGGTGACTATGGAAAATGGTTATGTCAAAGTTATTTCACCCATTGATGATACGCCGGCAGCAAAGGCTGGCGTAAGACCTGGTGATTACATTACGCATATTGATGACGTCGATGTTCTTGGATTAACTCTTGCTGAAGCTGTTGAACTGTTAAGGGGTCCTGTCGGGAAGTCTCTTACCATCACCGTTGTTAGAATCGGTGAAGAGGATCCTCTAAATATTGAGTTAAAACGGGCAATAATTACAGTTCAAGCAGTAAAATTTCGGCCAGAAGGAAACATAGGCTACATCAGACTGATCTCATTCAGTGAACAAGCAGATAAAGGAATAAAGAACGCTATAAAAGAATTAACCGCTAGTATAGGAAGTGAAAATATTGAGGGGTTTATTTTAGATTTAAGAAATAATCCTGGAGGTCTATTAGAACAATCTGCAAAGGTCACAAATAATTTTTTAAGATCAGGTGAAATCGTTTCCATAAAGGGAAGAGATAAAAATGATATCTCAAGGTTTACTGCATCAGGTGGAGATATTGCAAGTGATAAACCTATGATAGTTTTAATTAATCAAGGATCTGCCTCTGCATCAGAAATTGTTGCTGGAGCTCTGCAAGATCATAAAAGAGCAATTATTATTGGTGAGCAATCTTATGGTAAGGGATCAGTTCAAACAATTTTTCCTCTAAAGGATTTAAGTGCAATTCGTATGACTACAGCTTTATATTATACACCCTCAGGGGATTCAATTCATAAAGTTGGTATAACGCCGGATATAGAAGTTGAATTTATTTATAATGAAGATGATAACGAACAAGATAATCAACTTGATTATGCCTTGGATCTCTTAAACAAAGACAGTGTTATAGAGTAAAGTCATATATCGAATGAACAAATACAAACCTGGTCTGATTAAAGAAAAATACCGAAGAGGTGTAGGTATGATGATTATTAATAAAAATAAAGAAATATTTATTGGTCAAAGATTTGAAAAAGATAAATCGGCCTGGCAGATGCCTCAAGGAGGTATTGATAAGGGAGAAAAAACTATTGATGCTGTTATACGAGAGATGAACGAGGAAACTGGTATCAAAAAAAACTTTAAAATACTCTATCAAACTAAAATATGGCATTACTATAAACTACCCATTTATTTACAGAAAAAATTATGGGGTGGAAAGTTTGTAGGGCAAAAGCAAAAATGGTTTTTGATTGATTTTAAAGGTAAGGACAGTGAAATTAATATACAAACGAAAAAGCCTGAGTTTAAAAAATGGAAATGGACTTCTTCGAAGAAAATGATGGAATTAATAGTGCCTTTTAAAAAAAAACTATATGCCAACGTGGTATCTGAAATGGTGGAAGAATTAAATAAGAATAATTAAGTAATTATTGACTTTACTACTCGCTTACAATTCCTTCAGCTACTACAAGTAACTTATTTTCTGAGAATTTTACAAACCCTTTTTCTACATTAAAAGAATTTGTATCTTTATCTGAGGTAACAACGATTGTACCTGGTCTGAGTGAAGTTATTATATTGGCGTGATTAGCTAAAAAGCCAATATCACCCTCTATACCTGGAACTACCACCATAGATGCCTCTCCATCTAGGTAGGTCTGCTCAGGCGTAACAACACTAAAATTAAATGAATCAGACACTTATTTAAGCCGCCTCGACTGCCATTTTTTCAGATTTTTTTATTGCCTCTTCTATTGTGCCTACCATGTAGAACGCTGCTTCAGGGAGATGATCATACTCACCCTTACAAATTGCATCAAAGCCTTTAATTGTGTCGTCTAATTCCACATAAATTCCTGGTGTTCCGGTAAAGACCTCTGCAACAAAGAATGGTTGAGACATGAACCTTTGAATTTTTCTAGCTCGCGAAACGGTCAACTTATCCTCCTCGGATAATTCGTCCATACCAAGAATCGCAATAATGTCTTGAAGTGACTTATATGTTTGTAAAACAGATTGAACATTACGAGCTACTCTATAATGCTCTTCACCAACAATGCGTGGGTCAAGAATTCTAGAGGTACTGTCTAATGGATCAACGGCAGGATAAATTCCCAATTCTGCAATTTGTCTCGAAAGTACAGTTGTTGCATCCAAGTGAGCAAAAGATGTTGCAGGTGCTGGGTCTGTTAAATCATCAGCAGGAACATAAATTGCCTGCACAGAAGTAATCGATCCTTTATTTGTAGAAGTTATTCTCTCCTGAAGTGAACCCATATCTGTTGCTAATGTTGGTTGGTACCCAACCGCAGACGGTATCCTTCCAAGAAGTGCTGACACCTCTGATCCAGCTTGAGTAAAACGAAAGATATTATCAACAAAGAATAATACGTCTTGACCTTCCATATCCCTAAAATATTCAGCAACAGTAAGTCCAGTTAAAGCAACTCTTGCACGAGCCCCCGGAGGTTCATTCATTTGGCCAAACACTAGAGCACATTTGGAGTCTTTACCCTCAAGAGTATTCACACCTGATTCTAACATTTCATGATATAAATCATTTCCCTCACGAGTTCTTTCTCCTACACCAGCAAATACTGAGTACCCGCCGTGTGCTTTTGCGATGTTATTAATCAGCTCCATAATGATAACTGTTTTTCCAACTCCCGCTCCACCAAAAAGACCGATCTTCCCTCCACGTGAGTATGGCGCAAGTAAATCAACAACTTTAATTCCTGTTACAAGAATTTCTGTTTCAGTTGCTTGATCAACGAATTGAGGGGCATCTCTATGAATTGCCCATCTATCGGAGGACTTAATTTCTCCTCTCTCATCAACTGGCTCACCAACCACGTTCATTATACGACCAAGAGTTTCTGGGCCGACTGGAACTTGGATTTGATTTCCAGTATCTACAACTTCATCTCCCCTAGTCATGCCATCGGTAGACTCCATTGCGATTGTTCTCACTGTTGACTCACCTAAGTGTTGAGCTACTTCGAGTACTACTTTTTTTCCCCCAACGTTACATTCCAATGCCGTAAGAATAGGAGGGAGATTGTCTTCAAATCTCACATCAACTACGGCTCCGATTACTTGCGAAATTGCTCCTTTATTATTAGTGGTCATATTGTGCTCCTTTTTTAAACTGCTTCTGCTCCAGAAATTATTTCTATAAGCTCTTTTGTGATAACCGCCTGTCTTGAGCGGTTATAAAATAGTGTTAAATTATCAATCATATCTCCCGCATTTCTTGATGCATTATCCATTGCGCTCATTCTAGCTCCTTGTTCACTTGCAGCGCTTTCCAATAAAGCCTTAAATACTTGAACTGTAAAGTTGAGTGGCAAAATCTCATCAAGAATTTCACTTTCTCCGGGCTCAAATTCAAAAAAAGAATCTTCTTTTATTTCTTGATCTGATTCGTTGCTAATAATCTCAATTGGAATAACTTGTTGTTCTGTTGGTATTTGTGAAATTACAGATTTAAACTCATTGTAAAAGATTGAGCATTTATCAAACTCACCATCAAAAAACATCTTTACAACTTTATCAGAAATATTTTTTGCATCTTGATAAGTTATAGATTTTACTGCTCTCATATCGATGACTTCAGTAATCATCTCAGAATATTGTCTCTTTAAAATGTCATAACCTTTTTTACCAACGCATACAATTTTTACAGTTTTGTTTTGATCAATAAGATTTTCTATTTTATCCCTAAGAGTTCTTGTTACTATTGAATTAAAGCCTCCGCACAGACCTCGTTCAGAAGTGAAAAGTATTAACAGGTGAATTTGATCTTTTTCATCACCTGTTAAAAGATTTCTTTCAGTTGATGAGGGTTTGTAACCCTTTGATATAGACTCGATTAAATCTTTCATGCTATCAGAGTATGGACGACTTGACTCAGCAGACTCCTGAGCTCTACGAAGTTTTGCAGCTGCAACCATTTTCATTGCCTTCGTAATTTTCTCTGTAGACTTTACACTACCAATTCTTTTCTTAAGATCGTCTAAGTTAGGCATTTTTGTTTACTCTATCTGTTTTTTTTGAATTCTTCGATGATAGTACTTAACTTTGAAGCAATATCATCCTCAAGATTACCTGAGCTATTAATTGCTTCAATTATATCTCTATGTGAAGATTTAATGAGTTCAAATAGATCCTTCTCAAAATCTTTAATTAAATTCAGCTCTAAGTCATCGAGGTAACCATTAACACCCGTAAAAATTGAAACAACCTGTTCAGCGATCGTCATGGGCGAATATTGATTTTGTTTTAAGAGCTCAGTTAATTTAGAGCCTCGATTCAATAATTTTTGAGTTGATGCATCAAGGTCTGATCCAAACTGGGCAAATGCTGCCATTTCGCGATATTGAGCAAGCTCCAATTTAATTGAACCAGCCACCTTTTTCATTGCTTTTGTTTGAGCAGCAGAACCAACACGAGAAACACTTAGTCCCACATTCACTGCAGGACGTATTCCTTGGTTGAATAGTTCTGTTTCTAAGAAAATTTGTCCATCAGTTATCGAAATAACATTGGTTGGGATAAAGGCACTCACATCATTCGCCTGTGTCTCAATTACTGGCAATGCAGTTAGAGAACCTCCGCCACTTTCATCATTTAATTTTGCAGCTCGTTCAAGTAATCTACTGTGAAGATAGAAAACGTCACCAGGAAATGCTTCACGTCCAGGGGGTCTTCTAAGTAAAAGTGACATTTGACGGTAAGCAACTGCTTGTTTTGAAAGATCATCATAAATGATTAGAGCATGCATACCATTGTCCCTAAAATATTCACCCATAGAACAGCCAGTATATGGTGCAAGGAATTGAAGTGGAGCTGCATCACTTGCGGTTGCGGCTACAACAGTTGTATACTCCATTGCTCCTGCATCCTCCAAAGTTTTTACAGTCTGAGCGATTGAGGATCTTTTTTGCCCGATACCTACATATATACAATACAGTTTTTTTGATTCATCATCTGACTCATTTATTGTTTTCTGATTTATTATAGTATCAATTGCAATAGCAGTTTTTCCTGTTTGCCTGTCTCCAATAATTAATTCTCTTTGACCTCTTCCAACAGGTATAAGACTATCAATAGCTTTTAAACCTGTCTGCATTGGTTCTGATACTGATTTTCTTGGAATAATTCCTGGAGCTTTTACTTCAATTCTACTTCTATTTTCTGAATCAATGTTACCTTTTCCGTCTATCGGGTTTCCTAACGCATCAACTACTCTACCTAGTAGTTCCTTACCTACTGGTACATCAACAATTGCATTAGTTCGCTTAACAGTGTCTCCCTCTTTAATGTTTGCATCACTTCCAAATAAAACTACACCAACATTATCATCTTCAAGATTCAAAGCCATTCCCTTAGTTCCATCGTCAAAGAGAACCATTTCACCAGCTTGAACATTATCTAATCCATATATTCTTGCAATTCCATCTCCGATTGATAATACCTGTCCAACTTCACTGATTTCAGAATCAGAACCAAAGTTTTTAATTTCTTCTTTTAAGATTTTTGATATTTCTGAAGGTTGTATATCCATTTAAGCGACCTCTTTCATTTTTTCTTTTAATAGTTGTAATTGGTTTTTAATACTGCTGTCAATCATTTGACTGCCAACTTGAATTTTTAATCCTCCGATTAGTTCTGGCTCGATATTTAATTGTATATTGAAGTCAGCGTTAAATTTATCTTTTAAATTTGAACTAATATCAGCTAACTGAGCATCAGTTAGCGCATAAGCAGAAGATACGGTTGCTACTCTTTCACCTTTTAGTGAAGCTAATAAGTTCCCAAATGTTCCTATAATTTCTAAGAGATAATTGACACGATTTTTTTTAACTATGACACCTATGAAATTTGATACAAGTTTTGATAATTCAATTTTTTCTGCGATAGTTTCAAAAAGTTTTATTTTATTTGATTTGCTTACTGAAGGGTTTAATATGACAGATAGAACTTCTTGATCTTCTTGTAAAATTTCCTTAATCCTTGTTAATTCATTAGATACTGAATCTAATACTTTAGCCTCTTTGGCCAACTGAAACAACGCGTTAGCATATCGGTCAACAGCTGCTATTTGGTAAGTATTAACTTTTGACATTATCCATTAAATATTTGAAATTTCAGTCATTGCGTACCATTAACTCTTACTTTTTTCAAGCATTGGAATGTCGCATTCACAACTAATTATACAAAGCTGTAGGGATCGATATCAACTGATATATTTACATTTGGAAGCGTCTTAGACCTGGACAGCCAAGTCTCAACAATTTTTTGCATATTTCTGGCTTTTTTATCATGTACTAAAAACCTTTGCCGATGACGTCCTTTTAATTTGGAAAGCGGTGCTGGAGCAGGTCCATAAACTTCTAATTCTGGGATCTTGGGAGTGGAATTATATAGTATGCTGCATTGGCTTCTAACCCTCTCAATATTATTGCCACTAACAATAATTGCTGCCATTTTTCCAAGAGGTGGAAGCTTATTATTAACTCGATAATTAATTTCATTTTTATAAAATTCATCCCTATTTAATGAGGACAATGCTTGTATAGTTTCATTATTTGGATAATAAGTTTGTATGAATACCGATCCCTCCAATTCTGCCCTACCTGCTCTACCCGCAACTTGGTAAAGAGCTTGATAAGTTTTTTCCGAAGCTCTTAGATCACCTCCTCTAAGAGACATATCGGCATCAATTATGCCAACGCATGTCAAACGTGGAAAATGATATCCCTTAGTAATCAATTGTGTTCCGATAATAATGTTATAATTATTTTCTTTGATTTCTCGAATACGCTCATCAAGTTCAATTTGAGACTTTATATGATCACTCGAAAATAAACATATTTTAGCAACTGGAAATAATTTTGTAATTTCAGTATAAATTTTCTCTATACCGGCACCATAGTCAATAAATTGTTGATCATCGTTATCACATGATGGACAATTAAGTCCGAATGATTTAACAGTATGTCCACAATGATGACATAATAAATTTTTATTTTTTATATGTTCTACAAGATAGCTTGTACAATTTTTACACGTAAATTTATAACCACATGATTTGCATATGACTACAGGCGCATAACCTCTTTTATTTATGTATAGAAGTGCCTGGCTTTGATTAGATATTGTTTTTTCAATTGCATCCCTGAGTGAATTAGACACCCATTGATCTTTTCTTAATTTTTCTTTTCGCATGTCGATTATTTTTATTTTATTTTCTACATTGCTGAAAAATTTATTTTTAATAGATACTTTGTGATATTTTTTCTTGAATACATTAAATATTGTTTCTAATGATGGTGTTGCACTAGTTAAAATTAATGGGATATTTTCTATAGATGCTTTAACTACTGACATATCTCTAGCATGATAAATTCCTTTCTCCTCTTGCTTGTAAGAAGTGTCATGCTCTTCATCAAGAATTATCATACCTAATTTCTTATAGGGCAAAAAAAGTGCTGATCTTGCCCCAACAATGATCTTGGATGTTCCATTGATTATATTTTTTAACGTTTTGGTCTTCATGCTTTCACTTATCTTTGAATGCCAAACATCAGGAGTAAATCCAAACCTTTCTTCAATTCTTTTGACAAAATCACTTGTTAAAGAAACTTCAGGAAACATAATTAATACTTGTTCTTTTTCAGTTAAATAATTTTTTAGAACGCTGAAATAAACTTCAGTTTTTCCTGATCCTGGGACACCATCTAATAAGATTGTGCTGTAATCTCGTCTAGATGATATTTTTAAAATTTTTTCGCTTGCCCTTTTCTGCTCAATATTGAGTTCAATTATTTTTTCTTGGGTAGCTATATTTTCACTTGGTATATCAATCTTCTTTTCATCAAAGTAAGTTTTTGAATGAGATAATATCATTTTCAGAACTAGACCTCTTTGTATTGCATTATAACTACTTACCCATTCCAAAAATTTAAGCATTTTTGTAGTAAGCCGGTGTGCATCAGAAACCTTCTCAATCTCTTTTATTTTAATTTTATTTGGCTCATAATTTTCTAAAACAACAGTAATTACTCCTACTTTAAGACTCGAACGTAAAGAAGCTTGAACAATCGAACCTATCTTAGGCTTACTTTTACTTATTAGTTTATAAGTAAAGTCTTCACTAATATTGTGCGCAAATAAAATATTTACGTAAAAAAGATCTTTTGACATACATTTGGTCTGATTCTTTATTTATGCTATAAATATATCAGCCAAAAATATAAATGTTATGGAATTCTTTTTAGATACTGCTGATGTTAAGTTGATTAAAGAGCTAAACAAAACAGGTTTGATTAATGGAATTACAACAAACCCGTCGCTAGTTGCTAAGTCTGGTAAGAATTTTTTAGAAATCCTGAAAGAAATTACTAAAATTATAAAAGGACCGATAAGTGCCGAAGTTACAGCGCTCGATACAAAAGGCATGATCGCAGAAGCAAATAAGCTTAAAAAAATATCTAAAAATATTGTTATCAAGTTACCTCTAACAGAAAATGGATTAACAGCATGCAAGTCTCTATCAAAAAGAAAAATTAAAACTAATGTCACATTATGTTTTTCAGCGGCTCAAGCATTGTTAGCCGCAAAATGTGGAGCCACTTATATATCCCCTTTTGTAGGGCGGCTTGATGATATTGGTGAAAACGGCATGGAATTGATTCAACAAATAAAATCTATTTATTCAAATTACAAAAATTTAAATACTAAAATATTAGTAGCATCCGTAAGAAATGCTGATCATGTCATAAAGTCAGCTATCATAGGAGCTGATGTTGTAACTTTACCTCCTGACACACTCATGGAACTTTATAACCATCCTCTTACAAAAAAAGGTTTAGATGCTTTCCTTAGTGATTGGAAAAAGACGAAACAATCAATCGTTTAAATAAGTGAATAAACATATTGAAGATGCATTTACTAACTGGCTAGGAAATTTAAAAGAAGTAAGAAATCTTAGTGATAATACACTGATAAGTTACAAACACGACGTTAAAAGTTTTATAGAGTTCATTAGTACTCATACGGGTTCAGAAGTTTCGATAAAATACCTCAATGATATGAAAATTTCTGATTTTAGAAGTTTTCTCTCTTACCTAAGAAATAAAGATATAAGTTCCACATCCATAGCAAGAATAATATCATCTTTAAAATCTTTCTTTAATTATTTGCTAAATACAAATTTAATTGAAAGCACTGTTGTTCAGTCTTTAAGAACACCTAAGCAAAAAAAAACTTTACCGAGACCCATTTCATCCGAACTTGCAATTGAAACTATTAAACATGCTCAAGATATGGAGAAAGAGAAATGGATAGGATTGAGAAATAAATCAATTTTAATGCTTTTATATGGATGTGGGTTAAGAATTTCTGAAGCACTAAACTTAAATTTTGAAGATATAAATGAAAATGACTACTTAATAATTAAAGGAAAAGGAAATAAGGAACGCATGGTACCGTTAATGGACTATGTAAAAAATGATATCGAAAATTATATACATGAGTGTCCTAAAAATTTCATGAAAGATGATCCTTTGTTTGTTGGCAAAAGATTGGACCGCCTTAGCCCCAGAATAATACAATATGTCTTAGAAAAGATTAGACACAATTTATCTCTTCCTGAAACTGCAACTCCTCATGCGCTTAGGCACAGCTTTGCGACTCATCTGCTTAATTCAGGTGGCGATTTAAGAACAATACAAGAATTATTGGGGCATAGTAGCTTGTCTACTACTCAAAAATATACAAAGGTTGAAACAGAAAAGCTATATGACGCTTACTCAAAGGCTCATCCTCTTGCTAAGAAGTAAATAAATTATATATTAAATATTAAATGAGTAATCCAATTCAAAAATGGCACGATGTCGTAAAGTTAAGAGATTATAATACTCTTACAGAAATTATACATGACGATGCAATTTTCTATTCACCTGTGGTCTATACGCCTCAAAAAGGGAAAGATATAACTTTGAAATATTTAATAGCAGCTTCAGAAGTATTTAATTCTTCGAGCTTTAAGTATGATAAAGAAATGATTGGTGAGAACTCTGCAAGCTTAGAATTTTCCCTAACAATTGATGATACTGATATAAATGGCATTGATCTTATTACTTGGAATAATGATGGATTAATTACTGAATTTAAGGTATTTATAAGGCCGCTTCAGGGAGTAAATTTAATACATAAAATGATGCAAGGAATGTTAGAAAGCTTTAAAAATGTCAGTTGATTTTATTCTAGATTATAAACCACTAGACCTAGCAATGGTTCTACTTCCTGTTTTTGTTTTATTGGCGATTGTAGAGATAACAGCTGTTTATTACCTTAAAATAAAAACTAGACATGATACAAAAGAATGGTTTTTAAATCTTTTTCTAGGTATTGCTAGTTTCCCCATTAATGGTCTTTTCGGTTTTATAACTATCGCTGCTTTGTTTTGGGCTAAAAGCTATCAGATTTATTCATTTCCTTTTACACTTACAACGCTTGTAATATGTTTCATTCTTGATGATCTAAGATTTTACTTACATCATAGAATAGTTCATCGATGGAGATGGGGATGGGGATTGCACCGCGTCCATCATTCATCTGAAAGAATGGCTCTTGATGTTGGAGCAAGACAGCCATGGACTAAACATTTCACAGGAACAATGATGCTTAAAGTCCCTCTAGTATTAGTCGGATTTGACCCAATTATGGTTTTACTGTGTGGTTTTGTAAACGCTTACTATCAATTTTTACTTCACACACAAACAATATGGAAATTACCTGCTTGGTTTGAATATATTTTTAATACTCCTTCTCACCATCGGGTGCATCACGGAAAAAATCCAAAATATTTAGACTCAAATTATGCTGGAACATTAATAATTTGGGATAGGATGTTTGGTACTTTTGTAAAAGAGGATCCAAAAGATTTACCAGATTACGGTTTAGTTGAACCTTTAAACACTTATAATCCAGTGAGAATACTCTTTGGAGAATATTTCAATATCTTTAAAGATATTTCTAAAAAAGGAATTACTCTTAAAGATAGGTTTATGTACTTATTTGGACCCCCAGGCTGGTCACATGACGGGACGCGAAAGACGTCTACACAGATTAAAGAGGATTATCGTAGAACTCTGAAAAGCAGTTAATGATACCTCCGGTACATTTTGCTTTATCTGAAATTTTGATCGTATTAACAAGTATTTACTCCTTTCGATATTTCTTAAAGTATAAATTTAATTATGCTTCACTAGGTGTTCTGATCTTGGGTACCACTGCTTTTTTGGCTTCAATAAGGTTTGGCTTCAGTTTACATAATGAACTAAAATTTATTCATCAATTATTTAATACACTATCACTACTTTTTGGTGTTCCGTTAATTGTAATTGAGTTCATAAAGAGAAATGAATTTTTCAATTATAAATTGATTTTAATATCAACATTGATAATAGGCATAGTGAGTATCTATATTTTCTTTCAGGCTAAAAGCTTAATTATATTTATAGCTGTCACATGGTTGATAATTGGAATTATTTTTTCATTCTTAATACCAAGGAAAAAAATTATTTATCAATTTTTTTCAGGCTTCATATTTTCAATAATTCTTATAAATTTTTTAATTAGGCAAAGTCAGTTTTTCGAAACAAATTTTGGCTGGCATTTTTATCACATTGTAATTGCAATATGGCTTTATTTGATGACTATTTTATTAGCAAATAAAAATACTAGATATGAATAGCTTGATTTTCTACATTAAGGGCTGCTTCCTTAATCGACTCAGTTAATGTTGGATGAGCATGGCATGTTCTTGCTATATCTTCAGCTGACGCTCCGAATTCCATAGCAACTGTAAGCTCACCAATCATATTACCTGCGTCTGCACCAATTATATGAACACCCAATACCTCATCAGATTTATTGTCAGATAAAATTTTTACAAATCCACCTGTATCGTTCATTACTTTTGCTTTTGCATTTGCAGTAAAGGGAAATTTGCCAACTTTATAAGTAACACCTGCAGCTTTTATTTCATCTTCTGTTTTACCTACTGACGCAACTTCTGGCGCTGTATATATTACTGATGGAATTGCATTATAATTCACATGTCCTGCCTGCCCATTAATAATCTCCGCAACCGCTGTTCCTTCTTCTGATGCTTTATGGGCTAGCATTGGGCCTAATTTGCAATCACCAACTGCGTAAATATTATCAATTGAAGTTTTAAAATGATTATCAGTAATTATAAATCCTTTATCATCTAGTTTAACTCCCAGTTCTTCAAGATTTAATCCAAAGGTATAAGGTCTTCTCCCTGTGGAAATTAGAACCTTATCACAGTCTATATTCATAGTTTGCCCCTTGTTTTCCACTGAGACAGATAACGAGTCACCTTCTTTATTTACTGATCTTAATGCTGTAGAAAGTTTAAAGTCAAAACCCTGTTTAATGAGTATCTTCTGAAAACTGCTTGATACTTCAGTATCCATTCCTGGAAGGATTCTATCTGCATATTCAATTACTGTTACTTTGGAGCCAAGTCGTGACCAAACTGATCCCATTTCTAGGCCGATATAGCCTGCGCCAATGACAACTAAGTGATTGGGAACTTTTTCCAGACTTAATGCTCCGGTAGATGATAAAATATCTTTTTCATCGATCACTACTCCTTTAGGACTAGATACCTCAGATCCGGTTGCAATAATTATTTTTGCAGATTTTATTATCTCTGATTTTTCACCTGATAAAATTTCTATTTCATTAATATTCTTCAGTTTTGCAAATCCAAACTTACGATTGATTTTATTTTTTTTAAACAAGAATTCAACTCCTTTAGTTAGCGATTCAATACTTTCTGATTTTTTTTCCATTATTTTACTCAGGTCAAAGGAAACATTATCAAAATTGATTCCTAACTTTTTTAGATCCGATGCCTGATCATATAAATGTGAGGAGTGAAGAAGAGATTTCGATGGAATACAGCCAATATTAAGACATGTTCCACCTAGTGTCTGACCTTTTTCAATACAGCAAACATTGTAACCTAGCTGTGCAGCTCTAATTGCACAAACGTATCCTGCAGGTCCGCTACCTATAACTGTAATATCAAATTCTTTCATTCTATACCCCTAGTAAGATTCGATTTGGATCTTCTAAACTTTCTTTGACCCTTACCAAAAAAGTAACTGCACCTTTACCGTCCACAATACGATGATCGTAAGACAAGGCAAGGTACATCATTGGCCTTATCACGATGTCACCATTTACGGCAACTGGTCTTTCCTCAATCTTGTGCATGCCAAGTATCCCTGATTGAGGAGGGTTTAAAATAGGTGTAGACATAAGAGATCCATAAACGCCACCATTCGAAACTGTAAATGTACCCCCTTGCATGTCATCGATACTTAATTTACCAGATCGAGCTTTTTGTCCTAAATTAAAAATCTCTTGCTCTATTTCTACTATTGATTTTTGATCAGCATCTCTGATAACGGGTACAACCAATCCTTGGTCAGTTCCTACTGCAACACCGATATTATAAAAGTTTTTATATATAACATCATTATTTTCAACTTCTGCATTTACCTCAGGAATATCTTTGAGAGCTGTGATACAAGCTTTTACGAAGAAAGACATAAATCCTAATTTTACTCTGTATTTTGACTCAAAAGCATCTTTATGCTCATTACGAGTTCTAATCAATTCGCCCATATCAACTTCATTAAATGTTGTGAGCATAGCTGCATTATTTTGTGCATCTTTTAGTCGTTTAGCTATAGTTTGTCTTAGTCGAGACATCGGAACTCTCTCTTCTTTACTGTTATTATCCTTACTTATTGGTGGCTTCGTTGAGAGTTCTTGAACATTATTATTTGAAGCTAAAATATCACCCTTTGTAATTCTTCCATCTGAACGAGCAGTAGCTACTTGGGAAATATCAATATTTTTTTCTGCCGCAATTTTTCTAACTGCAGGTGATAGTTTTGAGACTTTACTCTCAAGAATTTCTTTTGGAGTATTGTCTAATGGTACACTTGGTTCCTGTAGAACTGGCTTCTCCATCACTGGTACTTCTTTGGACTTTTCTTCCTTAGAGGTAACTATTCTCTCTGAATTTTCAGGAGCTTTTTTTACTTCTGCAGTATCATTAATGACTCCCAATAATGCGCCTACCTCGACCGTTGATCCTTCAGGCGATGAAATTTTTTCGATTAATCCTGATGTAGGGGAAGGAACTTCAAGTGTCACTTTGTCAGTTTCTAACTCAAGCAGTGGTTCATCTAACGTAACGCTGTCTCCCTCATTTTTATACCACTTAGCAACGGTTGCTTCTACAACACTTTCACCAAGAGATGGTACTTTAATATCTACGGACATACTAATTATTTAACACTTTAACAATATTATTCAATTGGCAGTTTGAACTTTACGAGAGATACCCCATCTTTATTATCTCTTATTTCACTTCTTTCCGACTCTGTAGCAAGTCTTAGAATATTTAATTGATTTTCAGCATGTCGATTAGCTATCCCTGTTGCTGGAGATGCAGATGCTTTCCTTCCGATAAATAAGAGTTCTTCATATTTACCGGTTATTGACTGGTTAACTGACTCTACTCTATGCTTTACAAAACGAAATGCTCCCATATTTGACGGTTCTTCTTGAACCCAGTAGATTTCAGCTTGAGGGTACTCTAGCAATTCTTCTTTTAAAGCTTCATAAGGGAACGGATACAATTGATCAAACCTTAAAATCTGAATATTTTCCTGTTTACGCTTTTCAATATAATCATCTAACTCAAAATAAATTTTTCCTGAGCAAAGAAGAAGTCTATTAATTTTAGATTTTTCAATTTTAGAAAGTTCTTTTCTTAAAATACGATGAAAAGTTGAACCCTTTATAAACTCAGCAATATCAGAGACATTCTTTTTATGTCTAAGAGTTGATTTAGGAGTCATTATCACTAGCGGCTTTCGAAAATCTCTTAGCAACTGTCTTCTTAGAACATGAAAGTAATTTGCGGGTGAAGTGCAGTTAACTACTTGAATATTATCTTCAGCACAGAGTTGTAAAAATCTTTCTAGTCTTCCACTTGTATGTTCAGGACCTTGACCTTCATGTCCATGAGGCAGCAAGAGTGTTAGTCCTGACATTCTTAACCACTTCCTTTCACCCGTAGTAATAAACTGATCAATTATAGTTTGTGCATTATTTGCAAAATCACCAAATTGTCCCTCCCACAGAACTAAGGTTCGAGGATCTACTTGTGAATAGCCATATTCAAATCCAAGTACTCCATACTCAGACAAAAAACTATCGATGATTTCAAAGAAGCCCTGTTCATTTCTAAAATGCCTCAGAGGCACAAACCTATCTTCGTTAACTTGATCATATAGCACAGAGTGTCTTTGACTAAAAGTTCCTCTACCAGAGTCTTGTCCTGATAGCCTTACGCCATATCCTTCAGCCAATAGTGATGCAAACGCGAGAGATTCGGCGGTCGACCAATCCACTCCTTTTCCCTCATTAATACTATTGAGGCGGTCGTCATAAATTTTTTTGATTCTTTTATGAGGACTAAAATCTTTAGGTATCTGATGAATTTCTTTTCCAATTTTTTTAAATTCATCTTCGGTTATAGACGTTTGTCCTCGTCTAGCATCTATAGATGCAACATTTATTCCTTTCCATGAACCCTCAAGCCAGTCGGCTTTATTAGGTTTATAAGATTTTGCAGATGCTAACTCTTTATTTAACTTTTCATTATATAATGAAATTTCATTATCAATATCATCCGAAGTTAATACACCCTCATCAACTAATCTTTGCTGATATATATTTAGAGTTGTCGCATGCTCCTTAATTTTTTGATACATTAATGGTTGCGTAAATTCTGGTAAATCCATTTCATTATGGCCGGCTCTACGATAACAAAACATATCTACGACGACATCGGTCTTAAATTTATTTCTGAATTCAACAGCAAGCCTACAGACGTGAACTACAGACTCAACATCATCTCCATTAACGTGAAATATAGGTGCCTGAATAATTTTAGCAATTTCAGTACAATAAGGAGCTGATCGTCCGTAATGAGGCACAGTTGTAAAACCTATTTGATTATTGATTACAAAGTGAATTGTTCCCCCAGTTCGAAAACCTCTTAATTGTGACATTGCAAATGTTTCAGCAACTACTCCTTGACCTGCCATGGCTGCATCGCCGTGAATGAGCAGACCCATGACTTTGTCATTTGTTTTGTCTTTAATTAAAGTTTGCTCTGCTCTTACCTTGCCCATAACAACGGGGTCAACTGCCTCAAGATGGGATGGATTTGGCGTTAACGAAAGATGAATCTTTTTACCTTCAAATTCTCTATCACTAGAAATACCTAAATGATATTTAACATCACCTGATCCAAGTATTTCATTAGGATCTTCGCCGCCTCCTTCAAACTTTGCCATTATGGACCTCAGAGGAACTTCCATAACTGATGATAATAGTGTCAATCTTCCTCTGTGAGCTGTACCTATGTAAATATCATCAATTCCAGATAGACAGCTTTGTTTAATTATTTGCTCTATACCTGGAATAGTTGCCTCACTTCCAACTAATCCAAAACGTTTTGTACCAATAAATTTTTTATCTAAAAACTTCTCAAACATCTCCGCTTCTAACAAGCGTTTGAAAATTGCTTTTTTTCCATTTGTAGTAAATTGAGTTTTGTTTCTAACTTCCTCTATTCTTTCTTGAACCCATTGTTTTTGATCTGCATCCTGAATATGAACAAATTCTACGCCTATAGAACCACAGTATGTCTCTTTTAAAATATTTATAATTTCATTTAGTGTTGTGAAATTAAGTCCAAGGCTTCCATCAATAAATATTTCTTTACTAAGGTCTTTCTCTTCAAAACCATAATTTCTGTAATCTAATTCAGGGTAATTTTTAATCTCTTTTAAATTTAATGGGTCAAGTTGAGATGCTAAATGGCCATTAACCCTAAAAGCTCGGATTAGTCTTATTGCTCTGATTGAGTCATATATTTGTTCTTTTAATTTGCCTGAAGAAATATTTGTACTGATATTTCCATTTACTTTGTAAGACTTTTTTTCCCAAGAACTATTAATATTAATTGCTAGGTCTTCTTCAGTTGCAAAATCGTTATTTGCCCAACTAGCTCTTAAAATATTCTGTTCATTTAAATTTTTTGATAATCCTGAAAAAAATATTTTCCAATCTTCTGGTATTTGGTTTGGATCAGTTTGATACTTTTCATACATTTGTTCAATGTAGGTAGCATTAGAACCATGTAAGAAAGAGGTTTTGTCAAAAATATCATTTGTTGGGGTTTTAGTCATTCAGTAATGTTACTTTAGATTTGATTCTTCAATACCTCAAGTAAAGTCGACCCTAATGCTGCTGGAGAATTTGAAATTTTGATACCGGCTTCTTTCATTGCTTCAATTTTATCCTCTGCTCCGCCTTTTCCACCAGAAACAATTGCGCCAGCATGTCCCATTCTTCTGCCTGGTGGAGCCGAAGTCCCAGCAATAAAGCCCACCGTAGGTTTTTTTGTATTTTGTTTCATTAAAAATTCTGCGGCTTCCTCTTCTGCTGATCCTCCAATTTCTCCAATCATAATTATTGACTCAGTTTCTGGATCAGCAAGGAACAAATCTAAACAATCAATGAAATTAGTTCCGTTTATTGGATCTCCTCCTATGCCAATACATGTAGATTGACCCAAGCCTGCTACTGTTGTTTGATATACTGCCTCATAAGTAAGAGTTCCTGATCGTGAGACAATACCTACATTACCTTTTTTATGGATGTGAGCTGGCATGATTCCTATTTTGCACTCATCGGGTGTGATTATTCCTGGACAATTAGGGCCAATTAACCTTGAAGATGAAGAGCTTAATCTATCTTTAACTTTCATCATGTCTATCACAGGAATGCCTTCTGTAATGCAAACAATTAATTCGATCTCACTGTCAATCGCTTCAATGATCGCATTTGCTGCGTAGGGTGGTGGAACATAAATAACTGTGGCATTAGCATTAGTTTTTTCTTTCGCTTTTTTTACTGTATCGAAAACTGGAAGTTCAAGATGCATTGACCCACCTTTTTTAGGCGTAACACCTCCAACCATATTTGTCCCATATTTGATAGCCTGCTCAGAATGAAACGTTCCCTGTGCTCCAGTAAACCCCTGGCAAATAACTCTTGTATCTTTGTTGACGATAACAGACATTAAACAAGCTTAACTATTTTTTTTGCAGCATCATCAAGGTCATTTGCAGAAATGATTTCTATCCCTGAATTTTCAAGGATCTGCTTTCCTTGATCCACATTAGTACCCTCCAATCTAACAACAAGAGGAACAGAAATTTTTAATTCCTTTGCTGCAGAAACAATTCCCTCGGCAATAACATCACATCTCATAATACCACCAAATATATTCACGAGTATCCCTTTAACACCCTGGTCTGAAAGTATGATTTTAAAAGCACTCGAGACTTTTTCTTTTGACGCGCCCCCGCCCACATCTAAGAAATTTGCAGGTTCGCCGCCATACATTTTAATAATATCAAGACTAGCCATCGCAAGTCCTGCTCCATTTACCATACACCCTATATTTCCATCCAATTTAATATAGGCAAGGTCGTATTTTGCAGCTTCTCTCTCATATTCATCTTCTTCATTTTCATCTCTTAATTCTTCAATTTCGGGGTGCCGATAAATTGCATTATCATCAAAGTTTACTTTTGCGTCTAAACATAAAAGTTTATTTGTATTTGCAACAATCAGAGGATTAACTTCAACAAGACTTGCATCTTTTTCAATAAAAAATAAATACATATTTTTAATCAGATCTGACAATTGATTATTTAAATCATCATCTATTTCAAAAGCCTTTTGAATAATTTCAATATCATTATTTGTAACACCTGTTGAAGGTTCAATTTGAACTGTAGTAATATTTTCAGGTGTGTCAGCTGCGACTGCTTCTATATCCATGCCTCCCATTTTAGAAACTATAAATGCAATTTTACTCGTGGATCGGTCTAGCAAACACGAAAGATATAATTCCTTTTCTATATCAGAACCATTTTCAATGTAAATTCGCTTAACCTCTTTACCCGATGCTCCAGTTTGAGGAGTGACTAAATTCATGCCATACATTTTTTTCGCTTCGTTAAGTGCATCTTCTTTAGTAGAAACAACTTTGACACCTCCACCTTTTCCTCTTCCGCCTGCATGTATTTGAGCCTTCACTACCCACACTGGGCCCACAACTTCATTTACTGCTCTTTCAATCTCATCTGCACTATAAGCTACAGAGCCTGATGAAACAGGAATATTATAACTTCTAAATAAATCTTTGGCTTGATGTTCGTGAATGTTCATATTTACTCTAATGACGGATCTATGTTTTTAGCTGCATCAAATAATTCACTCACAGCTTCTATTGAAGTATCAAAATATTTTTTTTCTTCAGCATCTAAATCTAATTCAATAACTTGTTCAATTCCTCTTGATCCGATAATAACCGGAACACCGACATAAAGATCTGAAACACCGTATTCCCCATTTAAATGCGCAGCACAAGGTAAAGTTTTCTTTTTATCGTTTAGATAAGAGTCAGCCATTTCAATTCCAGACGCTGCCGGACCATAAAATGCGGACCCAACTTCTAACAATTTTACTACTTCTGCACCTCCCTTCCGGGTTCTGTCAATAATTTCATCAAGTTTTGATTGGGATATCTGACCTTGCTTAACCAGGTCCATCAGTGGCTTTCCACTCACCGTTGTTCTATTAGGAACGGGAACCATGGTATCACCATGTCCACCCAAAACAAACGAGTCTACTTCACTTATAGGTACATTGAGCTCTTGTGATAAGAAATATTTAAATCTTGAAGTATCCAACACGCCTGCCATACCAATCACTTTATTTTTTGGTAATCCAGAATATTTTTGTAGCGCCATTACAATTACATCTAGTGGATTTGTGATACAAATCACAAAAGCGTTAGGTGATGTAGATTTGATACCTTCAGCGACTTGTTTAATGATTTTCAAGTTGGTGCCTAAGAGATCGTCTCTTGTCATGCCTGGTTTTCTTGGTACGCCAGCAGTAATTATGATAACATCAGAGTCTCGAGTATCTTCATAATTATCTGTTCCCGATAGGGAAACATTAAAGCCATCAATTGCCGATGACTGTGAAATATCTAATGCTTTTCCTTTAGCTAAACCAGCCATTAAGTCAAAAAGAACAACATCACCTAATTCTTTCATTGCCGCGAGATGGGCTAACGTACCTCCAATTTGACCAGCTCCAATAAGTGATATTTTTTTATTTTTCATCTGAGAATATTTACAATCCGTAAACTAACTAGATAAAGATTAAAATCAAGCTAAGAATCTAAATTATTTCATTGTTGGAATTGTAAATTCTGCACCTTCTCTTATTCCAGTTGGCCATCTTGAAGTAACTGTTTTCAGTCGAGTAAAAAACCTTACTCCATCCATGCCATGCATTGCATGATCACCAAATAAAGACCTCTTCCATCCTCCGAAACTATGAAAAGCCATTGGCACTGGTATAGGCACATTAACTCCCACCATACCAATTTTACATTGATTAGAAAAAGCACGGGCAGTATCTCCATCTCGAGTATAAATAGTAGTGCCGTTTCCAAATTCGTGATCATTAACCATTTTTAAAGCATCATTAAAAGTTGGTTGACGCACAACTGATAGTACAGGACCAAATATTTCCTCTCTATATATCTTCATATCCTCTTTAACATGATCAAATAAACAGCCACCTATAAAATATCCGTTTTCATACCCTTGAAGTGAAATTGATCTTCCATCAACAATTAATTCAGCTCCTTCAGATACCCCTGCATCAACATAGCTTCTAACTTTTGCGAGATGAACGTCACTAATCAATGGGCCCATTTCAACTTCTGGATCGGTTCCAGGACCTACCTTCAAATTCTGTACGCGAGGTATTAATTTTTCAATTAGCTTATCTCCTACATCACCAACTGCAACGGCGACCGATAGAGCCATGCATCTCTCACCAGCAGAACCGTATCCAGCACCAATCAAACCATCAACGACTTGATCTAGATCAGCGTCAGGCATAACAACCATATGATTCTTAGCGCCTCCCAGGGATTGTACTCTTTTATTGTGCTTTGAAGATGTATGATAAATGTATTCAGCAACCGGGGTTGATCCGACAAAGCTCACAGAGTCTACTGCTGGATCAGTTATTAATAAATCAACTGCTTCTTTATCTCCATTAATTACGTTAAATACTCCATCTGGAAGTCCAGCTTCTTTTAATAATTCAGCCAACATATAGGGAACTGTTGGATCTTTTTCACTTGGCTTAAGAATAAATGAATTTCCACATGCTATCGAAATGACAAACATCCACATTGGAACCATAGCTGGAAAATTAAAAGGCGAGATACCAACGCTGACGCCTAATGGCTGTCTCATGCTCCAACTATCAATATCAGATCCTACGTTTTCAGAGTATTCACCCTTAAGAAGATGAGGAATACCACAGGCGAATTCTACAACTTCCATACCCCTAGTAATTGAACCTGCTGAGTCTGATAAAATTTTACCATGCTCAGAAGTCAGCTCTAGCGCAAGCTGATCCATATCTCGCAGAATTAAATCTTTAAACTTAAAAAAAACCCTTGATCTTGTTAAGGGTGGAGTTGCAGCCCATTTTTTTCCTGCTTCAACTGCACATTCTATTGCAAGTTTTACGTCCTCAGAGTTAGCAAATGAGACTTTTTTTGCTTTTTCTCCATTCGCAGGATTAAATACATCACCAAACCGCTCAGATTTACTAATATACTCTTTGCCATTAATAAACTGATTGATTACTTTCATTAAACATTCCTATATATCAAAATTTTCACCAATAGCTTCACAACTTTTAGTCCATAATAGATTTTTGGCCTCATCATTGTCATAAAAAGACTCAAGTGGAAATGACTTTGCTTTCCCCTTAGCTCCTTTTAAACCGGGCCCAACAATTGATCCTGAGTTAATTTTAGGATCAGCAATACATCTTAACAAACCTAAGGTTCCGTCTTTTTCTGACTGGCCAAATTTCATTAAATATTTTGTAAAAAAACGATTCATGCCACCATCTTCAACAGTGGTAGCCTGTAAATCAGTTTCAGCAAGACCAGGATGAGCGACCATTGCTTTAATTCTTGAATTTTTATTCTGTAATTTCTCATGCAAACATGCAGTAAACGCGGCATTCGCAAATTTAGTCTGAGCATAACGTTGCCATCGACCTGTTCCAAGTATCATACTGCCTCCGTCTCCTCCTAGTCTTCCACCTTTTTTTTCAAGATACTTTTCTATCAATTTTTTAGTCGCAAAACGTGCAACACTTGTATGATTAACTATTCTTGCCTCATTTCTTAATTGTGACGCTTTATCTAATAGTGGCATACATGCCTTAGTAAGAAGGAAATGAGAAAGATGATTTGTTTGCATCTGTATATCAAAACCATCAATAGTTGCTTTATCTTTCAGGGCCATAATACCAGCATTATTACACAAGACATCGAGGCCATCCGCGCAAATTTCACTTACTCTTAATGAAGCAGATTTTACTGACTCAAAGCTTTGAAGATCACAATCAACTTTATGCAGATCTCCATTAGAGCAGCTATCATTTAGCAAAGCATAAGAAGTTTCAGCTCTGTCCGATGGACGATTTAGCAATAACACCCGTGCACCAAGCTTAGCAACTGACTCAGCCGCATAAAATCCTAATCCCGAAGTTGTGCCTGTAATAGCGACTGATTTATTCTCCATTGATGGAAGCGAATTGAATAAGTCTTCAAAATATTTGGTTTTTAAGTTAGGTTTAGTGTAAGAATTCTTCATACATAATTATTGTAAATTAATTAAGGCTAATAGCAATGTTTGAAAATTATGAGAAAACTTGATCTCCACGGTTTTACATTAGAAGAGGCTTATCAAGAGTTTACTGATTTTATTTACAGCGCGTATGAGGATAATATTTCTAAAGTTGAAATTATTACTGGTAATAGCGGTCAAATAAAAAAAGAATTCCCCCATTGGGCAGAGAATAATCATCAAATCAGATATATAGAAAACAGCTGGCATAAAGGAAGTTTTCTGGTGAAAATTGAGAAGAAATATTGAGTATTGCATTTGTCAAGTTGGCAGTCGTATTTAGGTTAAATTATGTGTGAAGAATACTATATATAATGTGTTGATGGACAACGCGATATTCTTTTTTCATTAATTCCCCTAATTAATAGTTGTCCATCATCCCCCGTAAAAAAGAATTTCAAGTAAAAAAGATTTTTTTAATTAATGATTATTGTTGTGCGATCATCTGCTTAATTCCAGCGATTGCTTTAGCTGGATTAAGGCCTTTTGGACAGGCTTGAGTGCAGTTCATTATGGTGTGGCATCTATAAACTTTAAACGTGTCATCCAGCTCTTTAAGTCTTTCTTTTCTTTCTTCATCACGACTATCCTGCAGCCACCTATAGGATTGCAGTAAGACGGCTGGTCCTAAATATTTATCACTGTTCCACCAATAACTAGGGCAAGATGTAGAACAACAAGCGCATAATATACATTCATACAAGCCATCAAGTTTTTCTCTATCATTTCTTGATTGAATATTTTCTGTATCAGTCGCTTCTTGTTTTTGTTTTATTAACCATGGCTTTATAGACTTTAGTTGTTTATAAAGATTTTTCAGATTTGTTACCAAGTCTTTGATAACGGGCATGTGAGGTAAAGGATAAATTTTAATATCGCCTCTCACATCTGATATTGCTTTTGTACATGCAAGTGTATTTGTGCCATCAATATTCATAGCACATGAGCCGCAAATTCCCTCTCTACAAGACCTTCTAAAAGTTAGAGAGGTATCAACTTCATTTTTAATCTTCATAACGGCATCTAATACCATAGGACCACAATCATCGATATCAACTTCATAAGTATCCATTCTAGGATTTTTATCATCCTCAGGAGACCATCTGTAAATTTTAAACTTTTTTACACGTTTGTTTTCAGATTCTAATTTATAATAATCACCGTCAGTGAGTTTTGAGTTATCTGGAAGGTTGAATTGAACCATTAATAAACTCTTGCTTTAGGTTCTATATATTTAACTTCATTTGAAAGGGTATATTCATGAACTGATCTGTATTCTAGCTTACATTTTTCGTCGTCAAGCCAGGATAGTGTGTGTTTCATCCAGTTTTTATCGTCTCTTTCCTTGAAATCTTCTCTAGCATGCGCACCCCTGCTTTCTTTTCTATTATGAGCAGAATTCATAGTGACCACAGCTTGAGCAATAAGATTTTTATATTCTAAAGACTCTAATAAATCTGTATTCCAAACAAGCGATTTATCTTTTATCTTTAAGTTTTCACTGTCCAGCCAAGTTTCTTCGATAAGCTTTTTTCCTTCTGACATAATTTCTTCATCTCTGAATACCGCACAATGTTTTTGCATGACTTTTTGCATTTGAGATCTTAGTTCGGCAGTTGTTACATCGCCGTCAGAATTTCTAGTAGCATCAAATCTTGCTATTACATCATCGATGACTGATTTAGGAATATCTTTGTTTTTTTCACCCTTAGGAACAATATCGTCAATTCTGTCTGCAGCAGCTTTTCCAAAAACAACAAGGTCAATTAGAGAATTTGATCCTAACCTATTTGCGCCATGAACGCTCACACAAGCTGACTCCCCAACAGCCATTAGGCCAGGTACAACTGTTTCGTCACCCTTGACAAGATTCATAACTTCACCGTGGAAGTTGGTTGGTATTCCGCCCATATTATAATGAACTGTAGGTATTATGGGTATTGGATGTTTAGTTACATCCACTCCTGCAAAAACTTTTGCAGACTCTGATATCCCTGGTAGTCTTTCTTCAAGAATATTGGAGTCAATATGGTCTAGATGAAGATACATGTGATCTTTATCCTTCCCAACGCCTCTTCCATCAATTATTTCTTTGGTAATAGATCGTGACACTACATCTCTTGAGGCTAAGTCCTTTGCTGATGGAGCGTACCTTTCCATAAACCTTTCTCCCTCACTATTAACTAGGTATCCTCCTTCTCCTCTAGCGCCTTCAGTTATCAAACATCCAACACCATAGATTCCTGTAGGATGAAATTGAACAAATTCCATATCTTGCAGAGGAAGACCTGCTCTTAATACCATAGCATTTCCATCTCCTGTACATGTGTGAGCAGATGTAGCAGAGAAATAAACTCTTCCATAACCACCAGATGCTAATACGGTTTGTTTTGAATTAAATACATGTAGCTTACCGTCCTCTAAACACCAAGCAACAACACCTCTGCATTCGCCTTCAACCATTAGTAAATCTAAAACAAAGTACTCAATGTAATAATCCACATCGTGTTTTAATGATTGCCCATAAAGAGTATGAATTATTGCATGGCCAGTTCTGTCAGCTGCAGCACATGTTCTTTGCGCAGTTCCATCGCCATAATTTTTTGTCATACCACCAAAGGCTCGCTGATATATTTTACCATCTTCTGTTCGACTGAATGGCACTCCATAATTTTCTAATTCTAAAACTGCTTTAGGCGCATTCTTACATAGATATTCGATTGCATCCTGGTCTCCAAGCCAATCTGACCCTTTAACTGTATCGTACATATGCCATCGCCAATCATCCTCTCCCATGTTCCCTAACGCAGCTGATATTCCACCTTGTGCAGCAACTGTATGACTTCTTGTTGGAAAAACTTTAGAGATACAGGCTGTCTTATATCCATTTTCTACAGCACCAACTGTCGCTCTTAATCCAGAGCCTCCAGCTCCTACAACAACAACGTCGTAATCATGATATTCGATTTCGTAACTCATATTAAAATATTAAAATTAACCACATTGATAAACATACAAAGATTAAAATAAGTATAAAAAAAGATGATATTAAAAAATTAATTACCTTTTTAGCAGATTCATCATGAATATAATCTTCTAGTATTTCGTTAACTCCTACTCTCATATGAATTAGCCCTAAAACGGTAAATATCAATATAAATAAAATTGACCATAGGCTTCTTATTTCTTCCAATATCAACTGATAAGGTTCGCCAGAGAAATGAATTATTCTCACAAACAGATATATGATGAGTGGAATCAATAAAATGGTAGTTAATCTATGAATTTTCCATGCATTTTTTGCTGATTCCATAATTAAAATATGCCCATCACCATCATCCAGAAAATTACCGTTAGAACAACTGTAAGAAATACTGTTAACCATCCTGTCAATTTGGCAGTATTTAAGTCCAATCCATAGCCTGAGTCCCAAAACAGATGTCTGATACAATTTGCAAAATAAAATAAATATGAAAATGTTAAACCAATAAGAATTGTTCTAACAAATAAATTGTTAGCTAATTTGATTACAGTGTCAAAAAAATCTTCACCACTACCAATAGCGAATAGTAAAAATATTATTATCAATGATCCCAGCGATGAAACAACTCCTGTAATTCTATGAAGAATAGATAAGATGGAAGTAATTTGCCATCTATAGACTTGAAGGTGAGGTGAAAGTGGATTGCTCATTATTAATCACCTATTTATATCAAAAAGAATAGATTTAAACGACAGTAAATTAATTTTTCCTTGGTATTAATGCCCAATAATCAAGACTTAAGAGCACCGAAGGATCAAATCTATTATTTGCATCCCGATGTTGAAATTGATAAGCCTGCGCATCTCCTATTCCATTACTTCTTATTCGTAATGCTCCAAGCTTATCTGAAACTTCAATCTTATCTAAAATAGTACTCCACGCAAAAACTGTTGTTCCCGCAAAGCAAGGTGAAGCATGAGTACCTCCATTTATTGCAATTATTTTAAAAGCATTCGACAAGCCATTAAATGTGAGAGCTCTTGTTAAGCTAATTACATGACCACCATATACAATTCGTTTACCAAATCTTCCACCTTTTTCAACGAAATGATTGAAATGAACTTTAGCATTATTTTGGTACAGTTTAGTCGCCATCATATGTTCTGCTTCTTCTACAGTCATTCCATCAATGTGATTAATTTTTTCACTAACATTATAATCTTCGTAACAAAGAGCAGATCCAGATGCTGCAAAGTCAAAATTTGAAACATCAAAATTATAATTTTCAGCAATAGATATTACTTCTTTATTCGATACTTCTTTATTTAAATCAGGAATTAAGGGATTAACTTTTTTAAGATTTTTATTTTTCTTTTTCACCATGACCCATCTTTTATAATCAATTACAGGATCGCCGTGTTGATTAGATCCAGTTGAATGTACATAAACGACCCCGTTATCTCCATTTGAATTTTCTTTAATACCTATAACTTCAGACGTTGAATGAATTGTATCCCCTGGGTAAGCTGGTTTGAGAAATTTGCATTCAGCATATCCAAGATTAGCAATTGCATTTAGTGAAATATCTGGAACGGTTTTTCCAAACGCAATATTGAATAAAAGAAAATCATCAACTGGAGATTCATCTAAGGACATTTTTTTTGCAAACTCTTTTGATGAATGTAAGGCATACCTAGATCCATAAAGGGCCGTATACAATGCACAGTCTCCTGAAGTGATTGTTCTGGGTGTTGCATGAATAATTTTTTGACCCATTTTGAAGTCTTCAAAAAAATTACCAATTTTATATTTACTTGTTGATGTTTGTGACTCATCAATATGAGAGTCTTCCTCGACTTTATTGACTAGTGACTCGGCTTCTATAACTCTTTTTGCGTGGGCAACGTGAAGTTCTTCTATTTGACTATTCTCAAACGTTATAACACCAATGTTAGGATCCTTTTTTCGTGCCTCCTCAAAAGCCACAACAATTCTTTTTGCTTTATCAAGCTGTTCTGGGGTAGGAGTGAAAATTTTATTGCATATTTGAATTTGCCCAGGGTGAATGAGTGTTTTGCCATCAAAACCTAATCCATGACTATAAGTACATTCTTCCTCAAAACCTTTTGAGTCTCTAATATCGTTAAATACTCCATCTAATATCGATAGTTTAAATGCTTTTGAAGCCATCATACATTTTTCAAAACTAGTAACTAAGGCAGTTCTTTTTAACTCGTCTTCTAGTCCGAGCTCAGTTGAAAGGTCATTAGTTCCCATAACAAAACATTTTAAATATTTTGATGATTTGGCAATGTCATATGCGTTTACTATGGAAAGTGCAGTCTCCATCATTACCCATATTTTTATTTCCTTATTATTAATATATTTTTCACACTCTTGTATATCCTTAGCCTCATTAACTTTTGGTACTAATATTGCATCTGGAGAACATTTCTCTAAAATTTTTAAGTCTTTCTGCCCTTCTTCAGAGTCAAAATTATTTATTCTGATTACCTGCTCTTTGTTTTTATTCACCCCTGAATTTAAAATATCAATAATGGCTTTTCTTGCATCTTCTTTTGCGCTTAATGCTACAGAGTCCTCTAAATCGTAAATCAATGAGTCGACGTCCAATGTACTGCTCTTTTTTAGTGCCTTGGCATTAGAGCCTGGAACGTAAAGAACACTCCTTCTTGGTTTTCTTATATCTTTTCTCATTATTTTAAATGGTCCTCTATAAGCATTTCAGCAATTTGAATTGTGTTTAAGGCTGCACCTTTCCTCAAATTATCAGATACTACCCAAATTGATAAACCATTTTTAGTTGAAGTATCTTCTCTAATTCTTGAAACGTAAGTATCGTCATTACCAGCACATTCTTTCGGAGTTACATACCCACCATCTTCACGTACATCGAGTAATTTACAACCTGGCGCATTTTTAATCGCCTCTCTTGCTTGCTCTACAGACACTTTTTCATGAAATTCAATATTCACTGCCTCTGAATGACCAATGAAAACCGGTACTCTCACACATGTTGCACTAAATTCTATTTCATTAGATAGAATTTTTTTTGTTTCTTGATTCATCTTAAGCTCTTCTTTTGTATACCCATCATCCATAAATTTATCAATATGAGGTATAACATTAAATGCAATTGGTTTTGTAAACTTAACATTGTCTTTTATTTCATCTGAGAACATGTTTTTTGTTTGGTCAAATAATTCATCCATACCAGCTTTACCTGCACCTGAAACAGATTGATACGTTGAAACAATCACTTTTTTTATTTTGGAAATTTCATGCAATGGTTTTAATGCTACGACTAGTTGTATTGTTGAACAATTAGGATTAGCAATAATATTTTTTATTTTATAATTTTTTATAGCATCTGGATTTACTTCAGGAACAATTAAAGGGACATCTTTATCCATTCTGAATTGACTTGAATTATCGATAACAATACAATTTTTTTCAGCAAACATGGGTGCCCATTCTTTTGAAACGCTTGCTCCAGCTGAAAATAGTGCTAGATCAACTTTCGCTGGATCAAATTTTTCAATGGCTTCAACTGTGAGCTCCTTATCTCCAA
>CABZEU010000006.1 GCA_902524795.1 uncultured Pelagibacteraceae bacterium
ATCTTTTGAGTTTGACGGTGTTGCGTTTGGAAATGCTATAATCTCAAAATATCCAATAAAAAATCATCAAATAATAATGTTTAAACCAGACCCTAAGAAAGATGAGAAGAAATTATTTATACATGCTGAGTTACTCTATAAAAAAAACATCACAATTAATGTAATATGTACACACCTGAACTACAAATACGAGCATCAACCAGTAAGAGAAAGCCAAGTTACAGAATTAATGGAGTATATAAGCCATCTGCAGAAATCTAAATTTCCAGTTTTATTGTGTGGTGACTTTAATGCAGATCCTGAGAGTGATGAAATAAAAATGATCACTGGGCACAAAAAGCCAATCAATGAAACAGTTCTCAGAGATGTTTGGAACCTCACAAATGTAGGTGAACCAGGTTATACATGGTCAAATGAAAATAATTGGGCAATGAAAACTTTAGAGTATGATCGAAGAATTGATTATATATTTTCTTCAAAAGCAGGGCCAAAAGGTTTGGGTCAACCTGTAAAAAGTTGCCTAATAGGAAATAAATCAAATGATATTTATCCCAGTGATCACTTTGGAATTTTAACTCATCTTGTAGGTATGAAAGATTAATGAGTTTGTTTATTTCAATATTTATCGGTGGTGGCATAGGGGCGTTGACTCGATATGTTCTCATAGAGCAAATTAATAAATCTTTAATGAGTTCTTTTCCTTATGGAACCCTCACAGTGAATGTTATAGGTGCTTTTCTTATTGGATTGGTATGGAACTATTTCGCAGCTAAAATTAATATTTCTGATAATCTTAAAGTGTTTATCACTATCGGTTTCTTAGGCAGCTTTACTACTTTCTCTTCTTTTAATGTGGATATTTTTGAGCTAATGCAAAATGACAATATTCTGATTTCAATTATCTATATAATTGGAACGTTTGCTCTTACAGTTGGAGCTTTTTTCTTAGGAATGAGTTTATTAAGAATAACCTAACTATTTATTTCTTTTTGAGATCATATATTCAGCGAGTCCATCATAACCTTTATCTATCATCATCTTTGCTGAGCCAATATTTTGAACGTCATCAAGAGGTTTTATGCGATGAGCTACAACTACTGTATTCATAAATTGTGCGGCACCACATATTGAAATAATTTCTGAAATTACTTGTTCGTCGAAACCATATTGTAAAACTTGATCTACATCCTCATCATCAATTGATTTTATATCTGCATGCACTTTATGAGCCAGTTTCAAAATTGGTTTGTACTTTTCTTCTATACCGGCATTTTCAATATCTAGAAGTGGGTCTTCTTCGTTCGCATCTCTAAGGAGTTTCTTGGATATTTCGGCATGAATATTTCTACAATATTGGCATCCATTAAGGCCAGATATGTAGGCAAAGATCATTTCTTTAATATAAGTGGGCAGCAATGTTTGTTGACGCATTAAGGCCTCAAGGTACAAGACAAAATGTGACTGATAAGTCCAGTTATCTAAAAACACATCATAAACAGATTTATATTTATTTAAAAAGTTGCTCATATTTTTTTTCCTTGGCTGGGGCGGGAGGATTCGAACCTCCGAATGCCGCTACCAAAAAGCGGTGCCTTACCGCTTGGCCACGCCCCAACACTCATACATTATTTAGTTTAACAAATAGATTTTGCAATGATTATATTGTCCTAGCTAAGCAAGTCCACCATTTAGGATAGAGTTTTTTGATTTTAGAGGCAGTATCATTTGCTAGCGCTTCATCATCGTAACATCCAAAAAATGCTGATCCACTTCCTGTCATTCGAGCAAACTCACAATGTTCATCGTTTTCTAGAAACTGCTTTAGCATTCCTGTTTCTTGATGCAGAGTTATAGCTGTCTTCTCAAGGTCATTTGAAGTATCTTGCAATATATCACTAATTTGTGTTTGTCCCTCGTAAAGAAAATTACTCTTACTCAATATATTATGCTGTTCAAAAATTATTTTTGTACTCATTAAAATTTGTGGGTAAATAATGAGAAAAATTTTATCTGAGAATAAATTTATTCTTCTTTTTACAGAACCTGCGCCAGTGATTAGAGCTGGGCCTTCTTCTAAAAAAAATTCAATATCAGAACCGAGTTCTTTTGCAGCTAATAAACATTGTGATTTTGATAAAATACCCTCGCTCATTAAGTACTTTAGAATTTCGGCAACATTTGAGGAACCGCCTCCCAATCCAGAGCCAACTGGTATTTGCTTATCAATAAGAATTGCGTAATTACTATGGTTGATAAAATTATTATCTAATAGGAATTGAAATAAAGTATGAATATTGCTTTCTTGACTTACTTGCGAGCAAAAGGGTCCTATAAATTTCACAGAAAAATCATCTGCTATATCAATTTTAATTTTATCAGAAATACTTATTCTTGTGATAATAGAGGATAAATCGTGATAACCATTTTTAAGTTTTTTAATTACTTCAAGAAATAAATTAATTTTTGCGTATGATTGTAATGTATGCTTGTGCAATGATATCAGATTCCTTTAAGTAGTTTTCTACGAATTTTCTCTTGAAGAGGTTCATCACTATCCAGTTCTATTGCTTTTTTCCAATAATATCTCGCTTGTATTTCATTTCCAAGCATCCAGAGAACGTCTCCGTAATGATCATTAACTGTGGGATCATAAGGCATCATATCAATTGAAAACTCAAGCAATGAAAGCGCATCTTCATATTGCCCAACCTTATAATAGTACCAAGCCAGACTATCAATAATGTAAGGATCGTTGGGTTTTAAAGAAATTGCCTTTTCAATCATTTCCTTGGCTATAGATAAATTTTGATCCATATCAATGTAAGAATAACCTAAATAATTTAATACATCTGGCTGTTCTTCATAAAGTTCTAACGCATTGATAAAGTTTTGTTCAGCTAATTTCCAATTTTTTGTTCTTTCATGGACTATCCCAATATTAAAATAAACTTCCCACAAGTTATCTTTATCTAATGCTTCTCCTAAATCGAGTGCTACTCGATAAGACTTAATTGCGTTGTCCCAATCCTTTTCGTATCGATAAAAATTTCCTAGTGATAGAAATATTTCGAAATTTTCTTCAATTTTTGAAAAATTTCTTAAATTATTGATAGCTTTTGCACTTTCATCTTCATAACTATATGTTTCCGATATTTGAATAGCTGCAAAATGTCCTAGATAATGAGTTTTAGGTATTAAGCTTAAGATATCTCGAGCTTTATCTTGATTTTGTGTCTTGCTCAAGAATGTTGCAAATATATATTTTATCTCATGCATATTAGGTGATGTCTCTAAGGCCAGTTGAAACAACATATGGGACAATTCTTGATTAATGTTTTTGATTAATGATTGTGCGTTGAATAAAACAATACCAATTCCCTGTAAAGGATTCTGAATAATTCGATTATTATTGGATTTAGTAAACTTCTCTATAAAAGCATCATCATAATCAGACAAATATTCACTCACAAATTTATTTTTTTCTTCCACAAGATTATTTCTGTTCATGAAATTTAAATATAACTGCATTACATAAAGATCGTTTTGCATAGACAGTGATTGCTCATAAAAAATTTCCGCTAATTCAATCTCATTTGCAAAGTCATATATAAGAGCCTTATGAACTAAAGTAAGATATTGATGATCATCAGATGATATTAGGTCGATCAGTGCCATGCTTTTATCAAGAGAGGGACTATCGGCCCAAACCCACGCCCTTAAAAGCCTAACAAAAGTACTGTCTGATATTTCTCCTCTCCATATACTAGCAAAACTCTGATCAGCGAAACCTTGCTTGTAAGAGTTTAAATATGAAATGCCATTTACGAGATGGCCCTGAGGTGACTGATTGTTCATACAGCATGAATTTACTTTTTTATCACAACCTGCCTGAGCTAATTTAAATGAATAGTTATTGGCGCTGTACAAGTCACCATCTAAGATACTAAGAAGTAGTAATCGATCTAAAGCTAATAGATCATTTGGATTTGATCGGTGTAATTTTTGATAATACCTTTTGGTTATTTTATAATCATTTGAATAACTTGATATATTTGCAACTAAATAGTCACCTATTTTTGGTAAATTTGTTTTAGCAGCATTTGCTGAGCTGAAAGATAGAGTAAATATTAAAATTGAAAAGAGAAGTCTTGTAATACTCATATTTTTTTAATTTTACATATTTGCATACTTTGGCCCACCTCCACCTTCAGGTGTCACCCAATTAATATTTTGCGACGGCTCTTTGATGTCACACGTTTTACAGTGAATACAATTTTGACTGTTGATGACAAATCTCGGTGTTTCATTTTCATTATCTTGATGGACTTCGTAAACTCCTACAGGGCAATATCTTTGTGAAGGTTCGTCGTATTCATTTAGTGTATAACTTATCGGCAATTCACTATCTTTTAGTTGAAGGTGAACAGGTTGATTTTCTGTGTGGTATGTGCCCGTCAAATAAACCGAGCTTGACCTATCAAAGGTTAGTACCCCGTCAGGCTTAGGATATTCAATTTTTTTTGCGTCTTTAGCTTTAATAAGTGTTTCATGGTCAGCGTGTTTGTGGGATAAAGTGAATGGCATTTTACCCCAAAACAACCATTGATCAATTCCTGCCAATATGACGCCTAACATTGTACCAAATCTAGTAAAAAAAGGCTTCACGTTCCGTGCTGCATGAAGTTCTTTATAAAGCCAGCTACTATTAAACTTCTCTTCATAAACTGATAAATCAGAAACTCTGTTGGAAATAAATTCATTGATAGCTTCTGCAGCTAAAATTCCACTTTTCATAGCAGTATGCGATCCTTTAATCTTAGGCATGTTCAAAGTGCCGGCATCACATCCAATCAGTAACGCACCTGGCATATACATTTTCGGTAAGCTTTGAAGTCCACCTTCAATTAACGCTCTTGCTCCATATGAAATTCTTTTGCCACCAGATAACATTTTTTTAATTGCTGGATGCATTTTAAACCTTTGAAATTCTTCAAAAGGTGAGAGATATGGGTTTGAATAATCTAGGCCAATAACATACCCTAAATAAATTTGTTTATTTTCTGCATGGTAAACAAAGCTACCGCCGTAAGTATCATTTTCTAAAGGCCATCCAACTGAATGCAAAACCATTCCCTCGTCGTGATTCTCTTCCGGAACTTCCCAAATTTCTTTTAAACCAATTCCATATTGCTGGGGATCAGAATTCTCTGATAAATTAAATTTATTAATTAATTGTTTACCTAGATGGCCTCTGCATCCCTCTGCAAACACAGTGACTTTGGCATGCAGCTCTATTCCTGGTTCATACGAGTCTTTTTTTTCATTATTTATATCAAGACCCATATCATTTGTCGCAACTCCTCTTACTTTCCCTTGCTCATCATAAAGAATTTCTGAAGCTGCAAATCCAGGATATATCTCAACACCCATACCTTCAGCAACTTGCCCAAGCCATCTACATAAATTAGCAAGGCTGGTTATATAATTTCCTTTATTATGTTGAACTGGAGGCAATAAAAATGATGGAACAGAGAAATAACTTTTTTCGGATAGAACTAAAAATTTCTCTTTTGATACTTTTGTTTTTAGAGGGCACCCTTCCATAGACTGCCAGTCAGGTAATAATTCGTCTAGTGCTTTTGTTTCAAATACGTTTCCACTCAAGATGTGGGCTCCGACCTCTGAGGCCTTTTCAACTATGCACACGTTTACATCAGCATTAATTTGCTTTAATTTGATAGCAGTTGCTAAACCCGAGGGTCCAGCTCCGACGATAACTACGTCGTACTCCATCGCTTCTCTTTGAGTATCAGTCTCCATTATTAACTATATATTTAGTTTATAAGCATTATAATTCAATTTGTTTATGACGAAGTTAGATATCCAAAATACTATAAAACTGCTAAATCAATATAAATTAAGTGGGGTTGATGAAAATATAGGAAATATGGCAAAAAATAGGTATGGAAAAGGAACAATAAAATCGCCTAAAAAGCTCCAGGCAAAAGAAGAAATAGACCTTCCACAGCATGAAATCGAAAAAGATATTCTCAATGTTGATAGTCTAGAATCATTAAAGGAATACATGTCAAACTTTAGAGGCTGTGAACTTCAGAAAGGCGCAACAAATATGGTCTTTTCAGATGGAAACCCAAGTGCAAAGATCATGCTTATAGGTGAGGCTCCAGGTCATGATGAGGATATTCAAGGAAAGCCCTTTGTTGGAAGAAGTGGCAAGTTGTTGGATAAAATGCTAGAGGCCATCAATCTAAATCGAGAAAAAGTTTACATTGCGAATATTGTTCCGTGGAGACCGCCAAATAACAGAAGGCCAACAGACGAAGAGATTGAGATATGTTTACCAATGATAAAAAAGCATATTGAAATAGTAAATCCAAAAGCAATTTTATTATTAGGAAGCACTGCTACTTATGCATTGATTAAAAATAATGAGGGGATTACCAAGATTAGGGGAAAGTGGTTAGATATAGAAATTAATAAAAAAAAGTATCCGATACTACCTACATTCCACCCAGCTTTCCTTTTAAGACAGCCAGCTCAAAAAAAGTTTTCTTGGGAAGATTTAAAAAGTTTAAAGAAAAAAGTAAAAATATAAATTGAAATTTGACCCTCAGAAATTAATTGCTTTTGAAAATAATTTTTCCTTGCCCATTGCAGGTATTGATGAAGTTGGTAGAGGTCCACTTGCTGGTCCAGTAATTGCAGCAGCCGTAATACTTGATAGAAAAAATATTCCAGAAGGTATTAATGACTCTAAAAAAATTCCTAAAGCTAGGAGAATATTGCTAGCGGAAAAGATAAAAGAGAATAGTATTTATGCCTATGGAGCCGCATCCGAGATAGAAATAGATGAGATCAATATCTTACAAGCTTCATTGTTAGCAATGAAAAGAGCAAGTGATGGACTATCAATCGTTCCGAAAACAACACTTATCGACGGTAATTTCAAACCAGATATAAAAAAAAACACCATTAGTATTATTAAAGGAGATAATAAGTCTGTTTCGATTGCCGCAGCATCTATTCTTGCCAAAGTTTATAGAGATGAAATTATGCTTAAATATTCAAAGCAATTTCCAGAATATGGCTTTCAAACCAATTCAGGTTATGGAACAAAAGAGCACCTTTCAGCTCTAAAAAACTATGGAATTACCCCAATACATCGGAAATCTTTTAAACCTGTACACAATATATTGAATTAAGAAGATTATTTAAGTTATTGATTCTAAATACTATTGACCTGGATTCTATTTTGAATCATATTACCCGCTATGAAACCCGTCCATGAAAATACTACAATAAATTCTGACAACATTATCTGTGGTGAGACAATTGAAGAGCTAAAGAATCTTCCTGACAATAGTGTTGATTCAGTATTTGCAGATCCTCCATATAACTTACAACTTGATCAAAATCTATACAGACCAAACAATTCAAAAGTTGATGCCGTAAACGATGAATGGGATCAATTTGAAAGCTTTGAAGAATATGATAAGTTTTCTCATGCCTGGCTTAAAGAAGCACAACGTGTATTAAAGCCAACGGGCACAATTTGGGTTATTGGTTCCTATCATAATATTTTTAGGATTGGCTATATCATGCAGAACTTAGGTTATTGGATACTCAATGATGTTATATGGCAAAAAGCAAATCCAATGCCTAATTTTAGAGGTAAGCGTTTCACTAATGCTCATGAAACTCTAATTTGGGCGAGCAAAGATAAAAATTCTAAAAAATATACATTTAATTACGATGCTATGAAGTCACTAAATGAAAATATGCAAATGCGCTCAGATTGGTATCTTCCGATATGTAGTGGTCATGAAAGACTAAAAAATAGTGAGGGTAAAAAGCTGCATCCTACACAAAAACCAGAGGGACTTTTGCACCGAATTATTATTTCTTCAACAAATAAGGGTGAAGTTATATTGGATCCTTTTTTTTGGAACAGGAACTACAGGAGCCGTAGCGAAAAGATTATCAAGAAAATATATTGGTATTGAAAAGGATAAGTACTATGTAAGTGCTGCAAAAAAACGCATAGGTAAAATTAATTCTTATGAAATTGAATCATTAAATATAAGTCAGTCAAAGAAGGTAGAGCCTAGAATACCTTTTGGGTGGTTAATAGAAAGAAAATTAATTGAGCCAGGTACCGTGCTATATGATAACAAGAGAAAATTTAAAGCTAAAGTTAGAGCCGATGGTTCTGTTATTAGCTCTAACAACACAGGCTCTATTCATCAAATTGGTGCTGAGGTTCAATCGGCATCAGCATGTAACGGATGGACTTTCTGGCATTTTGATGTTGAAGGTGAATTAAAACCAATCGATATTCTAAGGCAAAAACTTAGATCGGAATTAAATTAAACTTTTTCAATGTTTTCTTGCTCATTGTGGTTACAGCATAATCACTCAATTTATCAATATTAACCCACTTTAAATTAGAAGAGTTGCTTGATAAGTGCTTATTATTATTCCTGGCGTAATAAGCAACGTTTTGGATATCCATATGGCTAAAAGAATGCTTAAAATTTATGGCTGTCTTTTCCCAATGAGCATTTGGAAATGGAGTTTCTTTTCTTGAAAACTTAATAGATTTTGCTTTCCATGCTGTTGATGGCAACTCCCATTGATTAGAAAGAATTCCCTCACTTGATCTTTTTTTCAATAACACAAATCTGTCATTTAAAATTGAAATAAATGAAATACAGTTAAGTTTTCTCTTTTTAACTTTCACCTTACGTTCAGGAATAGTATGAACTAGCTTCTTATTATATGCAGTACATTTTTGGGATATGCAGCAAACATCACAATTAATTTTTTTTGCCTTACACACTAATGCACCCATTTCCATAATTGCCTGTGTATAATCTCTATTATTTTTGTTAGGACAAATCCTATTAGCAATTTCATCAATTCTTTTTTTATTTTCGTCAAGGGTTCCCGTTAGGCCATAAAATCTTGCTATTACTCTTTTTACATTTCCGTCTACTGCCGACGCTTTCTGGTTAAATGCTATTGATCTGATCGCCGCAGAAGCATATTCTCCAATACCAGGTAAACTTTTAAGTTCATTTTCACTTCTGGGAATATCACCCTGATGTTTAAGCATGATTATTTCTGCAGTCTTAAGCAAATTTCTTGCTCTTGAATAGTACCCCAATCCTTGCCATTGAATTAATACATCATCAATATTTGCTTTAGACAAAGTTTTTATATTCGGCCAGATCTTAAGAAACTTATTAAAATAAGGTATGACTGTAGAAACAGTAGTTTGCTGCAACATGAACTCACTTACGAGTACCCTATATGGAAAGTCTTTATGTGCTACAGATTTTCGCCAAGGTAAATTTCTTTTGTTTTTTTTAAACCATAAGATCAAATTTTTTGAAAAATATTTATCTTTATTGTGAATTTTCATGCTAATTTAAAATATGTCTTATAAAAAACTTAATGGACCTCAAATTCTATCAAATCTTCTGCCAAATGACGCAAAGAAATTATTAAAAAACAGAGGATTTTTTGAACTAGAACTACTCTCAAATTGGGAGAAAATTGTTGGTATAAGTTTTAATAAATTGTCCTACCCAACTAAAATCAAAACAACGAACTCAAACCCTAAAGGAAAAGGCAAGCTTGTGGTTAAAGTCGATAGAAGCATATCTTTTGCTTTTGAACATGAGCATAAAAAAATTGTAGATAAAATAAATTTATTTTTTGGCTATAATGCGGTTGAGAAGATTGAAATAATTCAAAGCAATTTAAAAAATAAAAAATCTAGAAAAGGTATTAATTTCAATCAATTAGATAGTGAAATTAAAGAGAAAAATAAGACATATGAAGAGCTATCAGATTTTCCAGAACTAAAAAAAAGCTTTGAAAAAATTGCTTCAAAAATTTCTAAGACGAAATTTTGACAAATTCTTTTTGTACTAGGAATTGTACAATAAAACCTATTAAAATTGACAAAAATTGAGTATAATCAATATGTTGTGTATTGTTTCAGTCACCGTATACAAAATGTAGGCTATATTTATTAAAAATGAAAAGTATTCATAAGTTCTTTATCTTTCTTGTGTCACTCTTGGTGTCTTATCACTCGTTAGCCATAAGTAGCACATTGACAGGAATGCAGCTTGGAGATGATGCTGCTCCATTGACTATTGTAGAGTACCGTTCCTTAACTTGCAGTCATTGTGCAGATTTCAGCAATAATATTTTTCCAGAAATTAAAGAAAAATATATTGATACAGGAAAAATTAAATTTGAGGTCAGGCCCTTTGCGTTGAATGCAATTGATTTAAATGCTTTTAAATTATTACACTGCACAGATGAAAAAGATTTTTTTGCTATGGAAAAACTTTTATTTCAGGATCAAAAAAAGTGGATTGTTACAAAACAAAGTGACCGAGTGTTAGAAAACAGTACAGATGCATTAAGAACATATTCTACATTATTCAGCATTTCTGAGGACGAATTCAATTCCTGTATGGAAAATGAAGAAATAACAGATTTTATTTTGACAATGAGAATAGATGCTGTTGAGAATTATGATGTTTCCTCTACCCCATCTTTTATTATAGATGGAGACCTTTATTCGGGAAATATGTCTTTTTCAGAGTTTGAAAAAATAATTGAGAAAAAAATTAATTAATGAAATTTAAAAAAATTAAAATCTTAGGCTTTAAATCTTTTGTTGACCCAACTGAGTTAAATATTGAACAAGGTCTTACCGGGATTGTGGGCCCTAACGGATGTGGTAAATCTAATGTAGTTGAATCGTTAAGATGGTGTATGGGAGAAACATCAGCAAAAAGTATGAGGGGCTCGGGAATGGAAGATGTGATTTTCTCAGGTACCGCAGATAGACCATCAAGAAATAATGCTGAAGTCACAATTTATTTAGATAATGAAGATAGAAAGGCGCCATCAGAATTTAATGATCAAACAGAAATTCAAGTAAGAAGAAAAATTGAGGTAGAAAGAGGTTCTGATTACAAAATTAACGGCAAAGATGTTAGAGCAAGAGACGTACAGAGACTGTTTGCAGACCTTTCTACTGGAGCTCACTCACCATCACTTATTAGCCAAGGACGAGTTGGGGCCTTAATAAATGCAAAACCAATAGACAGAAGGTCAGTATTGGAAGAAGCGGCTGGGATTTCTGGCCTTCACTCAAGAAGACATGAGGCAGAACTAAAACTCAAAGGTGCTGAAAATAATCTCCAGCGAGTTAAAGACTTGATGAAACAACTAAATACTCAAATAAACAATCTTAAAAAACAAGCAGAACAAGCAGAAACTTACCGATCCATCTCCTCTGAAATCAGTAAATTAGAGGGCATAGTGCTGTTTTTAAAATGGACCTCATTAAAGGAGTCTTTCGAAAAGTCTGACGAGGATTTGAAAACAAGTGAATCACAAATTCAAAAATCTACTCTAGAGGTTACCCAAGCAACTAACGAGCAACTAAAATCTAATGAGAAGATAAAGCCTCTAAGAGAGAAAGAGATTGAAGCCGCTGCCAAGCTTAATCGAATTAATCTTGAGAGAGACGCTCTGGATCAGGAAGAGGAAAGAATTAAAGATGAAAAGAGAAACCTCGAAAATTCGATTCAACAAATAATTAGTGATAATGAAAGAGAGCAATTTCAGCTTGAGGACGCAATCAAAGACCTTGAGGCATTAAAATCTAGAAGAGATACAGAAGATAATGGCCAAAATAAAAATGAAATAAGCAACGAAACAATAGACCAACTAAAAGTAGAAAAAGAAAAATTAGAAGCAAAAATCATAGATCTAGATCAAGAGATAGAACAGTACAATCAAATAAAAAACTCTAAAAGAGATGAATGGCAAGATACGCTCATAACTTCAGAAAACTTAAAATCACGTGAGTCAACTCTCAAGGAAGTTGAAGGCTATGATGATCCAAAAAACTGGACATCTAAGTTTAAGGAGAAATTCTACTTCCACTTAAAAGAGATAACGGAAAAGGTAAAAAGTGCAAATCAGGTATCTCAAGAAGCAAGAATTGTCTACGATAGGTCGAGTAATGAAGCTAAAAAAGCCGCAACCTTGTCATTGGAACTAAGAGAACAACTAAGACAAAAAGATGTTGAACAAAAGCAAAGTGATTGGACCTATGAATATCAAAGATTAAGTAAAACAATTAGATCGTCCAAAGAGCAGATAGAAAAATTAGCATCAAGGAAAATAAAATCTGAAGAAGAATTGAAAAAAATTTCAAATAGGCCTGAAGAAATTGCTCAACGAAGAGGGCAATTGATTGAAACAAAAGGGTTTGCAGAAACAGAAAGGCAGTTTGCTGCCGATAGACTTGCTGAGGCGGATAATGAGCTCAAAAAAATCGAGGCCAAACTTAGGAAAGCACAAAATGATTTGGCTAATATTAGAGAGTCAAAAGGAAGAACAGAAGCTACAAAAGAATTAGCAGAATCCAGATTGAAAGAGTTAGAAGATGAGTCAAAAGAAAAGTTTAATTGTGTACCACATGACATCGTAAGCGTTTTAAATATTGCCGAAGACCTGGATACGATGAAAACCAATGCGGACAGGACTGAAATGAGATTAGACAGATTAAAGCAACAACGTGAAACAATGGGTGCAGTAAATTTAAGAGCTGATTTAGAAACAAAAGAAATCGATGATGAATTAGAAAACATGACAAAAGAAAAAGAAGATCTCGAAAGCGCAATTAAAAAAATGAGAGTCTCAATTGAAGATTTAAATAAAGAAGGTAGGACAAGGTTATTGAAAGCTTTCGATACTGTAAATAGTCACTTTAAAGATGTATTTGTAAAATTATTTAATGGAGGCAAGGCTCATCTTGAGCTTATTGACTCGGATGATCCGTTAGAAGCTGGATTAGAAATGATGGTAAGTCCGCCAGGTAAAAAATTGCAATCGATGTCTCTTCTTTCAGGTGGAGAGCAAGCTCTTACTGCACTATCATTAATATTTGCAGTTTTTCTTACCAACCCATCACCGATTTGTGTACTTGATGAGGTCGATGCTCCACTGGATGACGCTAACGTAGAGAGATTCTGTGGCTTATTAGATAGCATAACAGACAAGACCAATACTAAGTTTTTAATAATAACACACCACGCCCTGACCATGTCTAGAATGGACAGACTATTTGGTGTTACAATGGCTGAGCGAGGAGTTAGTCAAATAGTCTCCGTAGATCTTAAGAAAGCTGAGGAAATTGGAGCAGTTGCTTAAATGTCATCTGAACAGAATGAAATTCGTAACCTGCGAGAAAAAATTCAAGCAGCTAAAAAGTCATCCTCAACAGACGACCTCACAAATACTCCTAAACCCATAGGAAAAATCATGAAAGTAGTGGTAGAAATTGTCGCAGCAATGGCCGTTGGCCTTGGTATTGGGATCTTAGTAGACAATTATTTTGAGACCCGACCCTTATTTATAATTATCTTCTTCCTGTTGGGAAGTGCAGCGGGAATTCTTAATGTTTTTAGGGTTGCAAAAAGCCTTCAAAATAACTAAAAATTAATTCAATGGTTGCAGATAACCCTATAGATCCAATACATCAGTTTGAAATCTCTAAAATTGCTGAGATGCAAATAGCTGGTATAGACATTTCATTTACCAATTCATCTCTATTTATGGTCTTTGCGATTGTAGCCACAATGACACTTTTTATTTTAGGCTTATCAAAACGGTCCATTATTCCTAACAGAATGCAAATGTTATCCGAACTATCCTACAATTTTATTGCCAACATGTTGCGTGATCAGGTCGGAGATCAAGGGAGAGCTTATTTCCCATTTATTTTTTCTTTGTTCATGTTTATTTTCTTTTGTAATTTTATAGGTCTTATTCCTTATACATTCACAGTAACAAGTCATCTTATTGTTACCTTCGCATTTGCTGGATTAATTTTTCTAGCGGTAACTATAATCGGTTTCATGAAGAACGGCCTTGGTTATCTTAGAATATTCTATCCATCAGGGATTCCAATATTTCTTGCACCTCTTATTGTTCCAATAGAAATTATATCTTATTTATCCAAGCCAATCAGTTTATCAGTAAGATTGTGCGCTAACATGCTTGCAGGTCACAGTATATTAAAAATCTTTGCAGGGTTTATTGTGATGCTTGGTTTTCTTGGATTTGCTCCATTGATATTTCTTGTAGTTTTATATGCACTTGAAACATTAATTGCAGCTCTTCAAGCATATATATTTACTATTTTAACTTGTATCTATTTAAATGACGCCCTTCATCCGGATCATTAAATTTTAATAAAAAAAGAAAGGACAACAAAAATGGAAGTAGAAGCAGCAAAACTTATCGGAGCAGGATTAGCAACAATCGGTGTCGCAGGATCTGGAGCTGGTATAGGAACAGTATTTGGAGCATATGTTTCAGGTATATTTAGAAACCCATCAGCAGCACCGCAAGCATTTGGACAGGTACTTTTAGGATTTGCTCTCGTTGAGGCAATTGCACTATTTGCTCTCGTAATAGCATTCCTAATTCTTTTTGGCTAAAACAGAATGAAATTTATTCTTAGAATTTTTATTTTTGTTTTGCCTTTATCTAGAGCTTATGCTGAAGGTCAGGAATCCGCTGGCCTTCCGCAAATGGATATTTCAACCTTCCCGTCACAATTATTTTGGCTGATAATTACTTTTACAGCTTTGTATTTATTCATGTGGAAATTTGTGATTCCAAGGTTGAGCACAACAATAGAAGAAAGAAAAGACAAAATTTCTAATGATATCAATGATGCTGAAAATCTAAATTCTGAAGCAAGTAAAATTTTGGAACATTATGACGATAAAATGAACTCAGCATCTCTTGAGTCCAACAAAATTGTCTCAAGTTCTAAAGCTACAATGAATGAATACTTAGATAAATTAAAAAAAGATAATGAGATCAAGATTAATGAAATGATTACTGAGTCTGAAAAGAAAATTCATCAACAAAAACAGCAATCTGAACAGGAAATAAAAAAAGCTACAATAGAAACTATAAAGTCTATCGTTTCAAAGTATGTTGAAATAATTCCGAGTGATGATGAAATATCAAAAAAACTTAATTAATATGGAAAGTCATAAGTAATGTCATCTTTATTGTCTGATCCTTCCTTTTGGGTTTTTATTGCATTTCTAATTTTTATTGCAGTTGCACTTTTCATAAAAGCACCTTCAATGATAGCTAAGCTTCTTGATGGTGAAATTGAAAATATTAAATCTGAGCTAGATAATGCAAGAAAACTGAAGGAGGAAGCGAATTCCCTCGTTGCTGAATACGAAAGAAAAGTTCAGTCAGCAGATGAAGAAGCAAACAATATCATAAATCAGGCAAAGGAAATTGCAAAGAATCATGAAGAAACCTCTAAAGCTAAAGCAGAAGAGTTCATCAAAAGGGCTGAACAACAAGCAATCGAGAAAATATCAAGAGCAGAAAAAGTAGCGATTTCTGCAGTAAATGAAGAGATAGTTGCAAATTCTATCAATATTGCTGAAAAGATTATCATTGAAAATATTAACGAACAAAGCTCAAAAAAATTAGTAGAGCAATCAATAAGCCAGATAAATAAGCTCAAGACATAAATTATTACTTAATTAACTTATTCTGAGCTATAAATATAGTTTATGGCTGTATATACACAAATATCAATTGATGAACTCAATCATTTTCTGAGTAAATATAACATTGATAATATAAATGAGTTCAGTGGTATCAAAGGTGGAACTTCAAATTCAAACTACCTACTCACTGCAGACAATAAAAAATTTATTCTGACCATTTTTGAGGAAAGAACAAATCAAGAGAACTTGCCATTTTATTTTGATTTAATGAATCATCTTAATGCCCATGATATCAAATGCCCTGAAGTCATTAAGGATAAGCAAGGTAATTTCTCAAATTTTATTAAAGAAAAGCATGCTGTTATTACTTCATTCTTAACAGGCAGTTCTCTAGAGAAAATAAAACCTATTCATTGTTCTAATTTAGGGTTAACCATTGCTAAAATGCATAATGCCTCTGAAAAACTAAATATAAAAAGAGAAAATGAGCTGGGTTTTAACAAGCTTGGTAATATTATTGAAAAGTTACAGACTTTTAAAAAACAAATAGATATTGAGGCAATGAGATTTATTGAGGGTGAATTCTTGTTTTTATCAAAAGAAATAAATAAAGACTTACCGTCGGGTATTATTCATGCAGACTTATTTCCTGACAATATTTTTTTTGAAGAAAACAGTCTAACAGGTATCATTGACTTTTATTTTTCGTGTAATGATTTTTATGCATATGAGATTGCGATTTGTCTCAATGCTTGGTGTTTTGAGGAAAATAATAATGAATTTAATCCAACCAAGGCTAAATACCTGTTAGGAAGTTATAATCAAGAACGAAAATTCTCTGATGAAGAAGTTGAAGCTCTACCTCTATTAGCAAGAGCATCTGCATTAAGATATTTACTAACAAGACTTCTTGATTTTTATTCTCATGAAGACAGTGATTTAATTTTGAAAAAAGATCCCAATGAGTATATTTCTAAGTTGAAATTTCATCAGTCGGTGAGAAAAGCCAGTGAATATGGACTCTGATATCTTGCATATATATACAGATGGAGCTTGCTCTGGAAATCCTGGACGAGGTGGTTGGGGAGTTTATATTCAAAAAGGTAAAGAAAAAATTGAGTTAAATGGGTCTGATAAAAGTACAACCAATAATAGAATGGAATTATTAGCTGTTATTCAAGCTCTTCGGTATGTTGATAAAAACTCTAAAATAAAACTTTTTACAGATTCAAAATACGTGATGCAAGGTATCCAGGAATGGATTTTAAAATGGAAAACAAACAATTGGAAAACTTCAAACAAAAAAGATGTCAAAAATAAAGATCTTTGGATGGATCTTGACGAACTTGTTGAACTACATAATATTGACTGGATATGGGTTAAGGGCCATTCTGGTCACTTTGGAAATGAAATAGCTGATAAATTAGCTACTTCTGCAATATCAAATTAGATATTTTCAAGCATATTATCTGCGCTACTAACGCTTACTTGTCCATCTTCGTCTTCAACAAAAAATTTCTCTATTGTACCGTCATTGATTAATATTGAGCATCTTTGAGTTTTGGTTGATGTACCAAAGCTATCAGGAAAGTCAGTTCCAATGGATTTTGAAAATTTTGCCTTGCTGTCTGATAAAAATAAAATTTTTCCAATAGATCCTGACATTTCTTCCCAAGCAGACAATGTGAATATATCATTTGTAGCAAAGCAAATAACTTCGTCTATTTCCTTAGCTTTCATATCATCAGCTTTTTCTATGAAACCAGGCAAATGATTTCTAGAGCAAGTCGGTGTGAAAGCGCCAGGAACACCAAACATTACTACTTTCTTATTCATGCAATAGTCTAAAATAGAAAGAGGCTGTGGGCCTTTTTCACTATCCATTCTTACAAGTTTAATGTCTGGAATTTTGCTTCCTATCAGATCAACCATAGGCGCATACTATAAATTTTCATCTTTAATACAAGATAAAAGGAGGTGATCCTCCCAATTGCCATTTATCTTTAAATACTTTCTTACAAGTCCTTCAATGGCAAAGCCATTGTTTTTCAATGTTTTTAAAGATCGCTTATTGACTGGTAAACATGCAGCTTCTAACCGATGCAGGTCTAATTCATCAAATACAAACTTCTTAATTAAATTTATTGCCTCACTCATTAAACCTTGACCCATTTTTTGTTCACAAATCCAATACCCTATTGAACATGATTGCACAACACTTCTTTGAACGTTGTTGATATTTATTTCACCTATTAGATTTTTTGTTTTACTTTCAAAAATTAAAAAAGAATAAGCACTGTCATCTAAAGCAAGTTTCTCAAAAAATCTGACTCTTTTTACAAATGAACTTCTTTCAAGTTCAGATGGTGACCATAAAGGTTCCCAGGGTTTGAGATAAAATTTATTTTTTTCTTTCAATGATGACCAACTTTTCCAATCCTTATATTCTGGAGGTTTTAAAAAAACGTTTTTGCCCTTTAACTCAAATTCAATTCTCTTTGGGTAATATGTAGTTAAAAAGGACATTTAATTTTTATTCTCTAAAATAAATTTTTTCACTTCATCTGTATTATTTTTGATGGCGTAAATTTTTTCTTTTTCACTAAATAAATCCTTGTAATTACCTAATAAATCAAGGTTTTTTCCAACAGCCATTTCAACTGTTTCTGAAAACTTTACAGGATGAGCAGTTGATAATGTGAAATTCATGTGATCACTGTCATTTGTCTTTCTTGAGGCATTTATGCCAGTAGCTGTATGAGGATCAATGAGGTATGAGTGAGTTTCATGAACATTCAATATTATTTTGTCAACATCCTCCTGATATGTACTTACAGATGTAAATATATTTGAAATCATATTTAAATCCTGTTGCTCTACTGTTAATTTTCCCTTTTCTTCAAATAAATTCATTGCTAATGCTGTTTTTTCATTTGACTGACTCATAATGTCAAATAAAAGCCTTTCAAAGTTACTTGCTATTTGTATATCCATACTCGGGCTTGTTGTTTTTTTTACATCTTCTGTTTCGTAAACTCCTGTATTTATAAATTTGTGTAAGATATCATTTTCATTTGTAGCAATGATTAACTTATTTATTGGTAGGCCCATCTTATAGGATACATATCCTGCATAAATATCACCAAAATTGCCTGTAGGAACAGAGAAATTAACTGTCGGTCTGGATGCATCAAAATAATTTATATATGTATAATAATAGTATACGCATTGAATTAATATTCGCGCCCAATTAATCGAATTGACTGCAGATATATTATTTTGAGAACTGTACTCAGTATCCTTGAGAATATCTTTTACAATTTTTTGACAATCATCAAATGTTCCATTAATTTCACACAAAAAGACATTGCTTTCTTTAACAGTTGACATTTGACGTCTTTGAAAATCAGAAATTCTCTTACTAGGATATAAACAAAATATACTTATGTTCTTACTTTTCTTTACTGCATTAATTGCTGCAGATCCAGTATCACCAGAAGTAGCAACAATCAAATTTATTTTCTTATTTTCTTTTTCTAAAAAATGATCAAATAAAGGAATAAGTAATTGCATTGCAAAATCTTTAAATGCAAGTGTAGGACCATTAAATAATTCAACTATAATCTCGTTATCACTAAATTCTTTAAATGATACAAGATTTTCCGATGAGAACTGCTTTGAATAGGAAGTATTAATAATATTTTCCAGTTCCATTATAGAAATAAAATCCTTAACAAATGGATAAAGAATTAATTTTGTAAGATCTTTGTAGCTAATATTCTTATCTACCTTATGGACATCTATTTGAGGCCAATTCATCGGCACATAAAGTCCCCCGTCCTCAGCTAATCCAGCAAAAAGAACTTTCTTGAAAGTCTCCTCGTTAGTTCCTCTTGTACTTCTATACTTCATTTTTAGTAATTCCTTGCCTTATATAATAGATATACATGATCAATATAACAATTGATAGCAGGAACCATGTAACTGCATACTGTAAGTGATTATTTGTTATGTTTGAAGGCTCAAATTCAATTAAAAGATTCTCAAATTTATTTTGATCAATAATTTTAAGAATATATGGACTTGATTCAATTTTATGAAAATTATCCATCTCAACAGTATTTAGTAGGTACCATATACTTGCTGAATATTCATTCTCAGGTATTAAAGGTTTTCTCTCTTTAGAATATATTAGGGCTCCATTGACAATGAACTCCTTGTTTGAGTCTATAAAATCGAGATTAAAACTTTCCTTAAAATCATAAGGTATCCATCCCAAGATCACATAAACATATTTTGCATCTTCGGTTTTTAAAGGCAATACAATTTCAAAGCCAGACATACCACTTAAATTTGATTTAAAAAAATACATAAGTTTTTCTTTTATAAAAGAACCTTCTAACTCTACTTGCATAAATTCAAATTCTTTATCTATGCCACCCTCAAAAGGAAATTTTTCCAGTTTGAGCGTATAATTTTTTTCAACTGAATTAATTATATTCATCTTCCACTCTAATCTTTGGGTTTGCCAATAGCCAAGCAATAAAAGAAAGCAAATTGTTACTAGAAAAATAAAATGGAAAGAGAAATTTTTAATCAATAGGTAGATTAAGTTTAATAATATCCCCAGACATAAATTGCAGCGAATAAAAATAGCCACACAACATCTACAAAGTGCCAGTACCATGCAGCCGCTTCAAAACCAAAGTGATGATCGGCTTTAAAGTGTCCTGCAATTGATCTTCCTAAGCAAACAATGAGCATAACTGTTCCCATTAATACATGAAAACCATGGAAACCAGTTGCCATATAGAAAGTTGCTCCATAAATATGTCCCGAAAAAGCGAAGTCAGCATGCATATACTCATAAACCTGGAAGCCCGTAAAAATAATGCCTAATCCTACTGTGCACCAGAGACCTTGGATCAACTCTTTTCTATTTCCCTCTGTTAGCGCGTGGTGCGCCCACGTAACGGTCGTACCTGATAGCAAAAGTATAAGTGTATTTATCAATGGTATATGCCAAGGATCCATTAAATGTATTTCTGCCGGAGGCCAAACAGATCCTATTTGTTCAGTAGGGAATAAACTTGCGTTGAAATAAGCCCAAAACCATGCAACAAAGAACATAACTTCTGAAGCGATAAACAAGGTCATACCGTACCTCAAACCAATCTGAACTACAGGCGTATGATGGCCCTGGTGTTCTCCTTCAATAATAATGTCTCTAAACCACATGTATGTAACATAAATTACAATAGCTAATCCAATAAGCATTAACCATAAGTCATCAGTTCTAAAATAAATTACAGCCCCAATACACAAGATAAGTGCGCCAATTGAAGCTAAAAGTGGCCAAGGACTTGGTTCTACTAAATGATACTCATGAGAATTTGGATTACGTGAACTCATAGAAATTATGTATCACTGTTTTCGTAAAAGGTATAGGACAAAGTAACCTCAGATAGATCTGCCACATATTGATCATTTATAATTTCAGGATCGATATAAAAAGAAACTGGCATAATCTTTTTCTCATTAGCTTTTAATTCAGTATTTTGAAAACAGAAACATTCTATTTTGTTAAAATATTTTGCTGCCTCAGCTGGGGAAACATTATATACTGCAGTTCCATTCAATGCTTGATTTGTATTATTGATTATAACGTAGTTGATTAATTTATTTTCACCAATTTGAATTTGATGTGTTCTTTGCTCAGGGAAAAAATCCCAGTTCAGAGTTGATCCAACGTTTGAGTCAAGTCGTACATTTATTAGAGAATCAGTTATGAAAACACTTTCTTGAGAATAAATTTTTGGGGTACCTCCAAAACCTGTAACTTTACAAAAGTAATTATATAGTGGTACAGATGCATATGCTAAAATTACCATAGATATAACAATACCAAGCAGGCCTAATGCTAGAGAAGTATTCGAACTATATTTTAAATTAAAAAAATTCATTTATACGAGACTTAACCTGTAAATTGTGTATGTGAAGAATGAGGCAACAAAAAAAACAAGTATTAATGCTGTAATTATGTTCCTTCTTTTTATTTTTTTATTAATCATAATATATTCCATAACAAGTTATCAATTAGGAGGATTGCAAAAATATTAAAGAGATAAATAATGGAAAAGAAGAATAGAGTTTGTGCTTTTTTTTCTAATAACATGCTGTGATCTAAATATTTTCTAAGATCTAATGCTAAATATATAAAGCAGATACCCATAATAGATGACAAAGTTCCAAAGAATAATGAATAGTAGTAACTCATTAAAAGTGTTACAGGCAAGAGTGTTAATGAGTAAGCAATAATTAAACTAACTGTTTTCTTATTTCCGACGACCAGTGGCATCATTGGAATACCTGCCCTTTTGTAGTCATCAGATTTATAGAGTGCAAGTGCCCAAAAATGTGGCGGGGTCCATAAAAAAATTAAAATAAAAACCAGACTAATTTCAGGAGATATGCTGCCAGTAACAGCTGTCCATCCAATCATTGGGGGGAACGCTCCAGCGGCTCCGCCGATAACAATATTTTGTGGAGTTCTTTTCTTTAGCCATATTGTATAGACAAAAATATAATAGAGTATAGTTAGAAGAAGAATTGAAGCAGACAGTAAGTTTGCAACATAGTATAAAAGATAAACTGAAAATAATGACAAAATAATTCCATAAATAAGAGCTCCATTCGCACTAATAAGCCCCATAGGTAAAACTCTATTCTTAGTTCTTTCCATTAACAGATCTGTCTTTCTTTCATACCACATATTTAATGCACCAGATGCACCTGATCCAATTGAGATAGCTATAATTATAAGAACTCCTTCAGAGATTGTTATAAATCCTGGAGCAATAATCATGCCGACTAAGCTGGTAAAAATAGAAAGAGACATAACTCTTGGTTTTAATAAGGATATATAAAAACCAAACTTTAAAAGAAATGAATTGATCCCAATTTCTTGTTTATCAGAAACTGAAGTTACATTTACCATTCGACCTAACTACTTTACTTCTGGTAGCTCCTCAAATTGATGAAAAGGCGGTGGAGATGATAATGTCCATTCTAAAGTAGTTGCACCTTCACCCCAAGGATTATCATCTGATTGTTTCTGTCTCACAAAAGCGTGAACAAGCATTATAAAGAATACGGCTAATCCTATCAATGTAACAAATGAGCCAATTGAAGATATATAATTCCAACCCGCGTAAGCATCAGGATAATCTACATACCTTCTTGGCATGCCTGCAAGGCCTAAGAAATGCTGAGGGAAAAAGATTAAATTAACCCCTACAAATGTTAACCAAAAGTGTAGTTTACCCAATAGTTCGGAGTAATCACTTCCAAACATTTTACCAAACCAGTAATAAAATCCACTAAAGATTGCAAAAACTGCACCCATTGATAATACGTAATGAAAATGAGCTACGACATAGTATGTGTCGTGTAGAGAATGGTCTATTCCTGCATTAGCCAAAACAACTCCGGTAACTCCACCCACAGTAAATAGAAAAATAAATCCTATTGCCCATAACATTGGAGTTTTAAGCTCTACTGAACCACCCCACATTGTCGCAATCCATGAAAATACCTTGATGCCAGTAGGAACCGCAATCACCATCGTTGCAAAAATATAGTAAGCCTTAACATCTGCATCCATGCCAACAGTATACATATGGTGAGCCCAAACAATAAACCCTAGGAAACCAATTGAAACCATCGCATAAGCCATTCCAAGATATCCAAACACAGGTTTCTTAGAGAATGTTGCTACAACATGACTCACAATACCAAAACCAGGTAAAATAAGAATGTAGACCTCAGGATGTCCAAAAAACCAGAATAAGTGCTGGAATAAAACAGGATCTCCACCCTCGGCAGCACTGAAAAATGCCGTGCCAAAGTTCCTATCAGTAAGGAGCATCGTTATAGCCCCAGCCAATACAGGAAGAGATAATAGTAATAAGACAGCTGTGACAAGAATGGACCAAACAAAGAGGGGCATCTTGTGTAAAGTCATGCCTGGCGCTCTCATATTAAAGATTGTCGTTATAAAATTTATCGCACCAAGTATTGAGGAAGCCCCAGCTAAGTGAAGAGAAAAAATTGCCAAGTCAACAGCAGGACCTGGCGAGCCTAGATTTGCAGATAGCGGTGGGTAAATTGTCCAACCACCTCCAACACCTGGGCCACCGGATGTACCATCAACAAAAAGTGAAGCGATTAGTAGAATTAAGGATGCTGGCAATAACCAAAAAGAAATATTATTCATTCTTGGAAAAGCCATATCCGGAGCACCAATCATTAGAGGAACTATCCAGTTGCCAAATCCTCCAATCATAGCCGGCATCACCATAAAAAATATCATTAACAAGCCGTGACTTGTAACCAGAACGTTGTAAAGATTGTGATCACCGCCTAAAATACCATCACCAGGATACATCAGCTCCATTCGCATTAAAACTGACATACCAGTTCCGACTAAACCCGCAATAATTGCAAAGATTAAGTATAAGGTTCCTATATCTTTATGATTTGTAGAATATAGATACCTTCTCCAACCCGTTGGGTGATGATCATGACTTCCTACTTGATCTGCTGTTATGTCCGCCATTTTTATTTGCTCCTTATAAACTAAATTACCTACTTTTTTGCAAGTTCAAACGTTTCACTTGAATAGTCAATTCCAGACGATGCATATTCTTCCTTTGCAAAGTCTAACCAATCGTTAAATTCACTTTCTGATACAACCTTAACATTAATAGGCATGAATGCATGCTTTGCACCGCATAGCTCTGAACATTGACCGTAATAAATACCTTCCTTGTTAGCCTTAAACCAAGTTTCATTCAGTCTACCAGGTACAGCATCCATTTTTACTCCAAATGCAGGAATGGTCCATGCATGAAGGACATCTGCAGATGTGATTTGAAGTTTGACTACCTTATTTACAGGTACAACAATCTGTGTATCTGTCTCTAGGAGTCTCAACTTAGGATCTGATAGCTCGTTTTCTAAAAGCATATTCGCGTCGAACACGATGTCTTGATAATCGGGATATTCGTAGGTCCAATACCATTGATTACCAATTGCCTTAATGGTCAAGTCAGCTTTTGGAATTGTTTCTGAAACATACAGCAATCTAAAAGATGGAATGGCTATAATTATTAAAAGTATTACTGGTATTACAGTCCATAATATTTCAATGACTGTATTATGAGTTGTAGTGGATGCAACAACGTTTCTTTTACTATTAAACCTAAACATTATGTAAAGAAGCAAACCTAAGACAAGCAAAGAAATACCAGTTATAATTGGCATAAGGATATAACTATGAAAAGTAATAATATCTGACATCAAATCAGTCGCTGGCTCCTGAAAGCTAAGTTGCCAGTTTTCTGATTTACCCTCTTTAGCAAATGCTGCAAAAGGCAAAAAAACTAATATAGAAACCTTTAAGAACATGTTCATTATTTGAGTAAAAATTGAAAATATAGGTGTTATCATTATGTATTAATATATACTGTTTAAATTCTTAGAAACTATGAGTAATTTTGCGACAGTTTGACGCAATTTTTATTAGTTTTTAGGGTTTTTTTAGTATAAATTAAAAAAATTAGAGTAATTTCATTGAGCATCTGAATATGAATAAGTTCATAAAGAATCAATCAACTGATACCCTGTTCTTCTCTAGAAGTAATCTGGACAATAGCAGTGTTGATAAAATAGTTTCAAACGCCCTCCACAAGGCAGATGATGGTGAATTGTTCATGGAATTTTGTGAGAGTGAAAGCTTTGTATACGATGATCAAAGACTAAAAAGTGCCTCTTTTGATACGTCAAAAGGTTTTGGTTTAAGAGCTGTTGCAGGTGAAAGTTCTGGCTATGCTCATTCATCTGACATAGACGAAAAGTCTCTTAAAAAAGCATCTGATACAGTAAATTTTGTCACCAAAGATAACAACGCAAATTTTAATACTGTGTTTTCCCAGACTAATAGAAAACTATACAACGAAGCAAACCCTATCAATGAAACAGAATTTTCTGAAAAAGTTAACGTTTTAAAAAACATCGATGAATATGCACGTTCAAAAAATTCCCAGGTTAAACAAGTTTCCGCATCTTTAAATGGTGAGTGGCAAGCAGTTCGTATCTACAGACCAGGAGGAATTGTTATTGAAGATCTAAGGCCATTAGTCAGATTGTATATTTCAATTGTATTAGAAAAAGATGGAAGACAAGAAAATGGAAGCAGGGGTTCAGGTGGCAGAGTCGATTATTCATCTTTTCTGGATCCAAGTCATTGGAAGCAACAAGTAGACGAGGCCATTAATCAAGCAGAGATAAATTTAACTTCAGTGGATACACCCGCAGGCGAAATGGACGTGGTACTTGGTCCAGGATATCCGGGAGTTCTTCTTCATGAAGCGATTGGACATGGACTTGAAGGAGATTTTAATAGAAAAAAAACATCTGCATTCTCCAATTTACTTGGAGAGAAAATTGCTGATGAAGCGGTAACAGTAGTTGATGATGGCACTATTGACTCAAGAAGAGGATCTTTAAGTGTAGATGATGAGGGAACACCCACGAGCTGTACTACTTTAATTGAAAATGGAATTTTGACAGGGTATATGCAAGACCGACTCAATTCAAGATTGATGGGAGTTAGTCCAACAGGAAATGGTCGAAGAGAAAGTTATGCACATTTACCAATGCCAAGAATGACCAATACTCACATGTTGTCTGGAAACAGAGACCCAAATGAAATTCTAAAGTCAGTAAAAAATGGATTGTATGCAGTAGATTTTGGTGGAGGACAAGTAGATATTACCAGTGGAAAGTTTGTATTCACTTGCACAGAAGCTTATAAAATTGAAAATGGGGTTGTTACAAATCCTGTCAAGGGAGCCACTTTAATAGGTAATGGACCTGACGTGCTTAAAAGAGTAAAAATGGTCGGCAATGACTCAAAAATGGATAGTGGTATAGGAACTTGCGGTAAAGATGGGCAGAGTGTTCCTGTTGGAGTTGGCCAGCCAACAATGTTAATTGAAAACTTAACTGTCGGTGGTACTGCTACTTCTTAACTTACTTGTCGATCCTGATCTTTCCAATACGGTTCACGTAATACTTTTTTAAGAACTTTACCACTTGCATTTCTTGGAACTTCATCAATAAAATCAATTGACTGAGGTTTTTTATAACTTGCAATTCTATCTTTACAAAAATTGATTACATCTTCCTCGGTTAGATCAGAGCCTTCTTTTTTTACAATACACGCTTTAACCACTTCACCATATTTTTCATCAGGTACACCAATTACAGCAGCATCAATAATGTTTGGATGAGCAAACAAGGCTGCTTCTACTTCTGTAGAATAAATGTTCTCACCACCCGATACTATCATATCTTTTATTCTATCTTGGATGTAAACAAATCCCTCTTCATCCATACGCCCAGCATCACCTGTGTGCATCCATCCTCCCATTAATGCCTTTTCTGTTTCTTCTTTTTTATTCCAATACCCTTTCATAATCTGAGGACCTTTTGCACAAATCTGACCTATCTCTCCAACAGGAAGTAGATTATCATTTTCATCTCTAATTTCAACTTGAGTATCTATAGCTGGTCTTCCACAGGATTTTAAAAGCTCAGGTTTTTCCTTAATAGCACGGATGTGTTCTTCAGGTGTCATTAAGCAGATTACAGCAACTGTCTCTGTCATTCCAAAACCTTGTCCAAATTTACACTTAAAAATATCCATTGCTTTTTTTAAAGTTTCAGGAGCTATTGGCGATGCCCCATAATGTATTTGGTCTAAATCTAAATACTCATGGCTTGCCACGTCAGGTACAGAAACCAAACATGCTTGTATCATCGCTGGAACAAGAACTGTGTGGGTAATTTTTTCTTTAGCTAAGCAATTGACAACATCTTGTGGAATAAAATCTTCCTGAATTATATTAGTGCCACCAATAGCAATACAACCACACATATTAATCATTGCAGCCGCATGATACATAGGTGCTACTAGCAATGTCCTTGAGGGAGTTGGCAGTTTCAAGCTGTTTAAATACTGCCTTATATTTGCTGCGACGTTTTTTTGCTGTAAGACAGCTCCCTTTGGATGACCTGTAGTACCACTCGTATACATTTGGTAGACATCATCTTCAGCGCTAACATCAATTTGAGGCTTTTCATCTGGTTGATCGCTAATCCAATCATAAAATTCTATCCAATCACTTCCAAACTCTGATGACTCAATATAAATAAAATTTTGTATATGTTTATAATTATTTCTACTTATTTTTATTCTCTCACAATACTCATTACCCCTTATAATCATAATTTTAGATTCTGAATCATTTACAATATATTCCCATTCTTTATCAGCTAAACGATAATTAAGTGGAACCGGTACAACTCCAACCTTAGAAGCCGCATAATACATAAATGCCATTTCAGAAGAATTCTTAGATAAAAATGCAAATCTTTCTCCCTTTTTTAACCCTGCTGAAATCAATGAATGAGCTAGTTTATTGCTTAAAGTATTTGCCTCACGATATGTAATTTGTCTACCTTGGAACTCAGAGAATAAGAAATCTGGCTGTTTATCTAATTTGTTTTCTAAATGTTCGTGTAGAAGCATTCCAAAATTTTATAGCGAAATTTATTTTCTACAAGTTGAAAGTTATCAAAAAATTAAACTGTTTTATGGAAATTGAGTTTCGTTAAAAAAGGTATTTTTTAGTTCTTCTCTAGCAAATAAATGAATTTGATCATCATAATGATCTGAAGCTCTATCTATTGTTGCACTTCCAAACTGATGAATACTTTTGGAAATCAGTTCTTGTTCATTGTTCCATTTTACATAAATATACAAACCATCTCCAGCAACAGCTTTCAAAATACCATCTTCTGTTCTTGGCGAATAAATTGCTCTTAAAACATCTGGTCCACCTTGAATGTGAACTAAATTATTACCTCGTTCGAGAAAGCTGACATCTTTCCAACTAATGCTCAAACCACCAAAATTAATTTCAAATTCATCCACACAATCTCTAAATATCTGAATTGCGTCTGGCTCTAATTCTCTATTAATCTCAGCCAACCACTCAGGTGAAAGTATACACACCCCAAAAGCTGCATGCTGATTATTCGAGTCAGTTCCTAAATCCCAATCACTAAGAAAATCTTGAGCATCAATCAATCTTTGATCACCTTTAAAATCATAATCTAGTATTTTTTTTAAAAACCTATATTGACGAGAATTATACGAGTATTTATTGTCATGTTTATACTTACCCAAATCATTAAAAGAAATAGAGTCATTGCTTTCAAATAATTCAAAAGATCGGTAGGCTCTATTTGTTGTCCTCGTTTGAAAGCCCATAGTAGAATCAAAATTTTCAATTAATAGATTGTCGGCCTTACTCGTAACAAAAAAAGGGTTTTGGTTAGTACTAAATAAATATCCTGAGTCTGGGTTCAAAATCTGCGGGATCTCAGTAAAGTTATGATACTCTTTCCAAATTAAATTTCTATCATCACCTGGAATTACTTTCGCCCAATCATAATCAGAATTTCTTTTTGGAGCTTTCATATTGTGAACAAAGTAAATGTTATCTTCTTTATCAGCATAAACTAAGTTAAAGCTAGCGATCTGCTGCATTTTTAATGCGCCAATCCACTCATCAAAATTCTTCGCCTTATTCATTTTGAACCACGCAGTAGAATGATTAATAGTATCCATACCAACAAACCTTATTGCATAGGCTTTTTCACCATCCTTTAAAACAGGGCCATGCTCTGAATGATACATAGTGATTGGATAATTAATATATAACGGTCCAAATAACTTTACTCGAAAAACTTGATCTCTTTTTATAAAGTCAATCCATTCACCGTCCAATAAATATTGATCATTATTTTTTGAATTTATCTTAAGCTTATATATGTCAGATAAATCTGGTTGATTCACTGTAGCTCCCCAACCTAAGTGCTCGTTAAAGCCTTTATGAACAAATGGTGATCCAGGGAAAGTTCCACCCATAATATTTAGACCTTCATCACTTTTGAGGTGAATTTCATACCAGGCAACTGGTCCAGTAAGAGGCTGGTGAGAGTTGATAATCAACATAGTTTCATTATCTTTTGATCTTCTTTTTGAAACAGCAAAAGCATTTGAACCTGAGGGTTTAAAATGTGATTTAATACTTGCAACTAAAGGGTTATTCGATAAATCATTTTTATTTATAGCTATAACTTGATTGTCATCACTCATTAAATTTATAACTTCATTTATTGTATGATCAATGCCATAGAATAAAGGCAATTGAAAAGTCATCCCAACTAATAGATCTTTTGCTGTGGTTGGATAGAGAGATTGATCAACTAATGATGGATTTATTGCTGCATAATAATTTAATCCATCAGAGTATCCAGTTATATAATCAAGTGTTTCCTTTGGAATTTCCCTAATTTTTTTCTCAACTGTACTATTAGTATCAAAAAATTTAATCAAAAAATCTAATTCGACTCCTTCAATGGCGTCTATATTTTCCATTATATCACCATTTCCAGTTAAAAGTGCATACAGTGCTGAGATAGAATCAAAAGAAAAATTAAAGTCAGAAAGTGTTCCTCTAGACATTTTAATCATCATTTCTATGTGCTCTAAATCGTCCTCAGCCTGAGCAACTGCAAATCCAAAAGCTGCATCTTTATCCCTAATGCCATGAATATGTGGAACACCGTAAGTATCTCGTTTTATTTGATAACTATAATTTTTCTCTACCTCTAAAAATTTTTTAGTGTCAAAATTAATTGTATTTCTGTAATTTTGAAATATTAGGAATATAACAAAAATGACTGCAACGCTTAACAACGAAAATAAAAAATTTTTCAAAACTATGCAGACTGTTTATATGGCTGCGAAAGATCTAATGCAGGTAAAAAATTATTGCCTAGAATATGATCTGCTATTTTTTCAGCGATCATAATTGTTGGTGCATTTGTATTTCCACCAACTAAATTTGGCATTATAGAAGCGTCAACTACTCGAAGGCTTTCAACCCCTCGAACTCTCAATTTATCATCGACAACGGCATTGACATCACTTCCCATTTTACACGTACCAACAGGGTGATAAATAGTTTCTGCTTTTTCACGAATGAAATTTTCTATTTGTTCATCTGACTGAACTTCAATGCCTGGTGATATTTCCTTGCCACGATATTCGTCGAATGCTTTTTGACTTATAATATCTCGAGACATTTTTACGCCTTCTATCATAACATCCCTATCTTTTTGTTCAGCAAAGTAGTTTGGCTGAATTACAGGCGCCACACGAGGGTCAAGAGACTTTAAAGCAATATATCCTCTGCTTTCTGGACGTAATTGACAAATATGATTACTAAAACAATGCGACTCTGGTAGTTTTGCACCATGATCTTGCAACAAGACACTTAAAAAATGCATTTGAATATCAGGCAAATCAAGAGAGGCATCCGTCTTCAAGAAAGTGAGGACATTTAGGGGAATCATACCTCCAGGGCCTTTTCTAAGGGTTCCCCACATACCTAGAATCCATGCTTGCTTTAGGAAGCCAAATGGGCCCATTACATATTTGGCATCTGTAACGGGCTGGGTACATTCGTTATGCGTAAGAATATCTAAATGATCCTGCAAATTTTCTCCAACCCCAGGGAGGTCACTAATAACATTTAAATCCCATTTTTTTAAATAATCAGCTTTTCCAATTCCTGATAGAAGAAGTATCTGAGGAGAGTTTATAGCTCCACCACATACTATAACTTCTCTGTCAGCAAATATTCTCTCTAATTTATTTTTTCTTAAAAATTCAACTCCAATGCATTTATTTTTATCGAACAAAAGTTTTGAAGTAACTGAATTGGTATAAATTGTGAGGTTTTTCCTATTTTTTACGGGCTCAATAAATGAGTATGCAGTGCTTGCTCGTCTTCCATTATCAATATTTTGAGATACAGGACCAACTCCCTCTTGGTCTTCTCCGTTAAAATCAGGATTATATTTATATCCTGCTTGTTGACCCGCCTCTATGAATGCATGGTGAAGTGGATTGGTATCCAAATTTGGGTTAGAAACTTTAAGTTCTCCATTAGATCCATGATATAAGTCAGACCCATTTTCGTTATTTTCACTTTTTTTAAAATAAGGCAAAACCTCTTCATAAGACCAACCTGCATTTCCAAGTTGTCTCCAGATATCATAATCACGAGCATGTCCTCTAATATATAACATCCCATTTATATTACTTGAACCACCAACTCCTTTTCCTCTGGGAAAGAAAAGTTTTCGATTATTTAAATGCGGTTGTCCTTCAGTATAATATGCATAGTTATAAAGTTTTGCATCGAAAGTTTCACCTGCCATAATCTTAGATACACCTGAAGGCATTTTAATGAATGGGTGCCAATCAGTACCCCCAGCTTCTAGAAGAAGAACTTTGATGTCTGGATCTTTTGAAAGTCGATTAGCTAGTACACATCCAGCTGAACCACCTCCTGCAATTATGTAATCAAAATTTATTGACATTATTTTCCCTCTAACAAGTTACTCCTATATCGTTTCATATTTTCAACATAGTGCAAAGCGCTTAATTCAATTATCTTTTTTTCCATATCTGTCAACTCACGTTTTACTTTTGCGGGAGAGCCAACAATGAGTGAATTATCTGGAAAATCTTTTCCTTCAGTAATTAGAGAATTCGCTCCCACGAGACAATTATTTCCAATTTTTGCTTTATTTAGAACGGTTGACCCCATGCCAATTAATGAGTTATCACCCACAGTACAACTGTGAAGAATAACCTTATGACCCACAGTTACATTATCGCCAATTATAAGAGGCATACCATCATCAGTGTGACAAACAGAATTGTCTTGAATATTAGAATTTTCTCCTAAAACAATTGGATCGTTGTCACCTCGTAACACAGCTCCAAACCACACGCTTGAATTTTTTTTAAGAGATACATCCCCAATTACTGCCGCATTGGGCGCAACCCAAAAATCTAAATTATCTTTGCTTAATTGCTTGTCGCCGAGTGAGTAAATCATAGGTTTTTATTTAATAAAATATTGTTTAAATATATAGTATCCTTAATAGACAAAAACTGAAGAAAATTATGGTTGCATTAGAAACACCTATTTGTAATTTTGGCTGGAACGCACCTGACTTTAATTTGCTTGGCACAGATGGAAAAAATTACCAATTTGATGATATTAAAGGGGTCAATGGTACCTTAGTCATGTTCATTTGTAATCATTGTCCTTACGTGAAATCAGTTATTGGAAGGATAGTTGAAGATTGCAATTTAATAAAAGATAAAGGCATTGGTATTATTGCAGTCATGTCTAATGACGTCAATGATCCAAAATATGGAGCAGAAGATTCTTTTGAAAATATGAAACTTTTTGCTCAAGATAACAAATTTACATTTCCTTACGTTTATGATGAAACACAAAATACTGGCAGGACCTATGATGCGGTCTGCACTCCTGACTTTTTTGGCTTTAATGCTAAAAATGAGCTTCAATATCGGGGTAGACTTGAAGCTTCCCAACAACAATTAATACCTCATGCAAAAAAAGAACTTCTTGAGGCAATGTTAAAGATAGCTGAAACAGGAACAGGTCCAAAAGATCAAATACCCAGCATCGGTTGCTCGATAAAGTGGAAAGAATAGACTTTTATCTGTGATTATTATCACAACACAATGCTTTTTTCCTAAAATTGGAGGTATTGAATCTTTAATGACTGGTATGGCTGACGCTATGAGTGATGCAGATAAGAATGTTTTGGTTTTAGCTGATGGAAAAAAAACTTTAAGTGATAAAAATAAAAAATATAAAATTAAACGGTTCACTGGTTGGAAGCCATATAGAAGAAGACGTAAAGCGATTTACTTAAAAAAATTTTTAACCACTAATAATGTCGAAGCTATTTATGCTGACTCATGGAAAAGTGTAGAACACCTTAAAAACATTAGTATAAAGATTATTGTACTTGCTCATGGCACCGAAATACCAAAAAAATATTTTGATCACTTTTATGATTATTTAAATATTAAAAAAAGACGGATAATTAAATCTTACGCAAATTGTTACAAAATTGCTGCTAATTCTGCCTACACTAGAGATCTTATGATAGCTTCCTTAAAAATAAGTTATGATAAAATTAAAATTATTCATCCAGGAATTGATATTTATGAAGATTTTATTAGTAATGAAGATAGGCAAAATGTCAAAAAAATCATTAAAGACTCATCTCCTATTATTACAACCCTTGCTAGAGTTGAAAAAAGAAAGGGCCACAAGTTTGTTATCGACGCAATAATGCAATTAAAGTCTAAATTTCCTAATATGCTCTATCTTATTGCAGGTAAGGGGCCATATTTAGATGAAATAAAAAAATATGTACGAATGCTGCGTCTTGAAAAGCATGTTATTTTTCTTGGTTGGATAACTGAGCCAGAAAAGTCATTAGTATTAGAAAGCTCTGATATATTTATAATGACTCCAACTAAGGTTGGTGAGTCTGTTGAAGGATTCGGTATGGTATTTATTGATGCCGCTTTTCACGGCATTGCTAGCATAGGTACTTTAAGCGGGGGTATATCAGATGCAGTAATAAATAATCAAACAGGATTGTTATGTGAAGATGGAAATCAAGAGAGTATTACCAAAAATATTGAGAGATTGCTCAGTGATAAAGAATTAAGAGATGAATTGGGTAGAAATGGGAAAAATAGAGCAAGAAAAGAGTATGCGTGGGATTACAAAGTACATGAATATTTAGATCTATGATTATTGAAAAATTTAGATTGGTAGCGGGAGAGGGATTTGAACCCCCGACCTAAGGATTATGATTCCTCCGCTCTAACCAACTGAGCTACCCCGCCACAAAATAAAATGAAGAGCAAGCACCTGACCAACTATTTTAATAAAGGTACAAGTCTTACTAATCAATTGTATTCTTGATGAGCTTATAATTCCTAGATTGACAAGTTTCAAGCATCTAATTTGTACCTAAGCAGGAAAATTTGTAAATATGCAAACTATTTGATAGGGAGTGTCCAAATATTCTCACCGACATATTAGTAACATAAATCCTCAATATATATACCAATACTATTCCACGTTTCTTCCATTTCTCTAACGGTATTCATCATTTCTTCAAACTCTAAATACAGAGCTTGTTTACGAGCATCAAGTTTATAAAAATCAATTTGTTTTATCAATAAAAGTAGATCAGCTCCTTCGGTAAAAGAACCACTTTGACTCATCGCTTTATTAAGAATGAGGTTCATCTTTTGGTTGTCAGTATATTTTGAATATTGATTTTCGCATGTAATTGATGGGGAACGCTTTTTTACCATCGCTTTTCGTTCAGCTTCTTTTTTATCTTCAGCCGCCTTCTTTTCTTCTGCTTTTCTTTTCTCTTCTGCAATTATCTTCTCTTCAGTTTTTTTCTTATTTTCTTCTTTTTTCTTTTCTTCAGCTAAAAACTTTTCACTTGCTACTTTTTCCTCTTTATCTTTTTTGATTTGATCACGAGTTTTGAAATTGTTTTCATTCAAAAAATTCATAAATTCTTTATTTATTTTTTTTAATGATAGTGTCTCACCATCATTAATTTTGTTTTCGTAAGATTTTATTTTTTCTATAATTAAGGGTGCAATATTTGAGGTTAAATTATTTGAAAGGATATATTTGAGTTCATCTATGTTTTTTTCAGCTAATAAATAATTTGTTTTAAATTCATCTATTTCATTGAACAGAGTACTTGTATTATTAATTATTTTATTAATTTGACTTATTGAAGAAGGATCATTTTTTTCATTATCAATTGTTTTTAAAGTCGAAACAACTTTTTCATCAATGCTTAAATTCTTTCCTAAATTATTTTTTAGATAATCTTTAAGTGAGACCTCAGTACTATCTAAAGCCACATATAACTCATCTATCTTATTTAAGTTCTTCTCTTTTTGTTTTTCCTCATTTGTTTTGAACAAAGATTCAAATTTGGAAGATTTGGAGGCAAAATCATATAATTCTTGATACAATTGATTATATTCATTATCTGTTAATTTTGAATTACCATTAATTTTATCTTTCGTTTTTATAATAATCTCAGATACTTCAAGAATATCGTATTCAGTTGGATTATCCTTTACGAAACTAGAGATATCATTAATTAAACTTTTAATTCTTATTGAAATTTTTTCAGGCTTTATTAACTTCAGTTTCTTTTCAACAATTCGTTTTTCTTCTGCGATACGCTTTTCTTCAGCCTTTCGTTTTTCTTCTAAGATGCGATTTTCCTCTGCGATACGCTTTTCTTCAGCTTTTTCTATTTCAATTTGTTTAGCTTGTGTTTTTTGTTGTTTAATTAAAGTGGCAATTTCTTCATTAATAACTTTATTATCTCTTATTATTTGAACGCATTTTTTTGTTTGTGATTTAACTACGCACCTTTCTTTTGACCGACCTTCTCTATTATACAAATAATTCCCCCCCAGTACGTACTTAGCTCCTGCAAAGGAGACACTCTCCCAATCTATATTGCCTTTTTCATTTACGCCCATGTAGACTTCTGTGTGATTTACATGTCTAAACAATTCATTTGTATCCGGGTCTATTATCCATTCTGAAATTATGGGCATAAATTCCATCAACGACTTACATCCTGATCCTTCATAAACATGAACAGTTTCGCGCTTTTTTAGATTGCTTTTTAGATTCGTATTATCTTTTGCAATTTGATAACAAGGATTTGCTAATGCAAATGATAATACGTCAGCTTCATCACTTGCAAAAGAGTTAAAATTTTGAAGCAAAAACAATGTTGCTGTAAAATAAATAAGTTTATAAAACTGCTTAAAGCTCATAAGTAAATATTAGACAAAATTAATAATTTGTCGAATTTATCCTACCCCCGAACTATGGATTATGATTCCTCCGCTCTAACCAACTGAGCTACCCGTCAAAGGGTGCCATAATATACAAATTAATTAGTTTGTCGACTGGATCCATCCGCCACCCAAGAGACGTGTTCCGTATTCATCTTTAGAATAAAAGACACATGCTTGACCAGGCGAAACACTACTTTCTGGCTTTGACAAATAAACTATAGCTTTATTGTCTGATTGAATTTCTATTACTGATTTTAATAACTTTCCACTAGACCTCACTCTTACTAATATATTGAGATCAGATATATCCGTGAGTAGATTTAATTTATTAACAGCTATAGTTGAAGATTTTACTTCCTCTTTTTCAGCAACGATAACCCGATTTTTTTCTGAAATTATTTCTTTAACATATAAAGGATTTTTCTCTGAAACTCCTAATCCCCTTCTTTGTCCAACTGTAAAATTGTGAATACCTTCATGTGAATTGAGTACTCTCCCCCCAGTATCAACAACATCTCCTTTTGAGTTTTTAACACTGTCTTTAATAAAATCTTTATAATTACCATCTGGAACAAAACAAATGTCCTGACTATCTTTTTTATCATGTAAATGAAAATCTAAATTCTTCGCTATATTTCTTATTTCATCTTTCTTGTGATATCCAAGAGGAAAATCTAGAAAATCGAGATCCTTTTTTTTCGTTGTAAATAAAAAATAAGATTGATCACGATCAGTATCTTCTGGAATATACAATCTCCACTCATTATTAACCTTAATTTTTTTTATATAGTGGCCAGTTACTAAATTCTTTGCGTTTAAACTTTTAGCAAATTCAATGAGATCCAAAAATTTTACTTTTTCATTGCAATTAATACACGGGATAGGAGTACGACCTTTTTCATAGTCATTAATAAAAGGCTCTATAACATTTTTTTTGAATATTTCTTCGTAGTCTAAAACATAATGTGGGATTGTTATGTCACTAGCTATCTTCTTAGCATCTATTATGTCTGAGCCAGAGCAACAGGATTTTGATTTAGAAATTTTCTTTTCATCATATAACCTTAATGTGACTCCTATGACATTATTATTTTCTTTCTTCATTAAGGCTGCAGCAACGGAAGAGTCTACACCTCCTGACATAGCTACTACTGTTGGTTTTTTATTTCTTATTTCAGATGTTGTACTTTGCATAATAGTTATTAAATTCAACTGGTATGTATAATATATTTGTCATATTGTCTAATCTACAAAATCTAATAAAAAAATGATTATAGACGAAGATAAATCCCAAAAACTAATTACTTTGGCATTCAATGCAGGACAAGAAATTATAAGAATTTACAATAAAAAAGTAACTAAAAAGCTTAAATCAGATAATAGCCCTGTGACTAACGCTGATTTAAAGGCAAACAGTATAATATGCAAAGGACTAAAAAAACATTTTCCTAAAGTTCCCATCGTTTCCGAAGAACTAGATAATAGTCGCATTAAAAACAAAAAAATATTTTGGCTTGTTGACCCACTGGATGGAACAAAAGAATTTCTTAAGGGCAATGGCGAATTTACAGTTAATATTGCCCTAATTATCAATAAAAAACCTACTTACGGTTTAATATATATGCCAGCTAAGAATAAATTTTATTATACAAAGAATAAAAAGTCATATTTTGCTAAATTTAATCAAAAAGGAAAACTAAAAAATATAAAAATTATTAAGGTTAAAAAAAGAAAGAAAAATATTTTAGTTTTTAGTCGCTCCCACGGTTTATCAAAAGAAAAAATATTAGAAGCTAAAAAAGCAGTATTTAAGAAGTTCAATGCCAATAAAATTATAAGAACAGGTAGTTCAATTAAACTATGTTATATAGCTGATGGCACTGCAAATATTTATCCAAGACACGGCAGGACCATGGAATGGGATATTGCTGCTGGGGATGCGATCCTAAGATATGCTGGTGGTCGCATAAAGACACTTGATAGAAAAATAATGAAGTATGGTAAACCTTATTTTAAAAATATGTCATTTATAGCCAAAAGTTAATTAAACTCTATTGGCTTTCCGTAAACGTTTTTTTTAATTCTATTATTCCAAAAAACTTTTTTACCATTAACGATTGTACCAATAGGCCAACCCGTTAATTTTTCACCGTGAAATGGTGACCAACCACATTTACTTTTCATGTCTTTATTAAGTACTTTCTTTATTTTATTTAAATCAACGATAGTAATATCTGCGTCATATCCAACTTTAATTAAACCTTTATTCTTAATTTTGAAAATTTTTCTTGGATTAAAACTGGTTAATTTCACAACATCCATTATAGAAATCATTTTTTTTGAAACTTCATTTAATAAAATAGGTAATAATGTTTGTACGCCTGGCATTCCTGAGGGGCTATTAGGGTAAGCTTTATTTTTTTCAGATTTTAAATGAGGAGCATGATCGGATCCGATCACATCAATTTTTCCCTCTTTAAGTATTTTTCTAAGATGTGCCCTATGCTTATTTCCTCGTATGGGTGGATTCATTTGAGCATATGTGCCAATTTTTTTATAACAATCAGGTGAAGATAATACTAAGTGTTGAGGAGTCACTTCAAAAGTTACATATCTCCTATTTCTTAGAAGTAATTTTACTTCATCAGCAGTCGTAATGTGTAAAATATGAATTTTCTTTTTTGTTAAATTTGCAGACTTAATAAGATTTTTTGTCGATTTAATTGCAGTTTCAACATTTCTCCATACTTCATGCGACCGAGGTTGGCTATTTTTAATATATTTCTTTCTAATATTTAATAGATCTTCATCTTCTGAATGGAATGAAATCATTTTTTTAGTATTTTTCATTATATTTTGAATGTCTTTATGGTTTGATACTAATAATGTACCGGTGGAAGATCCTACAAATACTTTTACACCACAACATCCTCTGAGTTTCTCAACTTTTTTAATTTCAGCGATATTGTCTTTTTCCGCACCAAAGTAAAAGGCGTAATTACAAACCATCCTATTTTTTGCCATTCCTAACTTTTTTGTAAATAATGATTTTGTTGTAATACTCGGTTTATTATTAGGCATATCAAATACAGATGTAACGCCCCCGGCAACAGCTGCATAGCTACCTGATTTTAAGTCTTCTTTTTTTGTATTTCCTGGCTCTCTAAAGTGTACTTGAGTATCAAAAACACCTGGCAAAATATGGAGTCCTGAGGCATTAAATCTATCTCTTGACTTTACTTTACTCAAGTTGCCGATCTTGAATATTTTTCCATTTTTTATTGCTATATCAGTATTGCTAACCTTATTGTGCGATACTACTGTTCCATTTTCTAAAATAAAATCGATCATCTTGCTTCTTTCTTAATTATATTGAGTACTTTTTCAACAGATAAATTTAGAGGATCATCAAGAGCTGGATAGTCCAATGATTTTATAACTTTATGATCTCCCCACGGGGCGTAGGCAATTTCATTTGTTGGTCCAAAAAGGGCAAATGTTTTACACTTTGTTGAAGCAGCAAGATGCATCAGCCCACTATCACTGCCAATAAAAAAACTACATTTATTAAAAATAGGTATCATATGACGTAAGTTTCCCCAGTCGAATAAGTTAATTATATTTAATGATGAGTCTTCAATCATTTTGAAAAAATTTTCTCTATTTGGGATATCTTTTGATATGCCTGTGAATATTAAAGTATAGTCCTTGAAGAAATCGTTTTTAAATAATTCGAAATATTTTTCAATAGCCCAATCTTTCTCCTTCCAATTAGAATAGGGCGATACTGCTATAAAAGGACCATTAGTTTTAATTTTACTTAAACTTTCTGACTCATCAGTTGAGTCATGCCAGATAAACGGTGAAATTTGTTTTGATGTATTAAGAAAATTTTTAAATTGAATAATTTTATGATATTTATCATTTCCCTTAAAAATTCTACGAGACTTAGTGAATAATAAATATGCTGTAATAGACGATCTCAAATCAATAACTAGATCCCATTTTTTAATAATACAAGACTGCCAAACGTTTAGCCAATGCAAGCCATATTTTTTTTTATTTATCACAATGATTTTTTTAAGGTTAGGCATTTTTTCGTAAAGGGCCTTTGCGTACGAACTAGTGACAATTGTAAATTTTGATTGATTATTTTGATCAATTAAAAAATTGATAATTGATGATGCTAAAATGGTATCCCCAATCCGTGTGGGTCCTATAAATAAAATGTTCATAATTAGTTTATATTTATATCATATCTTTATTTGGTGCCGTCGGAGAGACTCGAACTCTCACGAACTATGTTCACTGATCCCTCAAACCAGCCTGTCTACCAATTCCAGCACGACGGCAAATTTCCCTATTTTTTAGGGATAAGTTGTATTGTTGAAATATATACATTTAACTATAATTGTATTAATAGATAATAAAAATATTAATATATGTTAAGTGAAGAATTAAAATATCCTTCAAATTTTACTCCTGAAGTTCAAAGTGCTACGGCTGAACTCTATAAAGGTGTGGAAAAAGTAATCCCTGCTGTGGAATGGCCATTTCATGCTCCGCTAATACATGAGATCAATAAACTTAAAAAAGAAAAAAATATTGCTATTCTTACACACAACTATCAAACACCTGAAATATTTCATTGTGTTTCGGATATTGTAGGAGATTCGCTAAAGCTTGCTTATGAAGCTAGAGACTCAAAAGCTGAAACAATAATTGTTTGTGGGGTTCATTTTATGGCTGAAACTGCAAAAATTTTAAGCCCAAACAAAAGTGTTCTAATACCTGATGCAAGGGCAGGATGTTCACTTGCAGATTCAATTACTGCTGAAGATATTAGATTATTGAAACAAAAATATCCTGGCGTTCCAGTCGTTACATATGTCAATACGTCTGCTGAAGTAAAAGCTGAAACAGATGTTTGTTGTACATCTGGTAACGCAAAAAAAGTAGTAGAAGCACTTGGAACAGATAGTGTTATATTTTTACCTGATGAATTTTTAGCGAAAAATGTCGCCGCACAAACAAATGTAAAAATTATTTCATGGAAAGGACGATGTGAAGTGCATGAAAGATTCACAGCGCAAGAAATATTGGCCTATAAAGAACAACATAAAGACATTGTTGTGCTCGCTCATCCTGAGTGCTCTCCAGAAGTAGTGGCAGTTAGTGATTTTGCTGGATCTACAGCTGGCATGAGCAATTATGTAAAGGACAATCAGCCTCAAAAAGTAATAATGGTCACTGAATGCTCTATGAGTGATAATGTAGCTATTGAAAATCCTGATGTTGAGTTTGTAAGACCTTGTAATTTATGTCCACACATGAAAAGAATTTCTCTTAAGAAAATATATGATGCTATTCGCTTCAATCAATTTCAGATAGAAGTAGATAAAGATATTATTGATCGAGCTCGCTTATCAATTGATCGAATGTTGGAAATTGGAAGAAGCTAATTATGGCTGACTCTATCTATAGACCAGATGTGGTTATTGTGGGTGGTGGTGTAGCTGGACTGACCACAGCGCTTAATCTAGCGCCGCGAAAAGTATGCATTATTACTAAAAGTACTTTAGGGGTGAACACCTCAAGTATGTGGGCTCAAGGTGGAATTGCTGCTGCAGTTGGAATTAATGATAGTGTTAAAAGTCACATTGAAGATACAGTATCAACTGCAAAAGGACTTGCTGACGAGAATGTCATTGTAAAAGTTGTCAATGAAGCAAAAAATATTATCAATGATCTTGAGAGCTTCGGTGTGAACTTTGATAAAAATGATGATGGCTCTTTTGATTTAGGATTAGAAGCAGCTCATAGTAGTAACCGAATAGTAAGATCAAAAGGTGATAGTTCTGGTATTGAAATTATGAGAGGATTAATAGAAAAAGTTCGTGAAAGTCATAATATTACTGTTTTAGAAAACGTATCAATTGATAGCATTATGTCAGAAAATAACACTATTCACGGGGTGATTGGAAGATTGACTCAAGATAATGTTCCAGAGAATCATGTCGTTATCGAAAGTTCAAATGTTGTGCTTGCTACTGGGGGACTTGGAGGAATATTTGCTAATACAACTAATCCAAGAAGTTCTTATGGTGAGGGAATAGCTCTTGCTGCACAAGCAGGCGCAGTATTGACTGATATGGAATTTATTCAATTCCATCCAACAGGACTTGATTTCGGTTTGGACCCTACTCCACTTGCTACCGAAGCAATTAGAGGTGATGGAGCTTATCTGGTAAATCAAAATGAAGAAAGGTTTATGCTCGGAGTTCATCCAGAAAATGAATTAGCACCCAGAGACTTGGTTGCTCAAAATTTATTTAAACAAATAGAGCAAGGAAACTCTGTCTTTCTTGATTGCCGTAAAGTAAGTAGTAAATTTGAAACAAAATATCCACAAGTTGACTCATATTGTCAAGCGGCAGGGCTTAATCCAAAAATAGATTTATTGCCAATACTTCCAGTTGCTCATTATCATATAGGAGGAGTTAAAACGGACCTGGATGGAAAAACTTCAGTGGAAGGGCTTTGGTGTTGTGGTGAAGTTGCGGCAACAGGCATACATGGTGCAAATCGTTTGGCTTCTAATTCATTACTTGAGTCAATGGTATTTGGAAGAATTGTTGCAAAAAATATTAATAGTTCACCAATTAAAAAAATAAATAAAATTAATCCTGATTTTATTAGAATGTATAAAGAAAAAACTAAGAATAAGATCAGAGCGAAAAAATATATTTGGCAACTTCGTTCTTCAATGATGAGGAATGTTGGTATTGTAAGAAGCCATAGCTCAATTGTAAGAGGTCTTCATGATATTCTTAAGATAGAAAGAGAGTCGAAGGGACTCTCCGCAAAACTAAATGATATGATACTCGTAAGTAAGTTCATTATTATTGGTGCTTATTTCAGAAAAGAAAGTAGAGGATGTCACTTAAGATCTGACTATCAAAATACAGATGATAATTATGTATTGCATTTTGATATGAAATTCTCAGATATAGATAATAAAATAAATGAAATCTTAAATTTGACAGATTACAAAAATCGTAGACAAATTGTTAACTAAAAAATATATAAATCAGCTAGTACACTCTGCTCTCTTAGAAGATATAGGAAGAGATGGTGATATAACATCAAAAGTATTAATACCTAAATCCTCTCTGTCAAAAGCAACTATTGTCGTTAAAGAAAAAGCTGTTATATGTGGTACTGAATTCGCGAAGCAAACCTTTAAAAAGTTAGATAAGTCAGTCAAAATTAGGACCCTGAAAAAAGACGGTGAACTGGCAAACAAGGGGGATAAAATAATTAGAATTTCAGGAAAGACGCAGAACATCTTAACTGCAGAAAGAACTGCTCTTAACTTTTTAGGCATAATGTCTGGCATTGCATCCAAAGCAAAAGAATTTTCAGATATAGCTGATCCGTATGGCTCAAAAATATATTCTACACGTAAAACTATTCCTGGGATTCGTAAACTTGAAAAATATGCACTAACAATTGGGGGGGCACATATTAATAGAGAAACGCTTGATGATTTCTTTTTCATTAAAGACAATCATTTGAGGACAAATTCTGACATTAAAGAGTGCATACGTAAACTTAGGCTCATGAGTCGAAACAAAAAAATTACAGTTGAAGTTGATAATCTAAATCAACTTAAAGAAATAATTAATGAAAAGGTTGATGTAGTTTTATTAGATAACATGACCCCAATCCAGGTGAAGACTTGTCTTAAAATAGTTAATGGTAGATTTGAATGTGAGGCATCGGGAAAAATAAATTTAAAGAACCTTTTGTCTTACGCAAAAACAAAAGTGAACCGTATTTCTATAGGCCAACTTACTCACAGCATTAATAATGTAGATTTTGGATTAGATATCTAAATGTACAGTAGGTCGATCACCCCCAATGGATTTGATGCTCCAATTGAATACATAACTAAAAAATTTGTTTTACGCCCACTCACAATAGACTATGTAGATGAAGACTATAAAGTAGTAATGAGTAGCGTGGATCATCTTTATAAACTGATGAATAATAGTGAATGGCCAAAAGGTCTTACTCTAGAGGAAAATTTAATTGACCTCGGCTGGCATCAACGAGAATTTACCTTAGGTCATTCTTTTGCATATACTGTTTTATCGCCAGAAAGTAATAAAATTATCGGTTGCTGTTACATTTATCCATCAGCAAATCCTCAGTATGAAGTTCAAGTATTCTATTGGATTAAAGAAAATCTTTTGAAAGACGGACTTGAGTCTGAATTGGGTATTGCAATTAAAAGTTGGTTAGAGGTATCCTGGCCCTTCAAAAGATTTGATTTTCCAGGCAGAAATATTTAATTATTCAAAAATCTTTTGGTACTCAGCTATAAGTTCTTTTATTGAGACTCTTTTTTGTTGCATGGTATCCCGGTCTCTAATTGTTACAGTTTCATTTTCCAAGGTTTCAAAGTCAACAGTTATACATATTGGAGTGCCAATTTCATCATGCCTTCTATAGCCTTTACCAATATTACCTGAATTTTCTAAAATTACTCGACCTAATCCAAGTGATTGCAAGTCTTTTTTTATTATTCTCGCTTTGTTGACTAGCTCCTCATTGTTTCTTTTAAGTGGAATTACAGCAGCTTTAATAGGAGATAGATGTGGTTTAAGTGCTAATACAATACGCGTATTATTATTTTCTAACTTTTCTTCTCGGTAAGCTTCGTTTAACAGTGCTAAGACCCCCCTGTCAACCCCTGCTGATGGCTCAATTACGTAAGGTATAAACCAATCTTTACTTTCAGAATTTTGAACAGCAAGTTTTGTAGTTGAATTTTTATTTTCCATAACTTCTGCAGAAATTTTAAACTCGCTCTGATTTTTTGTATGTGAACCTAAATCAAAATCTGTTCTATTGGCTATTCCTTCTAATTCTTCTAAGCCGTGAGGGAATTCATACATCAAATCTACTGTTGCTTTTGAGTAATGAGATAAATCGCTATTATCTACATTAAGTTTTTTAAGATTATTTGGATCGATTCCTTGATGAACCCACCAATCGTACCTTTGAGCAACCCAGTAGTCATGCCAAGTTTCGTCTTTTCCAGGTTCAACAAAAAATTCAAGCTCCATTTGCTCAAACTCTCGAACTCTAAAAATAAATTTTCCAGGAGTCACTTCGTTTCTGAATGCTTTACCTATCTGTGCAATACCAAAAGGTACTACTTTATTCGTAGAATCTAAAATATTTTTAAAATTAGTGAATATTTGTTGTGCAGTTTCAGGTCGTAAATATGCGTAGTTACTTCCATCATCAACCGGTCCAACTGCAGTTTTAAACATCAAATTGAAAGGCCTCGGATCAGTTAAATCTGTTGAGCCGCACTGAGGACATTTATTATCATTATGTTGGTCAGCTCTAAATCTATAATTACAACTTTTACAATCGACCAGTGGATCAGAAAATGTATCTTCGTGTCCAGAATGTTTAAGAACTTGCTTTCCTGTAAGGATAGATGCATCCAAGCCCTCAACATCATCCCTTTCATAAATCATTGATTTCCACCAGGACAATTTAAGATTATTTTTTAATTCGACACCAAGTGGACCGTAATCATAAACTCCCTGAAGTCCTCCGTAAATCTCATTTGATTGAAATATAAAGCCTCGTCTTTTACAAAGAGAAACAAGGTCTTCCATATGTTTAGAGACCATAACGACTCCAAAAAGAGTTTTCCTTAATTGATTGAATAATCTGATCAATCAGATCATTGGAGCCAGATCTGCTACTGAATAAATTTTTTATAAATGATTTTTTTTCTTCAATATGTCTTATTTTTATATTCTTTCCATAGTGTCTTTCAAGATAGGTATTCAGATTTTCATTAGAGTCGACTAATCCAATATTTTTTCCTTGTTCTCCTGTCCAGAATTCACCATTGAAAACTTGAGCAGGCTTTATCTTCTTTTTTCTACTCTTAAGGACTAAGTCTTTGAAATTTTCAAAAATACTATCTTGAACCTTTATTAATTTTGATACATCTTTTTTTGATACCTCCTCAAAAGGATCTAAAAATGATTTACGATCTCCCTTGGTAAAAACTCTTCTTTTAATGCCAACTTTATCAATAAGTTTTTTAAATCCAAAAGATGCGCTAATCACTCCTATTGACCCAACAATAGAACTTTTATTTGCCAATAGAATATCACCTGCACACATTAGCATGTAACCTCCTGAAGCGGCGACATCCTCAGCTATGGTAATCACTTTTACTTTATTTTTTTTTGAAAGGGTTTTAATTCTATCATAAATCAACTCTGATTGAACTGGAGACCCTCCAGGAGAATTAATTTTGATAACAACAACGTTTGGTTTTTTGTAAGTAAAAGTTTTATCAAGTATGTTCGAACAATTTTCAAGAGTTAGTCCTTTTTGAAACCTACCAAGGTCACCGATTACTCCTCTTAAGCCAACAATATTAATGCGAGTTTTAGTTGAAAAGATGCTCATATTTGAAAATATTTACCAGAAATCTATAACTTTTAATAATACGAGACTATATTATAACTACACCAAAATATAAAACAAAAACATTAGTTTATTAAATGAGTCATCCAAAAAATGCCCTTTCGAAAACCTTAAAGTCTTCTTTGAAAAGAGTTAATAAGGAAATCAAAGACAATATAAAGGATGAGGAAAAACTCATAACCACAACTGCAGGGCACTTACTCAATTCAGACGGAAAGAAAATTCGACCACTCCTAACACTTATAATTTCCAGAATGCTTAAATATAGGGGCAGTGCTGATTTAACACTAGCTGTTTGCATTGAATTTATTCATAACGCAACTTTATTGCACGATGACGTTATAGATACTGGAAAAATTCGAAGAGGTAAAAAAAGTGCTAACGAAATTTGGGGCAATAAAGTTAGTGTACTTGTTGGAGACTATCTTTTAAGTAAAGCATTTAAACTCATGGTCAAAAACAAATCACTCAAGCTCCTTGAAATCTTATCACAAACCTCGCTCGTACTGGCGAGAGGTCAAATACAAGATGTTGGCAATACCCAAAACATAAAATTGAGTGAGAAAAAATACTTAGCAATTATTAATGCCAAAACTGCAGAGCTGTTTAGAGTGTCTTGTTTTCTTCCAACCATAATTACGAATCAAAATAAAAAAATTCAAAAAATATTTAATGACTTTGGATATTATTTTGGAATGTCTTTCCAGTTATCAGACGATATTTTAGATTATTTTGGACATTCAAATAAAATGGGCAAATCAATTGGTAAGGATTTTTATGAAGGAAAAGTTACATATCCTGTGATCCGATGCTTTAGAGATTCTGATCAGAAATCAAAAGTAATTATTGCAAAACTATTTCTTAAGAAAAAAAGAAATAAGAAAGATCTTGTCATTTTGTTAAAATTAATGAAAAAAACTGGTGCGTATCAAAAGTCGATTGATTTTCTGCTCAAATATAATGAAAAAGCAAAGTCAAGTATTAATAAATTTGAAGATAATAGATATAAGGTGTATCTTACAAGTTTAGTAGATAACTTGGCAATAAGAGAAAAGTAACCATGTCATATAATACATTTGGCAAATTGTTTCGTTTTACCACTTGGGGGGAGTCCCACGGTGCAGCTATAGGCTGTGTTATAGACGGATGCCCTCCAATGATTCCTCTTAATGAGAAAGACATCCAAAAATATTTAGACATGAGAAAACCTGGAACTTCTCGTTTTGTGACTCAGAGAAAAGAAGATGATAAGGTTTCCATTCTCTCTGGGGTTTTTGAGGGCAAAACAACTGGTACACCGATTTTACTCCTAATCTGGAATAAGGATCAAAGATCTAAAGATTATACTGAAATAAAGAATAAATTTAGACCTGGCCATGCAGACATTACTTACTTTCTAAAATACGGAATGAGAGACTACCGCGGAGGCGGTCGCTCATCAGCTCGAGAAACAGCTAGTCGTGTTGCAGCAGGAGCGGTAGCCAGAAAAGTTATTGGTCATATTTCAAATAAAAACATATTGATACAAGGGGCAGTAACGCAAATTGGGAAGATGAGCATAAACTCTAGACATTTTAAATGGAATGAAGTTCGTAAAAATAGTTTCTTTTGTCCTGACAAAAAGATCATATCGACATGGGAAGAGTATCTAGATGTTACACGTAAAAATGGAACTTCTTTAGGAGCAAAAATACTCGTAAATGTAAAGAATGTTCCTTCAGGACTTGGTGAACCTATATACGGCAAATTAGATGCTGAATTAGCATCTGCAATGATGAGCATCAACGCGATTAAAGGAGTTGAGATTGGTTTAGGAAATGATTCTGTTGAAATCACTGGTGATGAAAATTCAGATGAAATACGAGCTAACGGTAAGAAAATTTCCTTTTCATCGAATAATTCTGGCGGCATTTTAGGAGGTATTTCCAGCGGTCAAGATATCAACATAAGTATTGCGGTGAAACCAACATCTTCAATCTTAAAAACAAAAAAGACGATTAATAATAGACTAAAGAATACAACCATATCAACGAAAGGAAGGCACGATCCATGTGTGGGTTTAAGGGCAGTTCCTATTGCTGAAGCAATGACAGCATGTGTTTTAGCTGATCATATCATGCGCAACAAAGCTCAGTGTAGCTAAACTTTAAGGTCTAATAAAAATTCAATAAGTAAATAAGTTTTCTTATTTTTAAGATTTATTTTTTTAAAAATTGAAAAAATTTTTTGAGAAAGTTTTAATTTGTGATTCTCAAGAAACTTTTTATTTTTTACTGACATACGTGGAAAGTCTTCAAAATCATCATTTATTTGAAAAATTTCACCAATATACATTCCTATATCAGCAAGAGATTTTTCAATTTTTTTACTTTTTCCGGCACATATTGCTACTGCCTGACAACAAAATGACATTAACATTCCAGTTTTAAGTTGGTTTAACTCAATCCTTTCTTCTATTTTTGTATTTGAGGAGCTTAAATCAATGTATTGTCCTAATAACAAACCTTTTTCCCCTGAAAATTCACTCAATAGCTGTATTAATTTTATTTTTTTACCTTCACTTAAATTAAATTTCTTACTCGCTATAGTTAAATAAGATTTTGTCAGAAGCCCACAACCAGCAAGAACAGCTGTAAATTCATTATACTTATAATGAGTTGTTTTCTTCCCCCTCCTATATTTATCATTGTCCATAGATGGCAAATCATCATGCACTAATGAATAGTTATGTAGCATTTCAATAGCAGATCCTAAATTAAATATTATATTTTTTGGCAATTGAAATTCTTTACCAAATACATAAACCAAATATGGTCTAAATCTTTTACCACCAGAATTTATCGAATAATTTATTGATTGATTTAAGGTATTATTATCTAGAATAAATTTTTTTTTTAAAAATGAATTAAATTCTTTACTAAAACTTCTTAAATCTTTTTTAATGGTCTGATGCCTCATTCACTTTTTTTTTGTGATTTTTCCATCAGATAATACTTTAATTTCGTCGAGCTTAAGGACCGCCTCATCTAATTTCCTCTGACAATGAGATCTAAGATGCGACCCTCTTGTATAATACTCAATAGACTTTTCTAAATCTATATTTCCACTTTCAAGATTCTCTACAATTTCGGATAGTTCTTCCATTGCTTTTTCAAAAGACAGTTTATTTATTTCCTCAGGAATTTTACTCATTTTTGCAGCTCACTTAGATGCGTAATCATTGAATTTTCAAGTGCTTTTATATCATAACCACCTTCAAGCATCGATATTATTTTTCCTTCACAATATTTATTTGCAATTTCTCTTAACTTACTTGTAATTAGCCCAAAATCATTTTCTACAAGATCCAGCGAGGCAAGAGGATCTTTTGTATGCGCATCAAACCCAGCAGAAATTAGAAGGAAATCTGGCCTTTGCTCTTCTAATTTTTTTACAATTCTTTCATCAAATACCTGCTGATATTTATATGAATTTGTTCCTGATGTGAGTGGAACATTAACAATATTACCTACTCCTATTTCATTTACATCACCTGTGCCAGGATATAGGGGATACTGGTGCGTTGAGTAATAGGTAACTTTTGAATTATTATAGAATATATCTTGAGTACCATTTCCATGATGAACATCAAAATCAATAATGGCTATATTTTTAAACTTATACTTGTTAATTAAATAATGTGCGGCAATTGCAACATTGTTGAAAACACAAAAACCCATTGATCGATCATAACATGCATGGTGACCAGGTGGCCTGACAATACAAAAGGCATTATGAATATTATTACTCATTATAGCATCTACCGCGTCTATTCCCGCTCCGGCAGCTCTTAAGGTTGCATCCATAGAACCTTTTGAAACTGGAGTTTCTTGATCTAAGAAAACTATTTGATCATCAGAAGGAAATCTTGCAAGAGTTTCCCTAACAAATTTCTCTTCATGAGCAGCAGAAATAAGTGATTGCTCTATTTTATTAGGTTGTTTAATTATAATATTTTTAAACTCTTCTTTATTTATTAGTTCAATGATATTTTGGACTCGATCGGAACACTCTGGATAATCCAAGGATTGAACGTGACCTTTAAAACAGTCGTCAAAATATACAAAAGTTTGTGTCATAGATGAATTCAAAAAAAGTAATTAAAGCCAATATAAACTCTATTAAATTAGCTGCTAGAAGTCTACTGAATGGTAAAACAATAATTATACCAACAGATACTGTTTATGGTATTGCAGCAGATGCAACTAACGAGAAGGGGGTTGAAAATATTTTCAAAATTAAGAAAAGACCAAAAACCTATCCACTTATTTTATTTGTAAAGTCCATAAAAGAAGCAAAAAAATATGCATATTTCAATGATATTGAGGAGTTCTTAGCAACACATTACTGGCCTGGACCCCTTACGCTTATACTCCGAAAAAAAAATAGAAATATCTATAACGGTGATAAAAGACTTTCAAAAATAGGCATTCGCATTCCAAAAAATAAAGATGTTATGAACTTACTTAAAGTCGTTAATAAGCCACTCGCAACTACCAGTGCAAATATTCATCAAGAAAAAAATAGTAATAATATCAATCATCTTAGCCTACTTCATAATGATGATGTCACGCACGCGATAAGCAGTCACTACAGAATGAGCTTTGCAGAATCAACTCTGGTTGAAGTGAATAAAAACAAAATAAACCTCTTAAGAAAAGGTTCTATTTCAAAAAAATCAATTGAAAGTAATTTAAAAAAAAATTTGTTGCTTGATTAAAACTTATGCATCAACAAATGCATTAAAGGAAAAGCACCTTCTTTCTCCATCTCCTCTAAAAGGATGAACGTCATGCATTAGAAATGATGGAAATATGTATAAATCTCCTACTCTGGGCTTAAAAGTCTCTCTATGTTTCACAAGCGGTGGGCTATTTCTTGGAAGAGACACTCGACCATCAAAGAAAGAAATTAATCCTGCTAAATCTTTTTCTTTATTACGCTTAATTGAACTCGGTATCTTTAAATAACCTACTCCACTAATATTACCTCTATGTAAATGTGGTGGATTAAAATCTCCAGCAAACTGGCTGACGATCCAAGCTTTTTCTATTCTTATTTTTTTAACTTTAATATTAAGTGTTTTATCATAATAATCTTTTACAGACTTAATAATCTGTTTTTCAATTCCAATTTTTAAGATTTTTGAGGGTATCCTAAACTGCTGTTTCATGCTTCCTACTAATCTGTGGTCATAATCGTATCTTTTTGAAAGTCTTTTATTATTAGACACCTGTTCAGAAAATTTGTTTAAACGAGCGACCGCGCTTAGTGTCAGTTTTGTTTTTCCGATTGTTGGTCCAAATGGTTTGTATATCTTCATATTTTCTTGGTGCGCCCAGAAGGATTCGAACCCTCAACCCTCAGATCCGAAGTCTGATGCTCTATCCAGTTGAGCTATGGACGCATCTATATTATTATTTCAAGTAACATGCTTTTACTTAAGATACTAGAAAAATTAGGTAGGAAAAAGGTTGTTATGGACAGAGGTCCATCGCATCCTGAATATTGCTTAGCAAAACCTTGGACAGCAAGATATTACCTCTTATTCAGAAAGAGGCCCCGTTGGTTTCCTTTTAATATATTAATACATCATATTCTAGATAATGATCATGGTGTGGGTCTTCATAATCATCCTTTTCCGTATATAACAATTATTGTTAGCGGAGGATACTGGGAAACAGATATAAATAAAAATAAAACCTGGAGAGGAAAATTCTATGTTGGATTTAGAAGTGCTGATAATCTGCACAGGGTTGACTTAGAGCCTGGGATCAAACCGGTCACCATTTATATTGCTGGTCCATACGGACTAAGAAAAAAAGGAAGAAGCAATTATGGCATTTCAAATTAATTTAGTTCTTAGCTGAGATCTTAATTTTCTATCTTTTTTTAATTGTACCTCTCTTTTCATTGCTTCTGATTTAGAGAATAACACTTCTTGATATAACAATTTCCATTTAGATCCTCTTGTAAACTTTGCTCCTTTAGATTCATTATGTGCTTTAAGTCTTTTTTTAATATCATTACTCCAACCTACATATGTTCGTACTTTTGGGTATTTCGTTCCGATGATATAGACAAAGAATCTCATATTTCTTGATATATTAATTGTATTTGGCATTGAAATAAATATAGTATCTATGAATCAACAGGAGAATAAGCATGCGTACTACTCTTACAGTTTTAGCTTTTAGTTTCATGATTTCTGCTTGTACTACGTTACAAAGCATAAACGAAACTATTAAGGGCGATGGTGTTCCTTATATTCCAGGAATATAAAGATATTTAACTGGCCTCATTATGGGGTCAGTTACACCTTGTAATAATCAGTTAAAAAAGTTAATTGCCATAATCAGTTTCCATTAAGTATACTTATTTTGATGTTTAAAGTACAAATCTCGGGAACTGGACTATACACACCCAAAGAAAAAATTTCTAACGAAGAATTAGTTGACTCTTACAATAAGTATGTGGATGAATATAATTTATCAAACTCTAGCGATATAAATAATGGAAGTATAGAGCCACTTGAAAAATCTAGCTCAGAGTTTATTGAAAAAGCATCAGGTGTGAAATCTAGATATGTTCAAAATAAATCAGGAATTTTGGATACATCCTTTATGCGTCCAAGACTTATTGAAAGATCTGAGGATCAAATATCCAATCTTGCGGAAATGGGAGTAATTGCAGCAAAAGAAGCTATAAAAAATTCCAAAGTCGATATTAGAGATATAGACGCTGTAATTGTTGCATGCTCAAATTTAGAACGTGCCTACCCAGCTATAGCTATTGAAATCCAAAATGAATTAGGTATCGAGGGGTTTGCATTTGACATGAATGTTGCTTGTTCCTCAGCTACTTTTGGCATTCAAGCCATTTTTGACATGATAAAAAGTGGGAGTATTAAATCAGCCTTAATGGTCAACCCAGAAATTTGTACTGGTCACTTAAATTTCAAAGATAGGGATTGTCATTTTATATTTGGTGACGTTGCAACAGCTGTAGTTTTAGAAAGAATGAATGGGGAAATTCATAAAAATAATTCTTATGAAATACTTGGGACAAAACTCCTTACAGAATTTTCTAATAATATAAGAAATAATTATGGATTTCTGAATAGTTCTTCTCCTGAAGGAATAGGTAAGGCAGACAAACTGTTCCATCAAAATGGAAGAAAAGTATTCAAAGAAGTCATCCCTAAAGTTTCTAATTTAATAAAGGATCATTTAGAAGAAAATAAACTTTCCGCCGAAGATTTAAAGGGAATGTATTTGCATCAAGCAAATGAAAATATGAATGTTCTAATTTCTAAATATGTACTTGGCAAAGAAGCATCTAGAGATCTAGCACCCGTCGTTCTTGATGAATATGCTAACACAAGTTCTGCAGGTTCAATAATTGCTTTTCATAAACATAACAACTTACTAAAAAAAGATGATCTTGCAATTATTTGCTCTTTTGGGGCAGGTTATTCTGTGGGAAATGTAATTGTGAGAAAAATTGCTTAAAAATTTGGCTCCTTAGAGAAAAGCTTCCTTACTTTTGGTTCGAAATATTCAAGAGAATAAGACTCATAATCTGGATCAAATGACTTTTGATCCCACTTTTCACAAAAATCCACTGCATCTTGATAGTAAGGATGGTCTTTAAATTTTTCTCTTGCATTACGATCCCTCCCTATGTGATGAGCATAGTAATATTCTTGAAAAATCCCATGATGAAGCATAATCCAATATACTTTTTCAGAAACATAGGGCCTTAAAACTGAGGCAACAAGTTGACTATGATTATATGGGGCAAGATTATCTCCAATATCGTGTACAAGAGTTGCCACTACCATTTCTTCATCTGCGCCATCTTTTTCAGCTCTAGTTGCTGATTGAAGTGAATGCTCTAACCTTGTTACTTGATAACCGTCAACTGAACTATCTAAATTTCTCAAAGCGTCTAATATTCTATCAGGAAGACCTTTTGAAAACTTTTCTTCATACTTACTTAAAAGATCATAATCTTCTTTTGTGCCATCTTTCATCTGAGTAAATTTTACTTTTTCCATTTATATTTCCTCTGACAATAATTTAAACTTACTTTCTGCAGAATCATGGTCTATATATAATCCCTGCAGCCATCTATTGCCTTCAGCTGTATTATAACTTGTTCTGCCATGAAGTGTTCGATAATTATTCATAATAATTAAATCTCCTGGTTCTAGGCGAAACTTAAATATATATTTAGGAGAATTTATCATTTTGTGCATCACTCTTTTTGACGCATAAAATTCATCAAGCTTTTTAGGGTCTTGATAAAAAACAAAATCCAATCTGTTGCTATACTTTATTTGCTTTATTTCTCCTCGCTCACTTAACTTGATGATCTTACCTGTTTTTTCCAATATAGCATCTTTGTCTTTAAATTTAAAATTGATAAGAGTATTCGTAAGAGTATTAAACATATTTGGATTTTCTTTTTTTAAGTCTTCTGCAACCTTAAACCCATCAACAATCGTTGAGTCGCCTCCTTGGCAACTATTATGAATACAAAAAAGAAACTGAATAGAAGGTACTGGTTTTCGATATGGATTATCAGTATGAGACTCTAATTCAATGGATGTATATGCTAAATCATTTGGATGTTTTTGAGACTTAACGTTGAATAATTTTCCAAAATTAGTTTCTCTTATATATCCAATTTTTTTTGCAAAATTTATAATCTCACCATCTTCAGGTTTGAGTTTGCTTACAATTGCAAATCCATATCTATGATAATATTCTAATATCTCATAAATTTGTTTATTTTCATTTGTATTATAATCAAATTTAAACTTTCTAAGTGATATACTATCTTTATTCCAAAAAACTTTATCAGGAAGTCCTTTGGCTCTCTTTATTTCTTTAATTAAGTTTTTTATACAATACTTGGCTACATGATTATCTGAGAATTTAATTAATAGTTTATCTTCGTCTAACTTATTTACTTCTTTGATTTCTAAATTTTCAATGATTTTCTCTGGGTCATATAGTCGTTGTAGTGAATTTTGATCGACTGCACCTTCTTCTAATGACCGTTCTCTCATCCATATAGGATGAAGCTTATATTGCTCATCGCCAATAGAAATCCTTATTTCTTTTGAGTCATAATTAAAATCCATAAAAAAATATAAAACTAATCTTTTAATTCTTCAATATTTTCATATTCCGATAAACAAGCAGGATTGGCTAAGGCTTCTAAATTCTTTATATTAATGCCATTGATTATATCTCTCACAGTAATTTCTGCTATTTTGCCACTTCTTGTTCTAGGTATATCACTTACTTTAATAATTTTTGCTGGTACATGTCTTATAGAATTTGAAGATTTAATATTGTATTTAATTTTATCAATAATAACTTGATCAAGTACAATATCCTTTTGGAGTTTCACAAATAAAATAATTCTTGTGTCATTATTCCATGACTGACCAACTACAATAGATTCAACAATTTCATCTATTTTCTCGACAGACCTATATATTTCGGCAGTTCCAATTCTAATTCCACCAGGGTTTAATGTTGAGTCTGAACGTCCATAAATGACTATTCCATTATTTTGAGATATTTTAGCGTAATCACCTTGTGTCCATACATTCTTAAATTTTGAAAAGTATGATTTAATATATTTCTCTTTATTTAAGTCATCCCAAAATCCAATCGGCATAGATGGAAGCGGTGATTTACATACCAATTCACCTTTTTGAAGCGAACCCTGACCTTTTTCATCAAAGACATCTACATCTACCCCAAGACACTTACTTTGTATTTCACCAGAGTAAACTGGCAACATTGGATTACCAGCAACGAAGCAAGAAACAATGTCTGTCCCTCCACTAATGGACGCCAGATGTATATCTTTTTTAATGAATTCGTAAACATATTCAAAACTCTCACTTATAAGTGGTGACCCTGTGCTTAATATTGATTGAAGTTTATCTAAATTATATTTTTCTAGAATATTTACCTTATCATTTCTTAAAGCGTCAATAAATTTTGCACTTGTTCCAAAGCATGTTATTTCTTCTTCTTCAGCAATTTTAAAAAGGGTTTCTTTCTCTGGGTAAAATGGGGATCCATCATAAAGTACTAATGAAACTCCTGATGCTAAACCTGTAATAAGCCAATTCCACATCATCCATCCACAGGTAGTATAATAAAATAATTTATCGCCTATTTTAAGATCACAGTGAAGCTGTTGCTCCTTTGTATGTTGTAAAAGTGGTCCACCAGTATTATGAACTATACATTTAGGTTTACCAGTTGTTCCGCTAGAATAAAGAATATACATTGGGTCATTAAATGAGTTTTCCTCAAAAATAATTTTTCCTTGATAAGTTTCTTTTTGAAAAATTGAATTTAAACTTATTTCGTCTATTCCTTTATCCAGATTCTTGTCTGGATAATTAATACAAATGGTATGTTCGAGTGTTTTGATATTATTGATTACATTTTTTATTTTCTTTTCAATATCAAATTTTTTTCCACCATATAAATAAATTTTAGAATATAATAATACTTTTGGTTTTATTTGATTAAAACGATCTAAAATAGCTGCCTCACCAAAATCTGGCGAGCAGGATGACCAAATCGCCCCGATAGAGTTCACTGCTAAAAATGCAATTAGTGTCTCAGCACTGTTTACCGTAACAGCTACAATCCGGTCTCCTTTTTTAACCCCAATAGATCTAAAATAGCTAGCTAATATTGACGTTTTTGATACTAAATCTTCCTTATAATAACTTTTCTTGAAACCAAGTTCATTGATAAAAGTAATCGGGCATGAATTAAGATTAGATATAATATTTTCTGCATAATTAACTTTAATATTTTTAAAAAATTCTTGATTGTATATAAACTTATTCTTTTCAATAACTGGGCTAGAGCTTCCTTTGTACTTTATACCTAAATAATCTATTAAGCTTAACCAAAATTCAACAGGATGATTAATGCTCCAGGACCAGATTTTACTATAATCAAAACTTAATTGAATTTTGTTTTTTTCTTCTAAAAAAATAAAAAAATTATATAGGTTTGTTTTTTTTACTCTTTCCTTAGATG